>DATBOK010000225.1:0-36148 GCA_036553845.1 Casimicrobiaceae bacterium
CTCATGAACGATGCCGCCGTGGGACCGCCGGGGGTGATGCCCATCCAGCAGCCGATCGCGCTGCTGCGCAGCAGCACCACCCAATGCCGCGGCAGCATGCGTGCGGCTTCCAGCACGGCGCGCGGACGGATGCGCGCCTTGAGCCCGTCGAAGCGCAGCCCCTCCTCCATCGTCACCAGGAGCTCGCCGATGCCGAAGAGCCCGATGACCGCGACGAGAAAGCTGATGCCGCCCACCAGCGAATCGAGGCCGAAGGTGAGGCGAAGGCTGCCCGAGATGGTGTCCATGCCGACGCTGGCGAACGCGAGACCGAGCCCGAGCGACACCAGCGTCTTCAGCGGCGCCGCGCCACCGAGCCCGATGAAGCTCGCGAACGCCAGAAAGTACACGGCGAAGTACTCCGGCGAGCCGAAGCGCAACGCGAACGTCGCCACCCAAGACGACAGCAGCGTGATTAGGATCACGCCGATCAGCGCGCCGGCGGCCGCCGACAGGAACGCGAGCGTCAGCGCCTGCGCCGCGCGCCCCTGCTTCGCCATCGGATAGCCGTCGAACGTGGTTGCCACCGACGACGGCTCGCCGGGGATGTTGAACAGGATCGACGTCGTCGAGCCGCCGAACAGCGCGCCCCAGTACATGCTGGTGAGGAGGATGATCGCCGCGACCGGATTCATCGTGAACGTCAGCGGCAGCAGCAGCGACACGCCATTGGGCGCGCCCAGCCCCGGCAGCACGCCGACCAGGATGCCCAACAGCACGCCCGCCACCATCAGCAGCAGGTGCTGCGTGGTGAGCACGACGCCGAAACCGTGCCAGAGGAGCGCGAGGTTGTCCATCGAGGCGGGCGCTCAGTGGATGCCGAGCGCCGCTTCCAGCGGCCCCTTGAGGAGCGGCACCTTGAACCAGACTTCGAGCACGAGGTAGAAGAAGGCGGCACTGCCGATGGCCACGGACAGCGCCATCCACCATCGATAGCGTCCCTGCACGCGCATGACGCCGGCAAGGTACAGGATCGTGGCCACGTAGAAGCCCAGCCAGACCGACGCGGCCACGAACAGCAGCAGCGGCACGCCGAACGCAGCGATGCGGCGCGCCTTGACAGCGTCGAGGAACACGGCCGCGCGATCGCGGCGCAGGAATGCCAGCGCGAGGTTGCCGAGGCTCGCCGCCGCGACGATCAGCCCGACGTAGAACGGAAACGTGCCGGCCTCGGGTCCGCCGGACGTCCAGCCCACCCCGTCGGCATGCGCACCGATGGCGATGGCCACGCCGAGCGCGAGCGTGGCCATCGCGCCGACCACTTCGGCCGCGAGTCGCGACACGTGCTTCGCGCTGCCGGCGGACATGTCTGGGCCTGGCGTAGCCGCGCGCCGCGCGGCCGGTCACCCCGGTCCGCGCGCCGCGCCGGGCGTCACTTGACGAGCCAGCCTTCCTGTTTGAATACCTTGCGGGACTTCTGGTCGTTGTCGGCAATGAAGCGCTTGAGCTCCGCGCCGGTGAGGAACTGGTCGGTCTGCGCCGAACGCTCGATGTACTGCTTCCACTCCGGCGTCGCGCGCACCTTCGACAGCAGGTCCACGTACCAGGCCACGGCGTCGGCCGGGACGTCCTTCGGCAACCACAGCGTGCGTGGCTGCTGATACTGGTCGATCGGGATGCCGGCGTCCTTGCACGGCGGCACGTCCGACCACGCCATCGTCGCGGTCACCTTGGGGCCGGCGGCGAGCGGCTTCGGCGAGAACACGCACAGCGCGCGCACCTGCCCGGCCTTCCATTGGCCGATGCTTTCGCTCGGATTGTTGGTGTTGGAATCGATGTGGCCGCCGGCGAGCTGCACCGCCGCTTCGCCGCCGCTCTTGAACGGCACATAAAGGAACTTGGCACCCGTCGCGCTGGTGATGAGGCTGGTCAGCGTCTGGTCGGTGTCCTTCGCCTGGCTGCCGCCCATCTTGAACGTGTCCGGCTTCGCCTTGGCGGCGGCGATGAACGAGGCCGCGTCCTTGTACGGCGACTCGCCATTGACCCACAGGATGAATTCGTCGAGCGCCATCGCCGCCAGCGGCGTGAAGTCGTCGCCCTTCCACGCGAGTTTCGCGATCTGCGGCAACAGGTATTCGTTGTTGGTGCCGAACGTCACGCGATGCGGGTTGCCCGTCGCGGCCTTGCCGTACAGGAAACCCTCGGCGCCGCTCCCGCCACCCTTGTTGAGGATCACGATCGGCTGCTCCGCGAGCTTGTACTTGACGACGATCGCCTGCACGGTGCGCGCGAAGTTGTCGGTGCCGCCGCCGGCGCCGGCCGTGACGACGAACTCGATCGGCTCGGTCGGCTTCCACGCGGCCGCGGCCGGCGCCGGCGCGAGCGCCGCGGTCAGCGCGCCCGCGAGCGCCACGGCAAAGGCTTGCGCCAGGACTCTGTTCTGCATCGGACTTCCCTCCTCGTTGACGTTGCGTAGTTACGCTGCGGACGCAGCGCGATCGGCTTGCCGCCGGCTTTTGCGCGCGGCCATTCGCGCGGCAAGCAGCAGCGAGGCGCGGGTGGCGCCGATGTTGGCGACTCCCTTGCCCGCGATTTCGTAGGCGGTCCCGTGGGCGGCGGTGCAGATGGGGAACGGGAAGCCGCCCATCAGCGTGACGCCGCGATCGAATCCCAGAAGCTTCATCGCGATCTGCCCCTGGTCGTGGTACATCGTGACCACCGCGTCGAACGTGCCTGCGCGGGCGCGCACGAACACCGTATCCGACGGAAACGGGCCATCGGCGGCGATGCCTTCGCGGCGTGCCGCCTCGATCGCCGGGGCAATGATGTCGATTTCCTCGCGGCCGAAGTTTCCGCCGTCGCCGGCGTGCGGGTTGAGCGCGGCAACCGCGATGCGGGGCGGCGCGAAATCCGCGTTGCGCAGCGCGTGGTCGGTCAGGCGTATGGCTTCGAGCACGCGCTCGCGCGAAAGCTGCGCGGCCACGGCCGCGAGCGGGATGTGCGAGGTGACGCGCGCGTTCCACAGTCCCTCGAGGATGTTGAACTCGCTGGCCGGAACATCGAGGCCGAGCACCTCGAGCGAATAGCCGATCTCGTCGTCGTAGCCCGGATGCGCCGCGCGCATCGCCGACTTGTTGAACGGCGTGAAACAGACGGCGTCGACGCGCCCTGCATGGGCGAGCTCGAGGCACGTGCGGAAATTCGCGAGCGCAAACTCGCCGCCAGTGCGCGTCGCGACGCCGCGCTGCACGCCTTCGGGATCGAGATTGCCGAGGTCGATGCCGACCGGCCGCGTCGCCGCATCGAGGCTCGACATGTCGCGCCGCCAGGCGACGTCCGGCGCGACGCCGGCGACGCGCGCGCCGGCCTCGAGCACGCGGCGGTCGCCGACGACGACGATCCGCGCAGCCATGCGCACGTCATCGAGCGCCAGCGCCTTGGCGGTGAGTTCCGGGCTGATCCCCGCGGGATCCCCCATGGCCAGCGCGATCAGCGGTCGGGCATCGGGTGCGGCACCAGGATGGATCAAGGGTCACTCCAGAGGCGAATGCGGGACGGCTGCCGGCGTGGACGGCGATTCCTTCCGCGCCGTTTGCGGGGCGAGGCGTTCGCACCCAACAACGGCATCGGATTACATGCTGCATACAGCATGCTGAATATACTTTGCCACCCCGGCATGCTAAAGTCAACTTCGATGACTCGCCCCGCTCGACCTGCCATGACCGCGCCGGCCGCGGCGCCTGCGCCCGCGACCGTGGCCGCGACGGTGTCGCCCATCGTCCCCCTCCACCGCCGGCCGCTGCACGACGAGCTCGTCGAGCGCATCCGCGACATGATCATCGAGGGCCAGCTCGCGCCGCTCACGCGCATCCACGAAGGCCAGCTCGGCAAGGCGCTCGGGGTGTCGCGCACGCCGCTGCGCGAAGCGCTCAAGTTCCTGGCGAGCGAGGGACTGCTCGACCTGGTACCCGGCCGCGGCGCGATCGTGCGCAAGCTGACGCCGAAGGACGTGCGCGACATGCTCGACGTGCTCGGCGCCATCGAGACGCTCGGCGGCCGCCTCGCGTGCCGCAATGCCACCGACGCCGAGATCGCCGCGCTGCGCCGCGTCCACGACGAGATGATCGCGCTCTACCGGGCGCGCAACCGCCTCGAGTACTACCGCCGCAACCAGGCGATCCATTCGGGGATCGCTCAGCTCTCCGGCAACGCGCTGCTGGCATCGATGCACCAGGTGATCCAGGCGCGGCTGAAGCGCATCCGCTTCATCGGCAACGAGGAGCCCCGCAAGTGGGCCGGCGCCGTCGCCGAGCACGAGGAGATTATCGTGGCGCTGGAGGCGCGCGACGAGGCGCGACTTGCCGCAGTGATCGCGCGCCACCTCGAGGAGACCTGGTCGCGCGTCGTCGACAAGGTCTGAAGCGCGCCCGACGGAGGTGCGCTAGATGAGCGGTGCCAGCACCGGCATCAGCAGCCGTTCGGCGGCGAACAGCAGGAAGATCACCACCAGCACCAGCAGCGTGAATTTCGCCACCTGCAGCACGAAGCGCAGGTAGCGCGGGTCGCGCTTGAGGAACCACAGGAACAGCGACACCGCGATCGCCGCCAGCGCGAAGAAGAGAAGGAGGCGAACGAGGATCATCGCGGCGTCGATCGTGGCGGCGCTTCGGGCGTCCGCGCGGGGCGCCGCGATACTTGCGCGGGTCAGGCGGCCGAGAGCTGCCAGCCCTGGAACGCAGGCGGCACGTCGGCCTCGGCGGCAAACGTCACGACCTCGAACGCGCCGGGCTCGGCGAGCAGCGCCCGGGCGACCTTGTTGTTGAGCGCGTGCCCGGTCTTGAACGCGCTGTACTGGCCGATCAGCGGGTGGCCGAGCAGGTAAAGGTCGCCGATCGCGTCGAGCACCTTGTGGCGCACGAACTCGTTGTCGAAGCGCAGGCCCTCGCTGTTGAGGACCTTGGTCTCGTCGAGCACGATCGCCGTCTGCAGGCTGCCGCCGAGGCCGAGTCCCGCGGCGCGCATCGCCTCGACGTCCTGCATGAAGCCGAACGTGCGCGCACGCGCGATCTCGCGCACGTAGGAGTGCTCGGCGAAGTCGACGACGACGTGGCGGTTCTCCGAGCCGAACACCGGATGCGGGAAGTCGATGCCGAAGTCGAGGCGAAAGCCGGCGAATGGATCGAAGCGCGCCCACTTGTCGCCGTCGCGGGCTTCGATCGGGCGCGTCACGCGCAGGTATTTCTTCGGCGCGTTCTGCTCGACCACGCCCGCCGACTGGAGCAGGAACACGAACGGCCCCGCGCTGCCATCCATGATCGGGAGCTCGGGGCCGGCGACGTCGACGTCGAGGTTGTCGATGCCGAGACCGGCCAGCGCCGACATCAGGTGCTCGACCGTCGATACCGAGGCGACGCCGTCGCGCAGCGTGGAAGACAGCCGCGTGTCGCCGACGTTGGCGGCGTGGCCCGCGATCGCCGGCGCGCCGGGAAGGTCGGGGCGATGGAAGACGATGCCGTGGTCGACGGGCGCCGGACGCAGCGCGAGCTCGACGCGAGCGCCGGTATGCAGCCCGACACCGGTCGTGCGGGTGGCGGTCTTCAGCGTGCGCTGCTTCAGCATCGAGGGTTGAAATCCCGTATTCGGGGGAACGTGAATGTTAGCACGCGACCCCTCGCATTCGCGCCGCGGCGGCGGCGACGCCGACGGTCTTTGTAACAGGCTGCGTACATCGACTGCCGTCGGCACGCGCGTCGCCACGGGGCGACGCGCGTGTCAGGCAACGGTCTGCATGCGCCATCTCAGTCGGCCTGCTTGCGCAGGAACGCCGGGATGTCGGAAGCGTCGAACGGCGTCGTCTGCGGCGACAGCGCGCTCGAGCGCCGGCGCACCACTGCCGGCTGGTCGAGCTTGTCGTAGTCGACGGTCTGCGAAACCATGTAGCCGGCGTTGTCGGTGCCGGTGCGCTCGACCACCTTCTCCACCATCTCGAGGCGCGGTTTCTCGCCGCGCGACTGCGTGGCGGCACCGCCGAGGCCGGTGGCGATCATCGTCACCCGCAGCGCGTCGTCCATCGTGTCGTCGATCACCGTGCCGACGATCACCATCGCGTCCTCGGCGGTGAACTCCTTGATGGTGTTCATCACGTCGTGGTACTCCTTCATCTTGAGGCCTGACGAAGCGGTGATGTTGACTAGAACGCCGCGCGCGCCGGCGAGGTTGACGTCCTCCAGCAGCGGGCTCTTCACCGCCTCGTGCGCCGCCGTGCGCGCACGCTCGTTCCCGGACGCGGTCGCCGAGCCCATCATCGCCATGCCCACTTCACCCATCACCGTGCGCACGTCGGCGAAGTCGACGTTGACGAGGCCCGGGTTGTTGATCACCTCGGCAATGCCCGACACGGCGCCGCACAGCACGTCGTTGGCGGCGGCGTAGGCGTCGAGCACCGACACGTCGTCGCCGAGCACCTCCATCAGCTTGTCGTTGGGAATGATGATGAGCGAGTCCACCTTCTTGGCGAGCTCCTCGATGCCGGCCGTGGCGACCCGCTGGCGCTTGCCCTCGAACTTGAAGGGCCGCGTCACCACCGCCACCGTCAGGATGTTGAGGCTCTTGGCGATGTCGGCGATCACCGGCGCCGCGCCGGTGCCGGTGCCGCCGCCCATGCCGGCGGTGATGAACAGCATGTCGGCGCCCTCGATCAGCTCGGCGATGCGGTCGCGATCCTCCATCGCGGCGTCGCGGCCGATCTCCGGCTTGGCGCCGGCGCCAAGGCCGCGGGTGAGCGTCGAGCCGAGCTGGATCTGCGTGCGCGCGGTCGAGCGCTTGAGCGCCTGCGCATCGGTGTTGGCGCAGACGAAGTCGACGCCGGTGAGCCCGCGCGTGATCATGTGCTCGACCGCGTTGCCTCCGCAGCCGCCGACGCCGATGACCTTGATGACTGCGCCTTCCGGCGTGGTCTGGTCGATGATTTCGAACATGTCGCTACCCTTCCTTTCGTCCTGTCGGATGATGAATGCCGTGACCGGCGCTCGCGCTGGCCGCCTTCGGTTGCCGAGATTCCCTGTTTGCCGCTGGGTTGCCGTCGATTCCCGAGTTGGTGATTTCTTCGCTGTTATGAAGTGCGCCGATGCACGCGTCACGCGCCGCGGGATCGCCCGCATTGCGCGCGACGCCGCGCATCAGCTTTGTCGCTGTGTAGCCGTTGCCGCTGAAAATCGCGTGCTCATTTGCCAACTGAGGCCACCGATTTTCAGGAAGCCGAACCGCGCAAAAGTAGGTTCGCACTTTCGCGCGCCTCAGAAATTCGCCTTGAACCATTGCCGCATCCGCTCGGCGGCGCCGCCGATGCCCTTGGTCTGCTGCCGCGCTTCCTCGTCGCGCAGCCAGTGGTCGCGGCCTTCCAGCAGCAGCCCCACCGCGGTCGCGTAGCGCGGGCTCTTGACCACGTCGGCGAGGCCGCCGCCGTAGGCCGGCAGGCCGACGCGGCACGGCAGGTGGAACACTTCCTCGCCGAGCTCGACCATGCCCGCGAGCAGCGCCGTGCCGCCCGTCAGCACGATGCCCGACGACAAGAGCTCCTCGAAGCCCGAGCGGCGCAGCTCCGCCTGCACCAGCGTGTAGAGCTCCTCGACGCGAGGCTCGATCACCTCGGCGAGCATCTGCCGCGACAGCTTGCGCGGGCCGCGCTCGCCCACGCCGGGCACCTCGACGACGTCGTTGGCATTGGCGAGCTGGCGCAGCGCGCAGCCGTAGCGCACCTTCAGCTCCTCGGCTTCCTTGGTCGGCGTGCGCAGCGTCATCGCGATGTCGTTGGTGATCTGGTCGCCGGCGATCGGGATCACCGCCGTGTGCCGGATCGCGCCGCCGACGAACACGGCGATGTCCGTGGTGCCGCCGCCGATGTCCATCAGGCACACGCCGAGGTCCTGCTCGTCGTCGTTGAGCACGGCGCGCGCGGAGGCGAGGGGCTGCAGGATCACGTCCTTGACGGACAGGCCGCAGCGGCGCACGCACTTGACGATGTTCTCCACCGCCGACACCGCGCCGGTGACGATGTGCACCTTGACCTCGAGGCGCACGCCGCTCATGCCGAGCGGCTCGCGCACGTCTTCCTGGCCGTCGATGATGAATTCCTGCGGCAGGATGTGCAGGATCTGCTGGTCGTTGGGAATGGCGATCGCCTTGGCGGTCTCGATCACGCGGTCGATGTCCGCCTGCGTGACCTCTTTCTCCTTGATCGCCACCATGCCGCTCGAGTTGAGGCTGCGGATGTGGCTGCCCGCGACGCCGGTGTAGACCTCGGCGATCCTGCAGTCGGCCATCAGCTCGGCCTCCTCCAGCACGCGCTGGATCGACGCCATCGTCGCCTCGATGTTGACCACGACGCCGCGCTTGAGTCCGCGCGACGGCTGCGTGCCGAGACCGACGATGTCGAACCCGCCGTCGGGGTTCACCTCGGCGACCACGGCGACGATCTTCGATGTGCCGATGTCCAGCCCGACTATCAGATTCTTGGTTTCCCTGACCATGCTCTCGTCTCGTTATGAGGATCGGCGCGCGTCACGCCGCCTTCTTCACCGGCTTGTCGCGCAGGCCCGGCACGCGGGCCGCGAATCCCGCGCGATAGCGCAGGTCCACGTAATCGACCGTGCGCCCCGCGCGCTCGAGCGCGCCGAGCGTGCGCGGATAGACGCTCGCCATGCGCGCAAGGCGCTCGCCGACGTCGGTGCGACCGAGCTCGATCGCGACCACGCCGCCGGTGTGCGACGCCTTCAGCGACCAGCTGCCCCGCGGTGTCAGCGCGAGGCCGGTAAGCACGAGTCCGAGCGGCGCGAGCACGTCGCGGAACTCGCGGTAGCGCGTCACGACGTCGGGCGCGTGGCCGTCGGGCCCGGTGAGCTGCGGCAGGTCGCCGTCGTAGCCGGCGGTGAACACGGCGCCGTCGGGATCCACCAGCGCGACGTCGTTCCAGCGCGCGAGCGGCGTGTACTCGTCGATCGTCACCTCGAGGCGCGATGGCCATTGCCGCCGCAGCGCCACGCGGCGGACCCATGGCACTTCGCGCAGCGACGCGCGCGCGGCGTCGAAGTCGAGCGTGAAGAATGTGCCATGCAGCTCGCTGCGCAGCACCGCCTCGATGTAGGCGGCGTTGGCGCGCGCGAGCGGCGCGGTGACGACGACGTCGCGGAACGCGAACAGCGGCTGGCGCACCGTCCACACCACGGCACCGACAGCCAGCGCCATCGCCGCCAGCGCGGCGAGCGTGACCGCGGCGGCGTTGAGCGCCTTCACGTCATCCCACATGGGCGCCTCGCAGGATCTCGACGCACAGGTCGGGAAACGCCGTGCCGGCGGCACGCGCGGCCATCGGCACGAGGCTGTGCCCGGTCATCCCCGGCGACGTGTTGACCTCGAGGAACGACCACGTGCCGTCGTCGCGCAGGATGAGATCGAGCCGTCCCCAGCCCTCGCAGCCGATCACGTCGAAGGCGGCGAGCGACTGCGCGCGAATGGCGTGCTCCACCGCGTCGGGCAGCCCCGCCGGGCAGTCGTAGCGCGTGTCGTCCGAGAAATACTTGTGCTCGTAGTCGTAGTTGCCCTGCGGCGCGACGATGCGGATCAGGGGCAGCGCGCGGCGGCCGACGATCGACGCGGTGAGCTCCTGCCCCTGCACGAACTCCTCGACCAGCACCAGATCGTCGTGCTCGCGTGCCGCGCGCCAGGCCAGCGCCAGCTCGTCGTGGTCGACGCTCGCCACGCGCGTGATGCCGATCGTCGACCCTTCGCGCGCCGGCTTGACGATCAGCGGCAGTCCGAGCTCGGCGACGATGCGCATCCAGTCGGTGCGCTCGTCGACCACGCGATAGCGCGGCGTGGGGATGCCGCTCGCAAGCCACACGAGCTTGGTGCGCCACTTGTCCATGGCCAGCGCCGAGGCCATGACGCCGCTGCCCGTGTAGGGAATGCCGAGCGACTCCAGCGCGCCCTGCACGGTGCCATCCTCGCCGTAGCGCCCGTGCAGCGCGATGAACACGCGCGCGAAGCCGTCGCGCTTGAGCTCCCACACGTCGCGATGCATCGGGTCGAACGCGTGCGCGTCGACGCCACGCTCGCGCAGCGCGCCGAGCACGCCCTTGCCGGACATCAGCGACACCTCGCGCTCGGACGAGCTGCCGCCCATCAGCACCGCTACCTTGCCGAATTCGCCTGCGCTCATTCGGCTCCCCCCGCAGCGAGCTTCGCTCGCCTCCCCCCAAAGGGGGGCCCGCGCCTCGGGGCGGCCCTTCGGCGCTTCATCTCGGCTCTCCCCGCAGCGAGCTTCGCTCGCCCCCGGCACTGCCGGGCCCGCCGATCACGCGCACCTCGGGCTCGAGGTCGACACCCGTTTGCGCGCGGACGGCGTCGCGCACGTGCGCGATCAGCGCCTCGATGTCGGCGGCGCGCGCGCGCCGCGTCGGATTGACGATGAAGTTGGCGTGCTTGGGCGACACCATCGCCGCGCCGATCGCGAAGCCCTTGAGGCCACACGCCTCGATGAGGCGCGCCGCGTGGTCGCCCGGCGGATTGCGGAACACGCTGCCGGCGTTGGGCTGCGACAGCGGCTGCGTGGCGACGCGCCGGGCGAGCAGCGCCTTGATGCGCGCACGTGCCTCGCGCGCGTCGCCGAACGCGAAGCGGAACCAGGCGGCGGTGAAGATGCCGTCCGCCATCGAGCCGTCGGCGCGCTGCACGCTGCGGTAGCCGATCCGGTAGTCCGCGGGCGTGCGCACGACGAACTCGCCGTCGCGCGCCAGCACTTCGACCTTGGCCACGTGCGGCCAGGTCTCGTCGCCGTAGCACCCGGCGTTCATCGCCAGCGCGCCGCCGACCGTGCCGGGGATGCCGGCGAGGAACTCGCCGTCGCAGCCGTGCGTCGCGGCGAAGCGCGCGAGCTTGGGCGACGCGACGCCGGCATCGGCGTAGACCATGCCGTCGGCAATCGCCAGCGCGCCGCCCGGATTGTGCATCACGACCACGGCGCCGCGCACGCCGCCGTCGCGCACCAGCACGTTGCTGCCGAGCCCGAGCACCGTCACCGCCACCGCGGGCGGCAGCTGGCGCACGAAGAGCGCCAGATCGTCACGGTCGGCCGGCACGAACAGGAGGTCGGCGTTGCCGCCGGCTTGCCATGTCGTGTGGCGCGCGAGCGGCGCGTCGGGGGCGAGCGTGCCGCGCAGCCGTTCGAAGTGGAGGACGTCGGCCATGTTCATCATCCGGCCTTCGCCAGCGCCGCGGGCACCTGGCCGATCGAGCCTGCGCCCATCGTCAGCACGACGTCGCCGTCGCGCACGATGCTGCGCACGGCGGCTGCCACCTCGTCGACGTCGTCGACGAATACCGGCTCGACCTTGCCGGCGACGCGCACCGCCCGCGCCAGCGCGCGGCCGTCGGCGGCGACGATCGGCGCCTCGCCGGCGGGATAGACGTCGGTGAGCACGAGCGCGTCCGCGCCCGACAGCACGCCCACGAAGTCCTCGAAGAGGTCGCGCGTGCGCGTATAGCGGTGGGGCTGGAAGGCGAGCACGATGCGCCGCCCGGGAAAGCTCGCGCGCGCCGCGGCGAGCACCGCCGCGATCTCCGCCGGATGGTGACCGTAGTCGTCGATCAGCGTGAAGCGTGCGCCGCCTTGGGCGAGGCCGTCGAAGCGCTGGAAGCGCCGGCCGACGCCCTTGAATTCGCGCAATGCGGCGGCGATCGCCGCGTCGGCGACGCCCACCTCGCGTCCCACCGCGATCGCCGCCAGCGCGTTCTCGACGTTGTGCACGCCGGCGAGCGCCAGTTCCACCGCGAGGTCGGGCGCGTCGGCGGTGCGCGCCACGAAACGCATGCGGCCGCCGACGTTGACGACATCGACCGCGCGCAGCGCGGCATCCTCGGCGAGACCGTAGGTGACGACCTGCTTGGCGAGCTTCCCCACGATCGCGCGCACGTTGGCGTCGTCGATGCACAGCACGGCCACGCCGTAGAACGGCATCCGCTGCACGAAGTCGACGAACGCGCGCTCGAGGCGGGCGTAGTCGTGGCCGTAGGTCTCCATGTGGTCCTGGTCGATGTTGGTGACCACCGCTACCACCGGCGTCAGGTACAGGAACGACGCGTCGGACTCGTCGGCCTCGGCGACCAGGAATTCGCCGCTGCCGAGGCGCGCGTGCGTGTCGGCGGCGAGCAGGCGGCCACCGATGACGAACGTCGGATCTAGGCCGCCTTCGGCGAGCACCGACGCCACGAGGCTCGTGGTCGTCGTCTTGCCGTGCGTGCCGGCCACCGCGATCCCCTGCTTCATCCGCATCAGCTCGGCCAGCATCAGCGCGCGCGGCACCACCGGCACGCCGCGCTCGCGCGCGGCCACGACCTCGGCATTGTCGGCGGCGATGGCGGTGGACACCACGACGGCGTCGGCGTCGGCGACGTTCACCGCGGCGTGGCCGATGGCGATCCTGACACCGAGGCCCTCGAGGCGGCGCGTCGCGGCGCTCGCGGCGACGTCCGAGCCGGACACGCGGTAGCCCTGCGTCACGAGCACTTCCGCGATGCCGCTCATGCCGGCGCCACCGATGCCCACGAAGTGCACGCGCTTGACCTTGTGCTTCATCGCGCACCCGCCGCGAGGCAGAGTCCGGCAATGCGCGCGGCGGCATCGTTGCGCCCCACCGCACGCGCCCGGGTCGCCAGCGCGAGCGCCGCCTCGCGCGTCATGCCGGCGATCGTGGCGGCGAGCGTCGCCTCGTCGAGACGGTCCTGCGCGACGCATGTCGCGGCGCCGGCGTCGACGAGATAGCGTGCGTTGGCGGTCTGCTCGTCGGCGATCGCGCCGGGCAGCGGCACGATCAGCGCGCCCAGGCCCGCCGCCGCCAACTCGGCGACGGTGAGCGCGCCGCCGCGGCAGATGACGAAGTCGGCCCACGCATAACGCGCCGCCATGTCGTCGATGAACGCCACGCACTGTGCGGTGACGCCGTGGCGCGCGTAGGCCGCGGCGAGCGCCTCCTGGTGACGTGCGCCCGACTGGTGCACGACCTGCGGACGCGCGGCGGCCTCGATGCGCGCGAGCGCCGCCGGCACCAGCGCGTTCAACGCCTGCGCGCCGAGGCTGCCGCCGACGACGAGCAGGCGCAGCGGGCCGTCGCGGCCGGCAAAGCGCTCGGCGGGCGGCGGCAGCGACGTGATGTCGTCGCGCAACGGATTGCCGGTGAATTCGACGATGCGCCGATGATGGCCGCGGAACGCATCGGGAAAGCCGACGCAGATGCGATCGGCGCCGTACGCGAGGATGCGGTTGGCGAGCCCGGCGATCGCGTTCGCCTCGTGCAGCAGCAAGGGCCGGCGCGTCGCCGCGGTCATCAGCGCGCCCGGGAACGACGCGAAGCCGCCGAACCCGATGACGACGTCGGGCTTGCGCCGCTTGAGCACGCGCCGGCTCGCCATGCAGGCGGCGGCGAGCGCGAACGGGCCGAGGATCAGCGTGCGCAGGCCCTTGCCGCGCACGCCGCGGAAGTCGAGACCCTCGAATTCGACGCCGTGCTGAGGCACGAGGCGCGCCTCGATGCCGTCGCGCGTGCCGAGCCAGAACACGCCCGCGCCGAGCGCGCGCAGCGTATGGGCGACGGCGAGGCCCGGAAACACGTGGCCGCCGCTGCCGCCCGTGGTGATCATCACCGTCGCCGTCATGGTGATCCCCCCGCAGCGAGCTGCGCTCGCCTCCCCCCGTGGGGCCACGCGCCTTGGGACGGCCCTGCGGCGCTTGGATGTGATCCCCCCGCTGCGAGCTTCGCTCGCCTCCCCCCGTGGGGGCGCGCGCCTTGGGACAGCCCTGCGGCGCTCGGATGTGACCCCCCCGCTGCGAGCTTCGCTCGCCTCCCCCCGTGGGGGCGCGCGCCTTGGGACGGCCCTGCGGCGCTCATACCGTGAACCCCCGCAACAGGCGGCGGTTCTCGTAGTCGATGCGCAGCAGCAGCGCGACGGCGATGCAGTTGGCGATGATGCCGCTGCCGCCGAACGACAACAGCGGCAGCGTCAGGCCCTTGGTCGGCAGCAGGCCGACGTTGACGCCGATGTTGATGAACGCCTGCACGCCGATCCAGATGCCGATGCCTTGCGCGGCGAGCGCTGCGAACGGGCGCGAGAGGCGCGCCGCCTGGCGACCGATCGCGTAGGCGCGGTACAGCAGCCACACGAACAGCACGATCACCACCAGCACGCCGGCGAATCCCAGCTCCTCGGCGATCACCGCGAGCAGGAAATCGGTGTGCGCTTCGGGCAGGTACAGCAATTTCTCGACGCTGGAGCCCAGGCCGACGCCGAAGAATTCGCCGCGGCCGAACGCGATCAGCGAATGCGAAAGCTGGTAGCCCTTGCCGAGCGGATCGGACCAGGGATCGACGAACGCGGTCAGCCGCTGCAGCCGGTAGGGTGCTGCGACCAGGATCGCACCGAGCGCGAACGGCAGGAGCGCGGACAGCCCGACGAACAATCGCCAGTCGAGCCCGCCCAGGAACAGGATGCCGAAGCCGATCGCGAGGATGACGACGAACGCGCCGAAGTCCGGCTCCATCAGCAGGAGCCCGCCGACCGCGGCCATCACCACGAACAGCGGCAGGAAGCCGCGCAGCAGCGTTTGCCGAAGCGGCTGCTCGGCATGCAGGAATGCCGCCTTGCGCACCGCGTAGCTCGCCGCGTACAGCACCGCCGCGAGCTTCATGAACTCCGACGGCTGCAGGTTGACGATGACGAGCGGCAACCAGCGCCGCGAGCCGTTGACACTCTTGCCCACGCCCGGCACCAGCACCAGCAGCAGCAGCGCGGTGGCGACCACGAACGCCCACGGCGCGAGCCATTGCCACGCCTTGACCGGCACCTGGAACGCCACGGCGGCGGCGGCGAGGCCGAGCACCAGGAACACCGCGTGCCGCGAGAGGAAGTACCAGGCCCGATACCCCGTGTACGCCGACGCCTCGGCGCTGGCGATCGACGCCGAATACACCATGACGAGGCCGATCGCGAGCAGCAGCATCGCCGCCCAGGCGAGCGTGACGTCATAGGCGAGCATCGCGCGCGGCGGACGCGCCGCGTCGCGCGCGCCCTGGCGGCGTGGCACCACGCTCGCGGTGTCGACGACGCGGTTACGCATGCGCCGATTCCTCGAGTGTCGCGCGCACGAGCGCGGCGAAGCGCTCGCCGCGCGCCTCGTAGCTGGCGAACTGGTCGAGGCTCGCGCAGGCCGGCGACAGCAGCACGACATCGCCGCCTTGCGCCAGCGCGAACGCGCGTTGCACCGCGCGTTCCAGCGTGCCGACCGTCTCCACCGCGGCGCGCGAGCCGGCAAGCGCGCGCTCGATCAGCGGCGCGTCGCGGCCGATCAGCAGCACCGCGCGGCAATGCGCGTCGACCGCGGCCTTGATGCCGGCGAATCCCTGGCCCTTGCCGTCACCGCCGGCGATCAGCACCACCGTGCGCGGGCTGCCCTCGAGCGCGGCCACGGTGGCAGCCACGGTGGTGGCCTTGGAATCGTCGATGAACTGCACGCCACGCGCGTCGGCCACCGGCTGCATCCGGTGCGGCAGCCCGGTGAAGCTCTTCAGCGCGTCGATCACCGGCGGCCGGATGCGCGCCACGGCGGCGGTCAGGGCCAGTGCCGCAAGCGCGTTCTGCGCGTTGTGGCGGCCCTGCAGCGCGAGGGCGTGCGCGGGCAGCAGCAGTTCGCCGCCGCGCGCGAGCCATGCGCCGTCGGCGCGCGGCACGAGACCCCACTCCTCCTCGCTCTGCGGCACCGACGCGCCGAATGTCTGCACGGTCTCGCCGCGCCGCCGCATCAGTCGCACGATGGGATCGTCGCGGTTGACGATCGCCACGTTGCAATGGAGGAAGATGCGCGCCTTCGCCGCCGCGTAGTCGGCGAGGCCGGCGTAACGGTCGAGATGGTTGGCGGTGACGTTGAGCACGGTCGCCGCCGCGAGCTTGAGCGAATCCGTGGTCTCGAGCTGGTAGCTCGAAAGCTCGAGCACGAAGATGTCGGGCCATGCCGCGCCATTCTCGATCTCCGCGAGCACGTCGAGCACCGGCGTGCCGATGTTGCCGGCGACGCGGGTGGCGAGCCCCGCGGCACGCGTGAGCGCACCGGTGAGCGCCGTCGTCGTCGTCTTGCCGTTGGTGCCGGTGATCGCCAGCACCTTCTGCTGCGGTGGCAGCGCACGGGCGAAGATCTCGACGTCGCCGGCCAGCTCGACGCCGCGCGCCACGGCCTCGGCGATCGCCGGGTGGTCCTTCGGCACGCCCGGGCTGATCGCGATCATGTCGGCGCCGGCGAACGTCGCCGCGTCGAAGGCGCCGGTCGCCACCGGCGTGTCCGGCCACTCGGCGGCAAGCGCGGGCGGCAGCTCGGCGCGCGAGTCGGCGACGCGCACGCGCGCGCCGTGGCGACGCAGCCAGCGCACCAGCGAGTGCCCGGTGCGGCCGGCGCCCAGCACGACCACGTCGCGATTGTGGTAGGTGTTGTTCATCGCAGCTTCAGCGTGGAAAGGCCGGTCAGCACGAGCAGCATCGTGATGATCCAGAAGCGCACGACGACCTGGTTTTCCTTCCAGCCCTTGAGCTCGAAGTGGTGGTGGATCGGCGCCATGCGGAACACGCGCTTGCCGGTCAGCTTGAACGAAGCCACCTGCACGATCACCGACAGCGTCTCCACCACGAACACGCCGCCCATGATGCAGAGCACGATCTCCTGGCGCACGATCACCGCCATCGTGCCCAACGCGCCGCCCAGCGCCAGCGCACCGACGTCGCCCATGAATACTTCGGCCGGATAGGCGTTGAACCACAGGAAGCCGAGTCCCGCGCCGGCGATGGCGCCGCAGATCACTGCCAGCTCGCCGGCGCCGGGGATGTAGGGGAACTGCAGGTAGCGGGCGAACACCGCGTTGCCGGTGACGTAGGCGAAGATGCCCAGCGCCGCGCCGATCATCACGGTCGGCATGATGGCGAGACCGTCGAGGCCATCGGTGAGGTTGACGGCGTTGCTGGTGCCGACGATGACGAAATACGACAGCGCGATGAAGCCGAAGGCGCCCAGCGGATAGCTGACCGTCTTGACGAACGGCACGATGAGGTCGGCTCGCGGCGACAACGCGAGCGCGAAGCCGGACGATGCCCAGTCGGTGAACAGCCGCCAGAACTGGGCGTTGCCCGGCGCCGAAATCGAGAACGCGAGGTAGATCGCGGCGACGATGCCGATCAGGCTCAGCAGCGCGAACTTGGTGCGCGCCGACAGACCCTTGGGATTGCGGTGCACGACCTTGCGATAGTCGTCGATCCAGCCGACCGCGCCGTAGCCGACGGTGACCAGCAGCACGACCCACACGAAGCGGTTGCCGAGGTCGCCCCACAGCAGCGTGGTGATGACGATCGACACGATGATCAGCGCTCCGCCCATCGTCGGCGTGCCGGCCTTGGTAAGGTGCGTCTGC
The DNA here is from genome assembly GCA_036553845.1 of Casimicrobiaceae bacterium. Classification (GTDB taxonomy): domain Bacteria; phylum Pseudomonadota; class Gammaproteobacteria; order Burkholderiales; family Casimicrobiaceae; genus VBCG01. The sequence continues at coordinate 17,478 of DATBOK010000225.1, forward strand.
GGTCCGTCGTCGCGCACGGCCTGGCCGATCTTCATGCGGGTCAGCAGCGCGATCATCCGCGGCCCGACCACGAACGAGATCACCAGCGCCGTCATGCAGCCGAACACCGCGCGCAGCGTGATGTAGCCGACGACGTTGAACGCGCGCACGTCGCGCGCAAGGAGGTCGGCGAGCCACAGCAGCATGTCAGTGGCCTTCCGCGATGCCGCCGGCGAGCGCCGCGACGACGCGCTCCATGCGCATGAAGCGCGAGCCCTTGACCAGCAGCGTGACGTCGGCGGGCAACGGCGGCGCCAGCGCCGCCAGCAGCGTGTCGAGGTCGTCGTAATGCGCCGCGTGCGCGCCGAAGGCGAGCACCGCTTCGCGCGCCAGCGGCCCGGTCGCGAGCAGGCGATCGATGCCGGCGATGCGCGCGTACTCGCCGATCTCGCGATGGTACGCGCGACCGAGCGCGCCGACTTCGCCCATGTCGCCCAGCACCAGCCAGCGGCGGCCGCCCGCGTGCGCGAGCACGTCGATGCCCTCGCGCACCGAGTCCGGGTTGGCGTTGTAGGTGTCGTCGACGATCGTCGCGCCACTGGAGGTGGCCAGCGCCGCGAGGCGCCCGCGCACCGGACGGAACTGCGCGAGTCCGCGCACGATCGCCTCGGGCGCGGCGCCGGCGGCATGCGCCGCGGCGGCGGCGGCCAGCGCATTGCGCGCCATGGCGATTCCCGGGGCGTGGACGCGCACGTGCAGCGAGCGGCCGGCGATGCGCAGGTCGATCTCGCTGCCGTCGACGGTCCTGCCGAGGACGCTGCCGCGCACGTCTGCATCGTCGGCGATGCCGAAGCTCAGCAGGCGCGCCTCCACGCGCGCCGCGGCGTCGCGCCACACGCGCGCATGAGGGTCGTCGCCATTGATCACGGCGACGCCCTTCGCGCGCGGCAGCGCGACGATGGCGTCGGCGTGCTCGTCGGCGACCTCGCCGACGCTGCGCATGAATTCCTGGTGCTCGCGCTGCGCGTTGTTGACGAGGGCGATCGTCGGCTGCGCGATCGCCGCCAGCGCGCGGGTCTCGCCGCGGTGGTTCATGCCGAGCTCGATCACCGCCGCGCGGTGCGAGGCCCGCAGGCCGAGCAGCGTCAGCGGCAGGCCGATGTCGTTGTTGAAGTTGCCGCGCGTCGCCAGCACTTCCTCGTCGCCGTAATGCGCGCGCAGGATCGCCGCCGTCATCTCCTTCACGGTGGTCTTGCCGTTGCTTCCCGTGACGACGACCAGCGGCAGCGTGAACCGCCGCCGCCACGCCGCCGCCAGCGCGGCGAGCGCCGCGCGCGTGTCGGCGACGGCCACCAGGTTGCCGGTGAGCGATCGCGCGTGCGCGTCGTCGACCATCGCCGCGGAAGCGCCGCCCGCAAGCGCCGCGGCGACGAAGTCGTGGCCGTCGAAGCGCTCGCCGGCGATGGCGACGAACAGGTCGCCGGTGCGCAGCTCGCGGGTGTCGGTGGTGACGCGGCGGAACATCGCGTTAGTGCCCACGCGGCGGCCTCCGGTCAGTTGCGCGGCGGTCGTGGTGTCCATCATCGGACGGCCAGCGCTTCGCGCGCGACGGCGACGTCGTCGAACGGCGTGCGCACGCCCCCTGTCTCCTGGTACGCCTCGTGGCCCTTGCCGGCGACCAGCACGACGTCGCCGATGTCGGCCTGCGCGATCGCGTCGCGGATCGCCTTCGCGCGGTCGAGCTCGATCGCATAGCGGCGGCTGCCGGCGTCGAGCACGCCGCGCGCGATCGCGTTGGCGATCGCCTGCGGATCCTCCCCGCGCGGGTTGTCGCTGGTGATGACGATGCGATCCGCGCGGCGCGCCGCGACCTCGCCCATCTCGGGCCGCTTGCCGGGGTCGCGGTCGCCACCGGCGCCGAACACGGCGATGAGCGTGCCGCCTTCCGCCGCGACCGGGCGCAGTGCCGCCAGCACCTTGTCCAGCGCGTCGGGAGTGTGCGCGTAATCGACGACCACCGTCGGCTTGCCGTCGCCGCCGAGACGCTGCATGCGCCCTGCGGGCGGGGCGAGCCTGCCGAGCGCGGCCAGCGCCTCGGCCAGCGGCATGTCGCAGGCGATCAGCACGCCGAGCGTGCCGAGCAGGTTGTGCACGTTGAATTCGCCGATCAGCGCCGTCTGCGCGCGGCCGCGGCCGCGCGGTGTCGCGACTTCGAGCGCGATGCCGGCCTCGCCGCTCGCCGCTGCCGTGGCGTGCACGTCGCCGCTGATGCGGCCGTACGTGATGAGCTCCGTACCGCGCGCGCGCACGTCGTCCGCGAGGCGCTGGCCGAACGCGTCGTCGATGTTGATCACCGCCACTCGCAGTCCCGGCCATGCGAACAGCCGCGCCTTGGCGTTGCCGTACGCCGCCATCGTGCCGTGGTAGTCGAGATGGTCGCGCGTGAGGTTGGTGAAGAGCGCGATGTCGAAGTGCACGCCGTTGACGCGGCCCTGGTCGAGGCCGTGCGACGACACCTCGATCGCCACGCTTGCCGCGCCGGCATCGCGCAGCAACGCGAGCGTCGCCTGCAGCGCCGCGGCGTCGGGCGTGGTGTTGGGCGACGGCGCAAGCTCGCCCGCTAAGCCGTTGCCGAGCGTGCCCATCACCGCGGCGCGGCGGCCCGGCGCGTCGAGCGCGGCGGCGATCCACTGCGCGCACGAGGTCTTGCCATTGGTGCCGGTGATGCCGATGACGCGCAGCGCCTCGGACGGGCTGCCGTAGATGAAATCGGCGATCTCGCCGAGGTGCATGCGCAGCTGCGGCACCGGCGCATTGGCCACCTGCCACGCCGGATTCCACTCGAAGCGCTCGTCGTCCCACAGCACCGCCGAAGCGCCGCGAGCGATGGCGTCGCCGATGTACTCGCGGCCGTCGGTGCGCGCGCCGCGATAGGCGGCGAAGGCGGCGCCCGGCGCCACGCTACGCGAATCGGCGGTGATCGCGTGCGGCGTCACGCCGAGCCTCGCGAGCGTCGCCACGGTCGCGTGCGCATTCATGTTTCCTCCCGCACGCGCGCGTCGTCGGGCGGCAGCACGACGTTGGTCACCGGCGCGTCGGTCGGCACGCCGAGCATGCGCAGGGCGCCGCCCATGACCGTGGAGAACACGGGCGCCGCGACGTCGCCGCCGTAGTAGCTCGACGCTTCCGGCTCGTCGATCATCACCGCCACCACGAGCCGCGGATTCGACACCGGCGCGAAGCCGACGAACGACGCCACGTAGCGGTCGGTGTAGACGTGTCCTTCGAGCTTGTGCGCGGTGCCCGTCTTGCCGGCGACGCGGTAACCGGGAATCTGCGCGCGCGGCGCCGTGCCGCCGGGCTGCGTCACCATCTCGAGCATGTGCCGCACCTCTGCCGCCGTCTTCGGCTTCATCACGGGGTGACCGGCCACCGGTCCGTCGGTGCGCAGCAACGTGATCGGCTTCAGCTCGCCATCATTGGCGAAGATCGTGTACGCGTGCGCGAGCTGCACCAGGTTGACCGAGATGCCGTGGCCGTAGCTCATCGTCGCCTGCTCGATCGGCTTCCAGCTCTTCGCCGGCCGCAGGCGCCCGGACACCTCGCCCGGAAACCCGGTTCGCGGCAGCGTGCCGAACCCGGCATCGGACAGCGCCTGCCACATCGTCGCCGGCGGCAGCGACAGGGCGATGCGCGCGGCGCCGATGTTCGACGACTTCTGGATAACCTGCTCGACCGTGAGCGTGCCTTCACGGTGGGCGTCGTGGATCGTCGCACCGCCGATCGTCATCACGCCGCCGTTGGTGTCGATCAGCGTGTCGGGCCGCACCTTGCCGGCCTCGAGCGCGGCCGCGATGGTGAACGGCTTCAGCGTCGAGCCCGGCTCGAACACGTCGGTCAGCGCGCGGTTGCGCATGCGCTCGCGCGCGCTGCGCTCGCGGCTGTTCGGGTTGTACGTCGGCCAGTTGGCGAGCGCCAGGATCTCGCCGGTCCTGACGTCGAGCACCACGAGGCCGCCGGCGCGCGCCTTGTTGGCCTCGACCGCGGCCTTGAGCTCGCGGAACGCGAGATACTGCAGCCGCGAGTCGATCGACAGCGCGAGGTCGCGCCCCTCCTGCGGCGCGCGGATCGACGCCACGTCCTCCACCGCGTCGCCGCGGCGATTGACGATGACGCGACGGCTGCCGGGCACGCCGGCGAGCCAAGTCTGCTGCGCGAGCTCCATGCCCTCCTGGCCGGCGTCGCGGTCACCGGTGAAGCCGACGATGTGGCTCGTCACCTCGCCGCCGGGGTAATACCGGCGATAGGCGTTCTCGTCGTTCAAGCCGCGGATCTTCAGCGCCAGCGCGCGCTCGGCGGTCTCCGGCGACACTTCCTTGGCGAGGTAGACGAAGTCGTCGGCGCTGGCGACGCGCTTCTTCAGCAGCACCGGTGACGTGTCGAGGATCCGTGCCAGCGACGCGAGCTGCGCCGGGGTCGCGTCGAACTGCGCGGGGAACGCCCACAGCGACTTCACCGGCGTGGAGATCGCCAGCGGATCGCCGAAGCGGTCGAGGATGCGGCCGCGGTGCGCCGGCACTTCGATCTCGCGGGAATAGCGCGCGGCGCCGCGCTCCTGCAGGAACGCGTTGTCGAACCATTGCAGGTAGAGGGCGCGCGCGGCGAGCACCGCGAACGCCGCGGCGAGGAGCGCGAAGGCGATTGTCGCCCGCGAGCGCGGCAGCGCCGGCGCATGAGGTACTGCCCGCGTCATCGCGGCGCCCCCGTGGTCACCACCTCGATGCGCGATGCGTCGGGAAGCTGCATCTTCAGCTGCTCGCGCGCGATCTTCTCGATGCGCGCCGGCATTCCCCACGTCGACTGCTCGAGCAGCAGCTTGCCGTACTCGGTGTCGTAGCCGCGCGCCTCGGCCACCGCGTGCTGCAGCGCGACGAAGCGCGTGCGCGACTGGTGGCGCGCGGTGATCAGCGACAGCGCGCAGGCGACGAGGATCGCCAGCAGCAGCAGGTTGACGCGCGTCACGCGGCGATCTCCCGCAGGAAATCGTCGGGCAGCGCCGCGGCCGTGCGCGCGGCGACGCGCAGCACGGCGCTGCGCGCGCGCGGATTGGCGGCGCTCTCGGCGGGCGACGGCTTCACCGCGCGGCCGATCGCGGCGAGCGGCGGCGTCGGCAGGTCGCGCTCGGCGAGCGCCAGGCGCGCGATGCGCGCGTCGCCGCGGTACGGCGTCGACTGCGCGGCGATGAAGCGCTTGACGATGCGGTCCTCGAGCGAGTGGAAGCTGATCACGACGAGGCGCCCGCCGGGCGCGAGACGCGCCACCGCGGCCGGCAGCGCCGCCGCCAGTTCGTCGAGCTCGCGGTTCACGAAAATCCGAAGGGCCTGGAACGTGCGCGCGGCCGGATCCTGACGCCAATCACCCCGCGTGCGCGCGCCGACGGCTTGCGCAACGGCGGCGGCCAGTTGCCGCGTGGTGACGATGGGGTGCCGCGCCCGCGCCGCAACAATTGCGCCTGCAACCGATTGAGCAAACCGTTCTTCGCCATATTCGCGGATCACCTTCGCGAGTTCGTTGCGTGACGCGCGCGCGACGAAGTCGGCCGCGCTCTCGCCGCGCGACGGATCCATCCGCATGTCGAGCGGACCATCGTGGCGAAAGGAGAAACCGCGCGTGGCGACATCGATCTGCGGCGAGGAGATTCCGAGATCGAAGAGCACGCCATCGACGAGGGGGATTGAGAGAGCGTCGAGTACGGCGGGCATTTCCGAGAACCACGCGCGGTGGAAAACGAAACGGGTATCGGCGATCGCGCGCGCCGCCTGCTCGGCGTCGGGATCGCGGTCGAGGGCCACGAGGCGGCCGTGGGGTCCGAGTGCGGCGAGGATGCGCATCGCATGCCCGCCGCGGCCGAACGTCGCGTCGACGTAGGTGCCGTCGCCGCGGATCGCGAGAGCGGACACGGCTTCGTCGACGAGGACCGCGACATGCGCATCGGTCACAGCGAGAAGCCCGCGAGTTCCGGCGGCAGGTCGCCAGCGTCGAAACCGATCGCGCGCGCCGTCTGCGCGGACCACGCCGCCGCATCCCAGAGTTCGAAGCGGCGCCCCTGGCCGACGAGCACGGCGTCCTTGCCGAGCGCCGCGTATTCGCGCAGTGGCGGCGGCACCAGCACCCGCCCCTGGGCATCGATGTCGACGTCGTCGGCATAGCCGACGATCAGGCGTTGCAGCGCGCGGATGCGCTCGTCGAACGACGACAGCGACATCAGTCGCGCCTGGATCGGCTGCCACGCGTCGAGCGGGTAGACGAGCAGGCAACGGCTGGGATCGGCGGTGATGACGACCCGTCCGCTGCCGTTGCCGAGCGCCGCACGGTGGCGCGACGGAATTGCGAGGCGTCCCTTGGCGTCGAGCGCGAGATGGGCGATGCCGCGGAAATCCGGCGATCGGCCGCTGCCGTCCCCTGCCCCTCCATCCGCCAACGCCCGGTCCGCCACGGCCTCTCCTCGCGCCGGATCATAAGTGAGTAGTTACTGACCGGTGTTCGAGTCCATCTCGAATCGCCCGATTTCCCCCACTTTGACCCACTTTTTACCACTCGGAGGCGACTATACGCGTGCGCGCGTTGCAAGGTCAACTATTTCGGTTTGCGAACAATGACTTACGCCAAAAATCCAACACGCTATAATTTCATTGTAAAAATAGCGACTTAGAAGTGCTTCGTCACGTTACACAAGAGGTATTGCCCGAAAAATCGAACGTTTGTTCGTGGTGCCCCCGGTAAGTGACCCCGGCGCAGCCCAGAAAACGGCGACGCCGCGTCCGGGGCTATGCCGAATGCATGAAAGTTCGATTTTTGCGGTGCCATGGTGGCGCCGTCCGCCGCTCCCCCGGATCAAAGTCCTTGCCCCGGCGATGCCGGGGCACGTTCGGCGAGGGCGCGACGACGGAGTGCGGCATTTCTGCCTACGGAATGTGGCTTCACGGCCGTCGCGCCGGCATTTGCTACGCGTTTTTGCAGGATTGTGCGAAACTCGACGCCGTCGGTCGTGTCCCGCGGAGTTGACCATGCGCCGTCTCGCATCGCTTATCATCGCCGCCGCGCTGCTCGGCGGCTGTGCCATGAATGACCGGTTCACGTACGCGCGTGAAGATCCGTTCATCTGGTTCCTCAGCGGCATGCCCGCACCGTATGATCTCAACTGGCAGAAGAACGAGATTCCGGATCTGCCGGTGCTGAATCCGCCGGATTACGCGCCTGCACCGCCGATGCAGCCGCTCGACTACCCGCGCGGCTGGAATCCCGACCATCCGCCGCTCATGCCTCCGGATGCCGGAAACCCGAACCCTCCACCTTCCGCCGACGACGCCGTCGAACCGCCGCCCGCGCAATGCAGCGACGCCTGCGACGCGCAACCGGCCGCGCCGGCTGATCCGGTGCCTGGTGCGGACAGCGACGCTGCTGGCGACGCTCGCCGCGCCCTGCCTGCACGCGGCTGACGCCGCCGACCCCGCTCCTTCCGCATCCCACGCCGCGCCCGCCGACGCGGCCTCTGCCGACGCACCGCCCTCACCGGCGGTGACGACCGCGCCGCGTGCCGACGCGTCCGCGGATGAAGCCAACGCGCCTTCCCGCGCGCCGTCCGCGGGCACCGCCGATGCCACGTCGGCGCCGCGTCCCGACGCATTCCACTATCGCCTCGTGATCGACGCGCCCTCGGCGCTCGAGCCGGTGTTGCGGGCGAACGTCGGCCTCGCGCGCTGGCAGGATTTCGCCGACATGACCGGCGCGTTGTTCGACGCGTTGGCGCGCGACGCGATCAGCGAAGCCAAGGACGCCGCGGCGGCGGCCGGCTGGTTCTCCGCCAGCGCCGAGGTCCGCGTCGACGCCAAGGCGTCCCCCGCCACGGTGACGCTGGTGCTGACGCCGGGCGCGCCCACCCACGTGCGCGAGGTGGCCATCGACGTCGAAGGCCCGGCGACAAACGAGGGTCCGGTGGCCGCCGACGCGATCGCGCGGCTGCGCAACGAATGGAAGCTGCCGCGCGGCGAGGTGTTCACGCAGGCGCGCTGGGCACAGGCCAAGACCGACGCCGTGCTGGCGCTGGCGCGCGGCGGCTTCGCCGCGGCGAAGATCACCGCGAGCGAGGCGGCCGTCGACCCGGAGGCCGCGACCGCGGACCTCCACGTGACGATCGCCAGCGGTCCGCGCTTTCGCGTCGGCGAACTGCGCATCCGCGGCCTCAAGCGCTATCCCGAGTCGGTCGTGCGCAACTTCAGCACGCTGAAGCCCGGCGACCCGTACGACGCCGAGGCGCTCGACACGCTGGTGCGACGCCTCAGCGCGAGCGGGTACTTCGCCAGCGTGCAGGCGGAGATCGTCACCGACGACGCCACCGCCGGGGCGGCGCCGATCGACATCGCCGTGATCGAGGCGCCGACGCGCCGCCTGGATGCCGGCGTCGGCTACTCGACCGACACCCGTTTTCGCGCCAACGCGAGCTGGCGCGATGTGGACGTCGACGGCCACGCAACCCAGCTCGCCATCGACGCGCGCCTCGAGCAGGACGTGTCCAGCCTCTCGGCGCGGCTCACGAAGGCGCCCAATGCGGCCGGCTGGATCGATGGCGTGCTGGGCGAGGTCGAGCACACGGACATCTCCAAACTCGTCACCGAGACCGCCATCGCCGGCGTGCGCCGGCAGGGCGTCGACATGCGCGACAACTGGGCGTTCGGCGCCGCCTACTACTTCGACCGCCAGGAGCCCGAGGGCGCGGCCAACATCACGTCGCACGCGGTGTATGCCGACGTCGTGCGCACCTGGCGCCGCACCGACGACCTGATCTCGCCGACGCGCGGCTACAACGTCGCGCTGCAGACCGGCGTCGGCCTGCCTGGCGTGTCGACACGCAGCTTCGGGCGCGTGATCGTGCAATTCGCCGCCTGGCAACCGCTGGCGCGCGACTACACGCTGTCGCTGCGCGCGGAAGCGGGCGCGGTGATCGCCGGCGCGCGCGAAGGCATCCCGTCGGCACTCCTGTTCCGCACCGGCGGCGACACGACGGTGCGCGGCTACGCGTTCGAGAGCCTCGGCGTCAAGAGCGGCGACGCCGTGGTGCCCGGACGCTATTACGCGGTGACCAGCGCCGAGGCGACGAAGTGGATCGGCGACAACTGGGGCATCGCCGCGTTCGTCGACGCCGGCAATGCGGTGGACGCGCCACGCGACCTCTCGCATCTCGCGCTCGGCTACGGGCTGGGGGGACGCCTGCGCACGCCGATCGGGCCGTTTCGACTCGACGTCGCCTGGGGCCAGGACGTGCATCGCGTGCGCGTGCATTTCTCCGTGGGACTCGCGTTTTGAGCGAACCGAGCAGCGCCGTGCCGCCGCCCGTGCCGCAGCGCGCGCCACGCCGGCGCGCGCTGCGCATCGCCGCATGGACGCTCGCCGGGATCGGCGTCGCCGTGATCGCGCTGGTCGCGCTCGTCGCGCTGTTCGCGGGATCAGAGACCGGGCTGCCCTACGTGCTGGGCCAGCTCGAGCGGTATTCCGGCGGTCGCCTCACGATCGAAGGCGCGCAGGGCTCGCTGTGGTCGAAGCTCAACGTCGCCACGTTGCGCTGGAAGGGAGACGCCACGACCATCGTCGCGCGCGACGTCGTCGTCGAATGGGATCCGGGCGCGCTGACGCGCCGCGAGCTGCACGTGATCGCGCTCGGCGCGCGCACGATCGACATCGCGGTCGCGCCGTCGGCACAGTCGGCCGGCGCGCTGCCGCGCTCGCTCGGCCTGCCGCTCGGCGTCGTCGTCGAGCATGCCAGCGTCACCACCCTCGACTGGGCGCTGGGCGCGCGCAAGGGGCGCGCGACCGGCATCGCGTTCACCTATCGCGGCGACGCCGCCGGGCATCGCCTGGACGGCGTCACGCTGGCGTTCGCGCGCGGACGCATCGTCGGCAATGTCCGGCTCGATGCGGCGTCGCCGTTCGCGCTCGCCGGCGCCGCCGGCTTCACCGGCAGCGACGACTGGACCGGCATCGACGCGCAGGCGCGGATGGGCGGCACGCTGGCGCGCATCGACGTCGATGCGCAGGGTGCCGCGCGCGACGCGCGCTTCGACGCGCGCGTGCGCCTCACGCCGTTCGCCGCGGCGCCCATCGACACGCTCGACGTCGACGCCACGGCGATCGACCCGGCGACATTCGATGCCGCATGGCCGCACGCGTCGCTCGCGGTGGGCGCCCGCGCGCGCCCCACGGCCGACGGCTTCGCCGGCACGCTGTCGATCGTCAACGCCGCCCCCGGCGCGCTCGACGCCGACCGCCTGCCGCTCTCGTCGCTCGCATCCAGCTTCGCGCAACGAGGCACAACCGTCGAATTGACCGGCATCGACGCCCGCCTCGGCAACGGGCGCGCGCATGGGCAGGCCACACTCGCGCTCGACCATGGCGAGGCGAGCGCCGATCTCGCGCTCGAGGACGTCGACCTGCGCGCGCTGCACGGCGCGCTCGCCGCTTCGCGCGTGAGCGGCGGCCTTCGCGCGCGCGTCGACGCCGCGGCGCAGGCCTTCGACGGCGACCTCGCCGACCGCGCCCGCGGCCTCGCGCTCAATTTCGCGGCACGCGTCGAGAACCGCCGCGTGACGCTGACGCGTGCGCGCCTCGTCGCCGCCGCCGGCACCCTCGACGGCAAGGGCCAGCTTGCATTCGACGGCGCGCGCGCATTCACCTTCGCCGGCACCGCGGCGCGCTTCGATCCGTCGCGCCTCGGACAGTTTCCGCGGGCCTCGCTCGACGGCACGCTGCAGGTCGCCGGCACGCTCGCGCCGGCATGGACGCTGGTGGCCGATGCGAAGCTCGGCGGCGATGCCACGATCGGCGGCCTCGCCGCGCGCGGCACCGCGCATGCAGCGCTCGCCGCCGGCAGCGCGCGCGACGTCGCCGTCGAATTGGCGGTCGGCGATGCGCGACTCGCGCTGCACGGCAATGCCGGTCGTGCCGGCGACGCGCTCGCCTTCACGCTCGACGTGCCGCAGGTCGCCGCGGTGGCGCGGCTGCTGCCTGGCGACACCGTGCACGTGCGCGAAGGCGCGCTCGCCGCGCACGGCACCCTCGCGATCGAACCCGCCGGCGTCGGTGGCAGCGTCGTCGCCAGCGCGCAGCGCCTCGTCCTGGCCGATGGCGTGGCGCTGGCCACGCTCGCGCTCGATGCGAACGTCGGCGCGCCGTCCAGCGCGCGCCAGGCGTTCGCCGAACGCGGCCTCGCCATCGATGCCACCGCCACCGGCGTCGTCACGCCCGCACGCGCGGTCGCGCGCGTGCACGCGCACGCCGAGGGCACGCTCGCCGCGCACCAGCTGACGCTCGACGTCGTCGACGGCGCCGACCGCGCGCATCTCGCCGCGCATGGCGCGCTCGTCATCGCACCGGCGGCGGCGCGTGCCTGGCGCGGCAGCATCGACGCCTTCGAGCTCGCGGGCGCCATTCCCGCCGCGCTCGGCGCGCCGGCAACGCTCGAATGGACGCCGGCGCGCACCCATGTCGGCGCCGCGCGCATCGACGTGGCCGGCGGCAGCGTGGCGCTCGAGGACCTGGCCATCGATGCCGGCCGCATCTCGACGCGCGGCACGTTCGACGCGTTGCCGCTCGCCACGCTCGCAACCCTCGCCGGGCATCCGCTGCCAGTCGCATCGACGCTCACGCTCGGCGGGCGCTGGAACGTCGCGGCGTCACCGCGACTCGACGGCACGCTCGTCGTCGAGCGCACGGGTGGCGACCTCTATGCGGCCGGCGCGACGCTGGCGCAATACGCCGACTACCCGCTCGGCGTGCGCACGCTGGCGCTCGAGGCAAACGTGCGCGCCGACGCCTGGACGCTGTCGGCCACGCTGTCGTCGCTGCGCGCGGGCGACGCGCGGCTCCAGGCGACGCTCGCCGCCGGACCCGCACCCGGCGTGCCGTCGCCGGATGCCGCATTGTCGGCGCGGCTCGAAGCGACGCTCGCCTCGCTTGCGCCGATGCAGCCGTGGCTCGGCACGTCGGCGGTGATCGACGGGCGCGCCGAACTGCGCCTCACCGCCGACGGCACGCTGCGCGCGCCGCGGCTGAGCGGCACGCTCGAAGGATCCGGTCTGCACGTCGACGTGCCGCAATGGGGCGTGGCGCTGGCGGACGGCCGCGTGCGCGCGACGCTGTCGCAGGACACCATCGTGCTCGAGCAGTTCACCTTCAAGGGCGGCGATGGCACGCTCGACGCCAAGGGCACGCTGGCACGCGCGAGCGCGGCTGGCGGTGAATCGCGCATCACGTGGCGCGCCGACAAGTTCCGCCTGCAGAACCGCCCCGACGCGCGAATCATCGTCAGCGGCAACGGCGCCGTCGCGTTCGCGCCGCAGAAGCTCGCGGTGAGCGGCAGCATCCGCGTCGATGAAGGACGCGTCGTCTACGCGCCGCCGGTGGTGCTGCTGGGAGACGACGTCGTGATCAAGGGCCGCTCCCCCGACGCCGAGGCACCCTCGCGAATGCGGGTGCCCGTGCTCGACCTCGACCTCGACGTCGATCTCGGCCGCGCGCTGACGTTCTCCGGCGAAGGCCTCGAGACCGGTCTCGGCGGCCGCGTGCGCGTGACCACGTCGAGCGACGGCCGCCTCGACGCCAAGGGCACGATCACCGCGGTGCGCGGCACCTACTACGCCTTCGGCCAGCGCCTGACGATCGAACGTGGACGACTCATCTTCGACGGTCCCCTCGACAACCCCGCGCTCGACATCGTCGCGTTGCGCAAGAACCTGGCGGTCGAGGCCGGCGTCGAATTGACCGGCACGGTGAAGCTGCCGCGCGTGCAGTTGACGTCGAACCCGCCGGTGCCCGACTCCGAGAAGCTGTCCTGGCTCGTCACCGGCCAGGCTCCAGGCACCGGGAGCGCGGCGGACGCCGCCGCGCTGGCCGCGGCGTCGTCGTGGCTGCTCGGCGGCGCCGATCCGCGCCCCATCGGCACGCGCATCGCGCAGAACATCGGCCTCGACGAGATCAGCTTGGAAAGCCGCAGCACGACTGCGACGCCGGGCGCGTCGGCGGCGAGCGGCCAGGTGGTGTCGATCGGCAAGCGCCTGTCGAACCGCCTGACCCTCGCCTACGAGCAGGGCCTGACGATCGCCACCAACGCGCTGCGCCTCGAGTACACGCTGTCGCGCACGCTGACACTGCGCGCGGAAGCGGGCACGATGAGCAGCATCGGCATCAACTACCGGCGCTCGTTTCCCTGACCGGGATTCGCCGCGCCCCGCGCGCAACGCGCCGTCTACCGCAAGCTTGCCTGCACTGCGCGTCGCGGCATGGCTTCAGGGATTGGGCGGCAGGTATTTGGCGAGGAATGCCGCAACGCGCGAGTAGAAGTCGAAGCGGTTGCTCTCGAGCAGGAAGCCATGGCCCTCCTGCGGGTACACCGTCCAGTCGACGGTCGTGCCCTGCTTCTCGAGCGCATCGCGCATGCGCTCGCCATGCACGACCGGCACGCGCCGGTCGAGGCCGCCGTAGGTCATCAGCACCGGCGCCTTGATGCTCGACGCGTGCAGCAGCGGCGACGCCGCCTTCAGCATCGCCGCGTCCTTGTCCGGATCGCCGACCAGTTCCTGGAATCCGTACTTGAGGTAATCGGAGTCGGCGAAGTCCGACCACGTCACGTCGTTCATCATCAGGATGTCGGTGACGCCGACGTAGTTGACGCCGCAGCGCCAGCGATCGGGATCGCGCGCAAGTCCCTCCATCACGGCATAGCCGCCGTAGCTCGCGCCCATGATGCACGCACGCCGGGCGTCGACGATCCCCTGCCTGACGAGGTCATCCATGCCGTCGTTGAGGTCGTCCTGCATCGCCCGGCCCCACTGCTTCCAGCCGGCGTGGAAGAGCTTCATCCCCCAGCCGGTGCTGCCGCGATAGTCGGGCTCGAGCACCGCATAGCCGAGCGCCGCCAGATAGGCCGCTTCGGGATTCCACTGCCAATGCGTGCCGCGCACGTTGGGGCCGCCGTGCACCAGCATGATCAACGGCAGGTTCTTCGCCTCGCGTCCGAGCGGCAGCGTGAGGAACGCCGGGATCTCGAGGCCGTCGCGCGCCTTGTAGCGGATCGGCTTGCGATGCGGCATCGGCACGTCGCGCAGGTCCGGCCGCGCCACGCCCAGCGACTCGAGCGAGCGCGACTTGAGGTCCAGCAGGTAATAGCTGCCGGGATCGACATCGGAAACGGAGGTGACGAGGTAACGCTCGGCGACGCCGCGCTGGAGCAAATTGACATGCCCGGGGAGCGCCTTGTCGACCGCGGCGGCGATCTTCGCCACGTCCTCGTCGAACCACACGGCGCCCGGCAGCTCGGCGTCGTAGTAGACCCCGACGATGCGGTTGCGCGAGCGGTCGAAGACCGTGCCGCCGCCGATGTCGGCGCGTGCGTAGCCGGCGAGCATGTCGCCGCGCGCGTTGGCCTTGGCATCCCAGCGAAACAGCGCGAACGTGTCGCGGCCGACGTTGGACGCGACGATCATGCTGCCGTCGCCGTCGAACGCCACCGGATAGGTGCGCGCATCGCCGAGCTTGTACTCGCCGATCATCTCCCACTTGGCGTCCGCGCTGCGCCGCCACCATGCGCGCTCGATGGTCGCCTTCTCGATGGTGAGCGCACCGCGCACGTTGCCGTCCGGGTCGGCGACCCAGCCATCGGCGTCGCCCGGGCGGTCGAGCGTCAGCAGCGTCTTGCGGCCGTTGCGGGTGTTCATCCGGTAGACGTCGAGCGAGCGGAAGTTCGTCTCGGAACCGACCACCAGCACGTCGTCACTGCCATCGCGCAGCGTTTGCATGAGGCGCAGCAGGTGCACCTGCCAGGCGCCGCTGTCCACCTGCGCGAGCAGGTTGGGCACCAGCATCCGCGAGTTGCTGCCGTCGCGATCGACAGCGAAGAGGCCGCCGCCGTATTGCTCGCCGAGTCCCGACTGTCCGTCATAGACGTTGAACACGAGGCGGTTGTCGTTGACCCAGTTGACCTGCGCGATGTCGTAGCCATCGACCACCGCGATCACCTTCGGGTCGCGCTTGGCGATCGGCGTGACCGTCAGCGCGATGCGGCCGTTGGCCGGCGCCAGGATCGCGAGGTATTCGCCCGACGGCGACAGCGCGACCTGGTGAATGTCGGGATTGCGGAAATAGGGCTTGGGGTCGACCGTCGCCGCCAGGAGCGAGGTCGTGGCAAGCGCGATGACCGCGAAGAGAAGCGTGCGGATGACGGAACGTGGCATGAGCGGTGGGCCGGGGGAAGGGAAGGATCGCGCGCGGGACCTGCTGCAGGCGAAGGCCCCCAACGGCGGCGCGGATTATAGTCCGCGTCCGGCAGCGTGTCGTTGCACGCCAGTCCGCGTGCTCGCGATCGCTTCTTCAGGGCTGCGGCGCTCGGCCGCGCTCAACCGGCCCGCGCATGTCGCGCAATCTGGCGCGCCCGACAGGATTCGAACCTGTGACCCTTGGCTTCGGAAACCAATACTCTATCCAACTGAGCTACGGGCGCGCGGCCGGCGATTGTAGCCTCGCGCGGGCGCGGGCGTCCAGCCGACGACTTGCATTCGGTATAATTGAAATCTTGCCCGCATCGACAACTGCACGCCTGCCGCGACCATGACGGAAGAAGACCACCAGCACCAATCCCCCATCAAGACGCCGAAGCAGCTCGTCATCGTCGTCGTCCTGGCATTCATGGTTCCCATCGTCGTCATCGGGCTTCTTTCGCAGCTCGTGACGAGCGGCATGACCGGCGCCCGTGACGACGACGCGGCGCGGCGCCTGCGCATCGCGCCGGTTGGCACCGTCGAGGTGGCCGATCCCAACGCACCGCACGTGGCGCTGAGCGGCGAGCAGGTCTTCGGCCAAGTCTGCAAGACCTGTCACGAAGCCGGACTCGCCGGTGCGCCGAAGATGGGCGACAACGCGGCCTGGGCGCCGCGCATCGCGCAGGGCGCGGCGACGCTCTTCAAGCACGCCATCGAGGGCTTCACCGGCAAGAACGGCATGATGCCGGCCAAGGGCGGCAACACCGATCTCGCCGACGACGACGTCGAGCGCGCCGTCGTCTACATGGCGAACCGTTCCGGCGGCAAGCTCGCGGAACCGAAACCGGCGGCCAATGCGGTTGCCGCAGCGCCGACGGCCGCGCCTGTCGCCGCGGCCGCCCCGGTGGCGGTTGCTGCCGCGGCTGCCACCCCCGTCGCCGCGACCGCGCCGGCCGCGTCCGCGGGCCCCGCCGACGGCAAGGCCACGTACGAATCAACGTGCCACGTATGCCACGGCACCGGTCTCGCTGGCGCGCCGAAGTTCGGCGACAAGGCGGCGTGGGCGCCGCGCATCGCCGAAGGCCTGCCCACATTGCACCAGCACGCGCTCCAGGGCTACCAGGGCAAGACCGGCGTGATGCCGGCGAAGGGTGGCAACACGGCGCTGTCCGACGCCGCAGTGCAGGCGGCCGTCGACTACATGGCGTCGGCGGCGAAGTAGCCGTCCGCTCGGCGGCGGAGCGCTAGGAGGTCCGCGTCACCAGCGCCTTCAACGCGCGCAGCCGCTCGATTCCTTGCGCCTTCTCGCGCGCCGCTTCGTCGGGCGGCGGCGCCGTGCCGCTATAGCGCAAGTCGTCCTGCGCGAGCTCGGCGAGGAACCGCGAGGGCGCCGCGGCGACGCGCCCGCCGGCGCGCTTGCGCGCACGGCAGAACGACAGGTGCAGCGTGCGCTGCGCGCGCGTGACGCCGACGTACATCAGGCGCCGCTCCTCCTCGACATTGCCGGCCTCGATCGTCTCGCGATGCGGCAGGATGCCTTCCTCGACGCCGATCATGAACACGTGCGGGAACTCGAGCCCCTTCGCCGCGTGCAGCGTCGACAGGTGCACGGCAGCCGCGGCTTCGCCTGCGCGCCCCTCGAGCAACGTGATGAGCGCGATCATCTGCGTCAGCTCGACGAGCCCCTTGCCGTCGGACTCGCCCTTGCGCGAGAGCCAGCCGACGAAGTCCTGCACGCTGCGGGCACGCGCGGCAGCGTCCTTGCGATCGAACGTCGCGACGAGGTAATCGTCGTAGCCGATCGCGCGCACGAGCTCGTCGAGCAGCCGCCCCGCGGGCTCCTTCGCCGCGCGATGGCGAAGGCCGTTGATCAGTGCACAGAAGCGCTGCAGCTCGTCGCGCGCGCGCGGCTGCGCGGCGGCGGCGAACGCCGGCTCGAACACCGCGGCGAACAGGCTCGCATGCGCGATCCTGGCGCTGTCGCCGAGCTTCGCCAGCGTGGCTTCGCCGATGCCGCGCCGGGGCGTCGTGACCGCGCGCACGAACGCCGGGTCGTCGTCGTCGTTGGCGACGAGCCGCAGGTAGGCGACGATGTCCTTGATCTCGGCGCGCTCGAAATATGACTGGCCGCCGCTGACCACGTACGGAATGGACGCCGCGCGCAGCGCCGTCTCCATCGCCCGCGACTGGTGGTTGCCGCGGTACAGCACCGCGAAGTCGCCATAGCGGCCGCGCTCCTCGAAGCGCCGCGCGGAAATCGCCGCCGCGACCGTCTCCGCTTCCGCCTCGTCGTCGGCGCACGCCGCGACGCGGATCGTGTCGCCGGTGCCGAGCTCGCTCCACAGCTTCTTGGCGTGGAGCTTCGGGTTGTTGGCGATGAGCGCGTTGGCCGAGCGCAGGATGCGCACGCAGGAGCGGTAGTTCTGCTCGAGCTTGATGACCCGCGTGGCCGGATAGTCGGCGGTGAGGCGCGCGAGGTTTTCCAGCGTGGCGCCGCGCCAGCCGTAGATAGCCTGGTCGTCGTCGCCCACCGCGGTGAAGAGGCCGCGCGCGCCGACCAGCTGGCGGAACAGCGCGTATTGCGCGGGATTGGTGTCCTGGTACTCGTCGACCAGCACGTGCGCGTAGCGCGCCGACCAGCGCGCCGCGGCGTCGGCATCGTGCGCGAACAGCGCCAGCGGACGCACGATGAGATCGTCGAAGTCCACCGCCTGGTAGGCACCGAGCGTGTCCGCGTAGCGCGCGTACGCGCGCGCCGCGGCGCGCTCATCGTCGTCCTTCGCCGCCGCCAGCGCCTGTGCCGGCGGCGTCAGCGCGTTCTTCCACTGCGAGATCCGCCATTGCGCGGCGCGCGCCCTCGCACGATCGGCGGTGGCGACGAGCTCGGCGACGATCGGCTCGAGGTCCGCGGGATCGAGGATCGAGAATCCGGGCCTGAGGCCCAGCGCTTTCGCCTCGCGGCGGATGATCGAAAGACCGAGCGCATGGAACGTCGCGATCGTCGCGCCTTCGGCTGCCGCGTGGCCGCCGGCGCTAAGCGCGGCGACGCGCTCGCGCATCTCGCGCGCCGCCTTGTTGGTGAACGTGATCGCGACAATGCGCGCGGGATCGACGCCCGACGCGCAAAGGTGCGCGATCTTCGCGGTGATCACGCGCGTCTTGCCGCTGCCTGCACCCGCCAGCACGAGCAGCGGCATGTCGATGGTGCGCACCGCCTCGCGCTGCGCGGGATTCAGGGGGAAGCTCATCGCAGGCGGTGGCGGCCGGAAGGTGCGCGAGGCGGGTGAAAAGCCGGCGTGCGCTAGAATCGGCGCACGCGCATCGCGGCCATTGTAGTGAGCGCGATGCCGCGGCGATAGACTTGACGCGCGCCGCTTTTGCTTCTCC
>DATBOK010000232.1:0-18830 GCA_036553845.1 Casimicrobiaceae bacterium
GCGAAATCGCACCGCGAGACGATGCTCCGATTCGTTCGAGCGCTGCGCGAGGCGCACGCATGGATATACGACAAGGGCAACAAGAGCGAGGCCGCGCGGATCCTGGCGGCACAATCGCCGGGTCTGGCCGTCGACCTCGCCGAGAAGTCGATCGACCAGCTGACCGCCGCGAGCGGCGGGCTGTCGCGCACCGGCGCGCTGGACATCGCCGGCATCAAAGTCGTTCTCGATTTGCGCAATCAATACGCGGCGCCGCGGCAGAAGCTCGACGATCCGTATCGCTATGTCGATACCTCGTATTTCAAGGATGCCGAATCTCGTTGACGCGGACGGCCTCGCGCAAAAGTCGTTGAGGATCCGGACGTGCGTGCGCGCGCGGCTGCCATGCAGGAAAGGACATCTGGATGTGGTATCTCGTAATCCGGCGTGACGCGCACCCGCGCCAGGCCTGGACCGCGACGCTGGACGAGCATCTCGCGTGGATGAAGCTGCAACACGAGTCGGGCACGGTGATGTTTTCGGGTCCGTCCGCGGACATACGCACCGGCATCTACGTGATACGTGCACGCTCCCTCGAGCACGCGAGACACATCGCGGCAGAGGATCCTTTCACCAAGGCGGGTCACTGCACCTTCGAGTGCCTGGAATGGGACGTGCGCCAGATCCTCGGCACCGGTCCGTTCAGCGTGGCCGAGCTCGATGCGCTGAAGAAGGCATGGCGGGAGGCGTGGGAGGACTCGCCCTCGCAATCAGCCAAACCGGCGGAAATTCCGCGCGCAAGCCGGGACTGGACGGCCGGCAGGATGTGTTTCCAGCTCGAGGCTGAGATGGAGCGCTACGTCGTGGCGCACAGCGAGAGCTACGGTTCGAGCGGAAAAGCGCTCGTCGACGAGACCGCTGCGCTCGGCGAGCCTGCGGTGATGATGATCGCGAAGGAACAGTACGCTTTGCTGCGGGGCCTCACGGAATTGCTCGGCTGCAAGCATGCGCTCGATATCGGCACCTTTACTGGCCTGTCGGCCCTGGCCTTTGCGGAAGGAGTGGGTCCCGGAGGACAGGTCACGACCATCGATCGCAACCCGGCCTGGGTCGAGATCGCGCAGAAGCACTGGGCTTCCGCCGGTGTGCGCGAACGGATCGACGTCCAGATCGGCGAGGCCAGCGACCGCTTGCACGAGCTCGCGGCGAATCCCGAGGCGCGCTTCGACATCGCGTTTCTCGACGTGGACAAGGCGCGGACACGCGAATACTTCGAGCAGACGCTGAACCTGATGGCGCCGGGCGGACTGATGCTGGTCGACAACGCGCTCTGGCACGGCTGGGTGCTCGACGACGCGCACACCGACGCGGATACGGAGGGCATGCGCAGGTTCAACGAGGAGGTAGCCAACGACTCGAGGGTGAAAGCCGTGCTCCTGCCGATCGCCGACGGCATGTGGCTCATTCGTCGGCGTCATCCCGCGTCGCACGGATGACTGCGTTCCGCCTCGATGGCGCCGACCCTGGAGCTCGCAACGAAGGAGCCGTCCCGCCGTCAGTTGACATTCCACCAGACGCGGGTGTCTAATATTGCATACAATTATATGAATTCGCATACAGTTGGCGGTCGGCGGCGTTGATTGCGCGCCCGCCGCTCGACCGCATGCGCAGCCGCAGTGGATGACCGCATGGGTCTCCGCAATGCCAACGGGAGCGCTATTCGATGAGCTGGATTGCCCTTGCTACTTACCGCGGTGCCGATGGCCACCGAGCCGCCATCGTCCTCGACGGCAACGTGTTCGACGTGGTGGAAGCGGCGCGCGCGAGCGTCACCGAGCTGCCCGCGGAATGGTCGCGGGGGGGAATCGCGGCGATGCTCGGTGACTGGCCCCGGGCTGCGCAGTGGTTGCGCGATTTCGAAGGCAGCGCGCGCAAGGCCGTGACCGCGGGCAAACTGCGTGCGGTTCCCGACGGCGCCAAGCTGCTCGAAGCGCCATTCCGCCCCGAGCGCATCTTCTGCGCCGCCTCGAACTTCGTCGAACATGCGAATGAAATGGGGACGGTGCTCGCGGCCAAGCCGGACAGCAAGCCGTACATGTTCCTGAAGCTTCGCAATACCGTGCTCGCCCCGAATGGATCGATCCTCATGCCGCCGGAAACGTCGCAGCTCGATTGGGAGATCGAGCTGGCGGCAGTGATCGGTGCGCGGTGTCGCCGCATCAGCGTCGACCGCGCGCTCGACGTCGTCGCCGGCTATTCGATCGTCAACGACGTGTCGGCGCGCGATCTCAACATGCGCAGCGACTACCCGTTCAAGTTCGACTGGTTCCAGGGCAAGTGCCACGACACGTTCGCGCCGTTCGGTCCGTGGATCGTCCCCGCGTGGCAGATCCCGGATCCGCAGAAGGTCGCGCTGCGCCTCGACGTCAACGGCCAGCCGATGCAGCAGGACACGACGGCCAACATGATCTGGACGGTGCGCGAGCAGATCGCCTACCTGTCGACGATCGTGACGCTCGAGCCCGGCGATGTCATCGCCACAGGCACGCCCACCGGCGTGGGCATGGGCCGGGGCATCTTCCTCAAGGCAGGCGATCGCATCACCGCAACCATCGACGGCATCGGTACGCTGGCCAACGACGTGCGTGCCGAGACGCTACGCAGTTAATCGAGGCAAGGAGAACGCAATGCGCGCATCGGCAATCGTACGTTCGACGGTGGTTGCATGGATCGCCGGCCTGACCCTCGCGGCACCCGCGCTGGCGCAGGAGAAGGTCACTTACAACATGTCGTGGCTGCCCCAGGGCAGTTCCATCGGGCCCATCGTGGCGCAGGCGCTTGGCTATTACAAGGAAGTCGGCCTCGACGTCGCGATCGTTCGCGGCTACGGCGGAAATCGCACGGCTAACGAGCTCGACCAGGGCCAGTTCGAATTCGGCTTCGTCGATCCCATCAGCCTGGTGCTCAATCGCGCCAACGGCGGCAAGATCCGCCTCGTCGGCGCGATCAATGCGCGGTCGCCTGCGGGCATTTGTTACCTGACGTCCAAGCTGCAGGTCAAGAACATCGACAGCCTCAAGGGATTGACCATGGGCGGCGGCTCCGCGTCGCCCGTGCAGAACGTGGTTCCCGCGTGGCTCGAGCTCAACGGCAAGCCGAAGGACTTCATCCACCTGCTGCGCATGGATCCCGCGGTGGTCGACGCTTCGCTGATCGAAGGCAAGATCGACCTCGCCGAATGCTGGCGCGCAAGCAATCGCGCGACCATACGCAAGCAGGCCGCGGCCGCCGGCGTGCAGGTCGCGTGGATCGAATACAGCGACTATGGCCTCGACAACTACGGCAGCGGACTCGCCACGACCGAGGACATCATCGCCAAGCGACCCGACATGGTGCGCAAGTTCCTCAAGGCGACTTACCGCGGCTATGCGTACGCGATCGCCAACCCCGAAAAGGCGGCCGACGTGATCGTGCAGGTGTATCCCACTGTCGATCGCGGCGTCGCGCTGGAGCAGATCCAGGACATCAACGACCTGATCGTCGATCCCAAGGTCAAGGACCGCGGACTCGGCTATTTGCGCGACGACCGGATCCGCTCGACAGTGGGCTTCGTCGACAAGGCGTACGGCCTCAATGGCAAGATCAGGGCCGAGGATGTCTACACGGACGACCTGCTGAAGTGACGTCGACGATCGCGGCGCCGGCAACCGGGAACGAGTCGTGAGCGCGCGACCGCGCCCGCGCGGCTTGGGCCATGTCGTGCTCAATGTGCGCGACCTCGAGGCATCGGTACGCTTCTATCGCGACATCGTCGGGCTCGAGGTTTCCGATTACATCGGCGACCAGATGGCGTTCCTGCGATGCAGCGACGAGCATCACAACCTCGCGCTCGCGAAAATTCCTGCCGATGCCACGGTGCGCGACGATCTGTATGCACCCGGCCGCCCGGGACTCGAGCACTTCTCGTTCCGCCTGGGCTCGCTGGCCGAGATCGAGGACGCCGCGAAGACGATCCAGGCGGCGGGCGTCGAGATCGTGCGCGGCATCGGCAAGCATGGACCCGGGGAAAACCTGTTCCTCGTGTTCAAGGATCCCGATGGCAACTACGTCGAGTTCTACGCCGACATGGTGCAGATCACCGCCGACAAGCCGTACGTGCCCCGTGTCTGGGAGAACAACCTCGACGCGTTCGATCAATGGCATTTCCGCAAATTCCTCGTGCCCCCGCCCGACTGGGGACCCAAAGAGTGACGACGCGCAACGCGGAGCGCGCGTGCCCCTAGCCGACGCCCGCCGCGAGACCTGGCGCCGAATCGTCGACCCGGCGATCGCCTTCGTGCTGCTGGCGGTGCTGTGGGAAAAGGCGGTGGATATCTTCCACGTCAAGGCCTATCTGCTGCCGCCGCTATCGAGGGTGTTGCAAACGGCGTGGGACAGTCGCGCGTTGCTCCTGCGCGAAAGCGGGATCACGATGATGGAAATCGTGCAGGGCTTTGCATGGGCGATGGTCGCCGGGGTGCTGCTGGCGATGCTCATCCATGCGGTCCCCGTCGCGCGGCGCACGCTCTATCCCCTGATCGTGGTGTTCCAGGGCCTGCCGAAGATCGCGCTGGCGCCATTGATGGTCATCTGGGTGGGCTATGGGCCGGCATCGAAGGTGCTGATGGCATTCATGTTCGCGTTCTTTCCCGTCGTGATCAGCACGCTGGGCGGGCTGGCAGGCACGCCGCCGGCACTGATCGAGCACTTTCGCGCGCTGCGCGCGTCGCGATGGGTGACATTCCGCCGACTGCAGGTGCCGTCCGCCCTGCCGGCCGTGCTGGACGGGGCGAAGACCGCGATGCCGCTGGCCGTGATCGGTGCGATCGTCGGCGAATTCGTCGGATCGGAATCAGGCCTCGGCAACCTGATCCTCGCCGCGAACGCCAATGCCCGGACCGATCTGTTATTCGCCGCGCTGATCGCGGTCTCGATCGTCGCCGCCGTGCTCTACCTGCCGGTGGAACTGGCGGCGAAGCGCGTCTGGTGGCGCGCGCTCTGAACCCCGAGGAGCGGCGCCGCCGCGCCCGTTGACAACCAGGAGAACGCACGTGGCGAAGCTGAGGCATATTGCGATTGCGGTACCCAACCCCGAAGAAGCGGCGAAGTTCTACAGCGAGGCGTTCGACATGCAAATTGTCGAGCCCACCGATTCGCCCATCGCGTCGGGGGTGTACCTCACCGACGGCACGATCTGTCTCGCACTGCTCAAGTACAAGACGGACGCCGCGGCGGGACTCGAACGCGGCAAGAACTGGGTGGGTCTGCACCACTTCGGCTTCTGGTGCGACGATCTCGAATCGCAGCGCAGCGCGATCGAGGCGCGCGGCGGAAAGTTCTTCATGGATCTGCCGCACGACAAGGCATCGCTCTACTACGAGATGAAATTCCGCGACCCGAACGGCATCATCTTCGACATCTCCCAGGGCGGATGGGTCGGCGCGAAAAAATGAGCGCCGCCGCCGCAACGGCTTCCGCAGCCGCGGCGGCCGGCGCGAGTGACGATGCCATCCGCGTGCGGCGGGTCGCCAAGACGTTCGGCGGGGCCAACGGCACGCGCGCGCTGGAAGCGCTGGATTTTGCCGTTGCGCGCGGCGAGTTCGTGTCGGTGCTCGGCCCGAGCGGCTGCGGCAAGAGCACGTTGCTGCGCATCGTCGCGGGACTCACGCGCTGTGACCCGGGAGGCGACGTCGAGGTGCTGGGGCGCCCTCAGCACGACGTATGCGACGAAGTCGGCGTGGTTTTCCAGACGCACAACATGCTGCCGTGGCTGACGGTCGAGCGCAATCTCGGTCTCGGCGCGGAGGTTCGCGACCTGCCGCGCGCGGAAATCGACAGGCGCGTCGCCGGCCTTCTCGACGTGCTCAAGCTCGAGGCGTTCCGGTACCATTATCCGCACCAGCTTTCCGGCGGCATGCGACAGCGCGCGGGACTCGGCCAGACGCTGGTCCTGCGGCCACAGATCCTGTTGCTGGACGAGCCGTTCGGCGCGCTCGACGCGCTCACGCGCGACCAGCTCAACGTCGAGCTCCTGCGGTTGTGGCAGGAGGAGCGTCGCACGGTGCTGCTCATCACCCACAGCATCGCCGAATCCGTGTTCCTCTCGGACCGCGTGCTGGTGATGTCCGATCGGCCCGGGCGCGTGATCGAAGACCTGCACATCGACCTGCCGCGTCCGCGTGGTCCGGAGACCAAGGCGGATCCGGCGTTCGGACCTTATATTCTTCATCTCAACGAGCTGATGGGAGTGCAATGACTGACGCACGGCAGGACGATTCGCGCGCATTCGACGGTTTCCGCGGCGTCGTTCCGGCGATGGCGACGCCATTCACCGCCGACGGCGAACTCGACGAGCCGCGCGTGGGTGAGCTTGTGGCGTGGTATCTCGAATCCGGCGTGCACGGCCTCTCCGTCGCCGGCAGCCAGGGCGAGTTCTTCGCGATGAACGAGGCGGAGCGGCAGCGGCTGCTGGAGCTGACGCTGGCGGCGGTCGGCGGCCGTGTACCGGTCTATGCCGGGACGGGCGGGGTGACGACGCGCGACGCGATCGCCGCGACGCAGGCCGCCGAGGCGGCGGGGGCGGACCTCGCGCTCGTCATCACCCCGTATTTCATCCAGCCCTCGCAGGACGAACTGGTCGAGCACTACACGCGCATTGCACGCGCGACGTCGCTGCCGGTGATGCTGTACAACAATCCGCCGCGGACCTCGGTCAACGTGCTGCCCATGACGCTCGCGCGCTGCATGGCGGCGCCCAACGTCGTCGGCATGAAGGATTCGAGCGGCGACCTCACGCAGTCGATCGAGTACCTGCTGAAGGCGCCGCGGCCGGCGCTCTTGTTCTCCGGCCGCGACACGATCGCGCTGGCGATGATGTTGCACGGCGCGCAGGGCGCGATTTCGCCTGCCGCCAACGTTTTTCCGCGCCTGATGGTGCGCATGTACGAGGCCGCCCGCGCCGGCGACTTCACAGCGGCGCGACGCATCTCGGATGTTTTCGCCCCGCTGCGCGCGGCGTGGGCGATGGGCTCGTTTCCGGTGGTCATCAAGGAAGCGATGGCGCTCGCCGGCCACAGCGCAGGTCCGGCGCGCGCGCCGATCCTTCCATTGCCGCAAGCCAGTCGCGACGCGCTGCGAGTGATAATCGAGCGGATCGCCGCCGCGTCCGCGCAGTTGGCGGCGTAGCGGGACGGAACGCCGCGTGGCCACAGACTCCGCGACCGCCGAACACGCGCTGCCGGCGGCGGCGCTTGGCGTGCTTTTCCGCGAGGCCCGCAGCCAGAACGGATGGACCGATGCTCCGGTCGCCGAAGCGGAGTTGCGTGAGCTCTACGAGGTGCTGAAATGGGGGCCGACATCGGCCAATTCCTCGCCGGCACGATTCCTGTTCGTCGTGAGTGACGCCGCGAAGGCCCGATTGCAGCCGCACCTCGATCCGAGCAATGTGACCAAGATGCGCTCGGCGCCGGTGACGGCGATCATCGGCTACGACCGCCGCTTCTACGAGCACTTGCCGTTTCTGTTCCCGCATAACGCGGCGGCGCCGGGCTGGTTCGCCGGCGAGCGCAAGCGGGAGCACGCGGAAATCACCGCCTTTCGCAACGGCACGTTACAGGGCGCCTACCTGATCCTCGCCGCGCGGGCGCTCGGGCTTGACTGCGGGCCCATGTCCGGTTTCGATCGCGACGGTGTCGACCGCGATTTCTGGGCCGGCACCTCCGTTCGCACCAATTTCCTGTGCGCGCTCGGACATGGCGATCCGTCCAGGCTGTTCCCGCGGCATCCTCGCTTGCCGTTCGACAAGGCGTGCGCCATCGAATGAACGCCTCCGGTGCCCCGAGCGCGTCCACTGCATCATGCGGCCAATACGGCGTCGGCGGCGTGCCGGCGTCCGCCCTTCACGGGAGAAGTCCATGTGGTTTTTCTGCAAGCGCATGCATCTCAAGGAACCGGGCAAGCGCGTCGCGACACTCGATGAGCACCTCGTCTGGATGAAGCAGCAGCACGACGCCGGAGCGATCATCATGTCGGGGCCTTCGCCGGACCTCAAGCTCGGCATGTACCTTATTCGCGCCAGCTCGCGCGACGAGGCGGAGCGCGTCGCCGCAAGCGATCCCTACACGGTCAAGGGAGACACGACGTACGAGCTCACGCAGTGGAACGTTCGCCAGATCGCGGGTATCGGGCCGTTCACGGCCGCGGGACTGGGCCTCGCCGACCGCGGTCTCTAAAGGAGTTTCATCAACGCATTGCCGAAGGAGGCGCCTGCCATGCACCCCCGTATCCTGAATGCTCTCGCCGCGTGCGTCGTGGGCGCGGTCCTGGTTGTGTGCGGTGCCACGGAGGTTCGCGCGCAGGCACCGGAAAAAGTGACGCTTCGCCTGGACTGGACGACGCTCGGATACCACGCGCCGTTCTATCTCGGCGTCGCCAAGGGTTTCTATCGCGATGCCGGACTCGACGTCGAGGTGCTCGAAGGCAAAGGCTCGGCGACCGTCATCAATCTCGTCGGCAACGGCTCCGACGATTTCGCGTTCGCCGATGCCACTACCGCCGCGCGCCTGATCAGCCAGGGGCTGCCGGTGGTCGTCGTGCTCGGCATCTTCCAGCGCTCGACGCTCGCGCTTTTCTATGCCAGGGATCGCGGCATCCAGTCACCCAAGGACCTCAAGGGCAAGCGCATTTCGATGTGTGCCGGGGATGGCATGACGGTCTACCTGCCTATCTACCTGCATGCGATCGGATTGCAACCGAACGACGTCCAGCAGGTGAGCGTCGATTGCTCGCTCAAGTACACGGTGGTGGCGCAGAACAAGGCAGATGCCGTGGCAAGCTATGGCACCGCCGGAAGGCCGCTGATGCAAGCAGTCGGCATCGCGGATCCCGGCAAGTTCGACTACGCCGACGCCGGGGTCTTCCTGCCCTCCCACGGCATTGTTGCCAGCACGAAGACGGTCAGCCAGCGCGGCGCGATGGTGCGGCGATTCGTGGCGGCGACCGCCAAGGCATGGCAGGCGGCACAGGCCGATCCGGATGCGGCGGTGGCTGCCACCGTCGCCGCGCAGCCGCTGCTCAAGGGCAAGGAGGCGCTGCTCAAGGCCACGCTGATCGATTCGTTGCAGTACATCGCAACGCCGGGCACGCGCGGCAAGGCATTCGGCTGGCAATCGCCACAGGAATGGCAGGAGGCCGAAGCTGCGCTGGTTCAGTACACCGGCATGACGAAGCCCGCATCGGCCGAGGCGTTCTACAGCAACGCTTTCGTCGCTCCGTAAGCCGCGTATACGCCAGGCGATGATGATGCCGTCGCGCGCATGACGGGGCACGCAGATCGCGCGCGCAGCGCAGCGGTCAGCGGCGCCGCACCGGAAGCGCACGTGCATCTCGCGGGCATCGGCATGGCCTATGGCCGTGCCGGGACTCGCTTTGTCGCGCTCGAGGGCGTCGACCTGGCGGTGGATCGCCACGAATTCGTGTCGATCATCGGACCAAGCGGATGCGGCAAGAGCACCTTGCTGATGATCGTCGCCGGACTCCTGCAACCGACCGAAGGGCGGGTAACGGTCGGAGGCGACGCCGTGACGCGGCCGCTCACCGACGTCGGCATCGTCTTCCAGCGCGATCTGCTCTTCGACTGGCGCAACGTGCTGGCCAATGTCATGCTGCAGGCGGAAATGCGGGGCCTCGACCCCGTCGCGAGTCGCGCGCGCGCGATGGCGTTGCTCGCGCGTGCGGGCCTCCGCGGCTTCGAGCATCGCTATCCCTGGGAGCTTTCCGGGGGCATGCGACAGCGCGTGGCGATTTGCCGCGCCATGCTGCACGACGCCACGCTGCTGTTGCTCGACGAGCCGTTCGGGGCGCTCGACGCGATCACGCGGGACCAGATGAACCTCGATCTGCAGGACATCTGGAGCGAGGATCGCAAGACGGCAGTGCTGGTGACGCACAGCATCGGCGAGGCGATCTTCCTGGCCGACCGTGTCGTGGTCATGGGGTCGCGTCCCGGCCGCGTCGTGCAGGTGATGGATATCGACCTTGCACGGCCGCGCGCGGTCGATGTCCGCGAATCCGCGGCGTTCGCCCGTTATCAGGGATTGCTCAGGAGCGCGATTGGCCACGCGTAGCGACTCGGGCCTGACCGGCGCCGCGCGCCTACCGCGGTGGGTTGCGCGCATCGCGGATTTGCGCGACGCTGGGTTGATCTTCGTCGTTGTGATGCTGGCGTGGGAAGCGGCCGCGCAGGCGGGGCTGTTTCCCGCCTATGTGCTGCCGGCGCCGTCGGCCATCACGCGCCGCCTCGCGGAAACGGCCGGCCTGCTGGGAGGGCACATGCTCGTCACTGCCGGCGAGATCATCGGCGGCTTCGCCATTGCGCTGGTCATCGGCGTATTGCTCGCCGCGGCGATCGTGTTCGTGCCGTTCGTCGAGCGTGCCGTCTATCCCTGGCTCGTAGTCGTGCAGGTGATTCCCAAGGTCGCGCTGGGCCCGCTGCTGATCATCTGGCTCGGATTCGGCTTCTTCCCCAAGGTGCTCATCGCCTTCCTCCTCGCGTTCTTCCCGATCATGATCGACACGATGGTGGGCATGCAGTCGGTCGATCGCGACGCGGTGTTCCTGATGCGCTCGATGGGCTCCGGCCGCGGGCGCATCTTCGTCAACCTGCGGTTGCCGCATGCGCTGCCCCACCTGTTTGGCTCGCTCAAGGTGGCCATCACGTTGGCGACGGTCGGCGCGATCGTCGGCGAATTCATCGGCGCCGATCGCGGCCTTGGCTACGTGCTCATTTTCGCCAACGGGTCGATGGATACCACGCTCATGTTCGCGGCGCTGGCGTGGATTTCGGCGCTGGCGCTCGTGTTCTACGCGCTGGTCTCGCTTGCCGAGAAAGTCTTCCTGCATTGGCATGTGTCGCAACGCAAGGAAGGTGGGGAACGCGCATGAGCGGCACGGCGCAGGTCGACGATGCCAACCGCGTCGCGCTGGCGCGCGTGGCGGCGGCGCAGCCGCTCCTGGTGGATATCCGTCCCGCCGGCGAGGTGATAGCGGGGATCGCGCGGCACGATCTTCTGCACGCCGGGCCGCCGCTCGATGGCTGGACCGAGGCGTGTGGCGCGCTGCGCGGCGCCGCTGCCGGCACGCTGCTGCTGGCCGCGCATGCACCGACGGCGGAGGACGCGCTGGAGGCCGCTGGTCGTCCGCCATGGTTGCTGCGCTCGGGCGCCGCGTTGCGGACGATGTGCACGTTCGGCGGCGTGATCGGATGGTGCACGCCGGTGTTCGTCGTGCGCGACGCGCGCACCGGCCGCGACGCGTACGCGGCGATCAACGAAGGTCGTGGCGCGGCGCTGCGGTATGGCTCGACGGCGCCGGAGACGCTCGACCGCCTGCGCTGGCTGCAGGGGGATTTCGCCGACGTCCTCGGACGCGCGCTTCGATCGGCGGACGGGATCGACCTCTTCGCGTTGATGGAGCAGGCGCTGGACATGGGCGACGATGGCCACAGCCGGCAGAAGGCCGCGTCGGCGCTGTTCCTCGGCGCCATCGCGCCCGCGGTGGTAGGGGCCGCTGGTGGCGGAGGGCGTGCCGGCCGCGTGCTCGCGTTCCTCGCCGCTAACGATTTCTTCTTCCTGCCGCTGGCGATGGCCGCCGCAAAAAACGCGTTGCTCGCGGGGGAGG
The DNA here is from genome assembly GCA_036553845.1 of Casimicrobiaceae bacterium. Taxonomy (GTDB): domain Bacteria; phylum Pseudomonadota; class Gammaproteobacteria; order Burkholderiales; family Casimicrobiaceae; genus VBCG01. Next base: position 11,695 of record DATBOK010000232.1, read on the forward strand.
GCGTCCGCCATTCCACGCTCGTGACGGCCATCGCCTTCAATGGCGTGCGCGGCGGCATTCGCGTCAGCGGAGTCGACGATTGGCTGACGGCACCCGTGCCCGCGATCCATGGAAGCTATTTCAAGGGCTACGCGCCCGCGGACGCGGGGCCCGTGATCGGCGACAGCGAGATCATGGAAACGCTTGGTCTCGGCGCGTTCGCGATGGCCGGCGCCCCTGCGCTCGCACGCTACGTGGGCGGCACGGTGGCCGGGGCCGCGCAGTTCACGCGCGACATGTACGCCATCACGCTGGGCGAGCACCCGCGCTTCAACCTGCCCGCGCTCGATCGGCGCGGCGTGCCCTTTGGGATCGATGCCCGCAAGGTCGTGCTCAGCGGGGTGGCACCGGTATTCAATACCGGCATTGCGCATCGCGAAATGGGCGTCGGCCAGATCGGCGCCGGCTATGGGCGGGTGCCGATGGCGTGCTTCGAGGCGGCCGTCGCACGAATGCCCTCGCAGCCCGACTGAGCGGCACGCCGTCAACTGCGCCGGGCGGCGGCGGCGCCAATTGGCGACAATGGCGGTTTTGCCCGATCGGGACCGCGATGACAGCGTTCGTGCGCCACCCCGCCCTTGTCAGCGCGGCCCTGCTGACCTGCTCCAACGTGTTCATGACGTTCGCCTGGTACGCGCACCTGCGCAACCTGTCGAGCCGCCCGTGGTGGATCGCGGCGCTGGTGTCGTGGCTCATTGCCGCTGCCGAGTACATGTTCCAGGTGCCCGCCAACCGCATCGGCTTCACCGTGCTGTCGCTCGGCCAGCTCAAGATCATGCAGGAAGTGATCACGCTGTGCGTGTTCGTGCCGTTCGCCGTGTTCTACATGGGCCAGCCGATCAAGCTCGACTTCCTGTGGGCCGGGATGTGCATGATGGGCGCGGTCTACTTCGTTTTTCGCGGTTGAGCGCTTGCGCTCGCCATCACCCAAGGATATCGCCATGCGCCTCCTGCACACGATGATCCGCTGCGGCGACCTCGACCGCTCGATCGCCTTCTACACCAATGTGCTCGGCATGCGCCTCCTGCGTCGAAGCGAGAACCCGCAGGGGAAGTATTCGCTGGCGTTCGTCGGCTATCGCGACGAGCGCGAGGAGGCGGCGATCGAGCTCACGTACAACTGGGGCGTGGCGAGCTACGACCACGGCACGGCATTCGGCCACATCGCGGTCGAGGTGGACGACGTCTACGCGGCCTGCGACGCCATCCGCCAGGCGGGCGGCCAGGTGACCCGCGAGGCGGGACCGGTCAAGGGCGGCACGACGATCATTGCCTTCGTCGCCGATCCCGACGGCTACAAGATCGAGCTGATCGGCCGCAAGGGCTAATCGCACACGATGCATATCCACATCCTCGGCATCTGCGGCACGTTCATGGGCGGTCTTGCCGCGATCGCGCGCGCGGCGGGCCACGCGGTGACGGGTTGCGACGCCAACGTGTACCCGCCGATGTCGACCCAGCTGCGCGCGCTCGGCATCGAGCTGACCGAGGGCTACGATGCGGCGCAGCTGCATGGCGTCGCGCGCGACGCCGAGCTGTTCGTCGTCGGCAATGTCGTGTCTCGCGGCAATCCGCTGATCGAGTCGATCCTCGACCGCGGCCTGCCGTACACGTCGGGGCCGGCGTGGCTGCGCGACCACATCCTGCCGGGGCGCTGGACGCTGGCGGTGGCCGGCACCCACGGCAAGACCACCACGTCGGCGATGCTCGCCGCGATCCTCGAGCACGCGAATCTCGATCCCGGGTTCCTGATCGGCGGCGTGCCGCTCGACTTCGGCGTCTCGGCGCGCCTGACGGAAAGCGCGTTTTTCGTCATCGAGGCCGACGAATACGACACCGCGTTCTTCGACAAGCGCTCGAAGTTCGTCCACTACCGGCCGCGCACGCTCGTGCTGAACAACCTCGAGTACGACCACGCCGACATCTTTGCGGACCTCGCGGCGATCGAGACGCAGTTCCACCACCTCCTGCGCACGGTTCCGCGGATGGGCCGCATCGTCGTCAACGGCACGGACGGTGCGCTCGCGCGCGTCGTTGCGCGCGGCGTGTGGAGCGAGGTCGAGCGCTTCGGCGCTGCGGACGTGCCGGGCAACGGGCCCGGCTGGACGATCGGCGTCGGCGGCGACATCGCACTCGGCGGCGCGGCGCAGGGAACGCTCGCGCTGGCGATGAGCGGTCGCCACAGCCAGCTCAATGCGCTGGCGGCCATCGCCGCGGCGCGCCACGCCGGCGTTCCGGTGGAACAGAGCCTGCAGGCACTGGCGGGCTTCAAGGGCGTGCGGCGGCGGATGGAATTGCGCGGCACGGTGCGCGGCGTCACCGTCTACGACGACTTCGCGCATCATCCGACGGCCATCGCGACGACGCTCGAAGGACTGCGGCGCGCGATGGGTGACGCGCGCATCGTCGCCGTGCTGGAGCCCCGCTCGAACACGATGAAGCTCGGCACGATGAAGGCCGCGCTGCCGGCGAGCGTGGCGGCCGCCGATCGCGTCTGGTGCTACGCCGGCAACCTCGGATGGGACGCGGGGGCTGTGTTCGCACCGCTCGGCGACAAGGCGCGCGTGATCGATGACCTCGACGCGCTGGTCGACGCGATCGCGCGCGATGCGCGCGCCGGCGACCAGATCGTGGTGATGAGCAACGGCGCGTTCGGCGGCATCCACGACAAGCTACTCGCGCGCCTCGCCGCGTGACGACGATCGTCTACCTGCACGGTTTCCGCTCGTCCCCGGCGAGCGAGAAGGCGCAGGCGCTGATGCGCTACGTGGACGGGCTGCCGCCGGCACGCCGACCGCGCATGCATGTGCCCGAGCTCGATGCGGGGCCGCGCGAGGCGGTCGCGAGCGTCGCGAGCTGGGTTGCGCGGCATTGCGATTCGCCGCCGACCTTCGTCGGCAGCTCGCTCGGCGGCTTCTACGCGACGCATCTCGCGGAGCGTTTCGCGGCGCGCGCGGTGTGCATCAATCCCGCCGTGCATCCGTACGCGGAGCTCGCGCCCTACCTCGGCATGCAGACCAACCTCTACACCGGCCGCGAATTCGAGGTGACGCACGCGCATTTCGACGAGCTGCGCGCGCTTGCGGTGGCGCGCATCGCCGACGCGTCGCGGTACCTGCTCTACCTGCAGTCGGGTGACGAAGTGCTCGACTGGCGCGTGGGCGTGGAGCGCTACGGTGGCGCGTGGCTCTGCGTCGAGGGCGGCGGTGATCACGGCTTCACTGGATTCGAGCGCCACCTGCCGACGATCCTGCGCTTTGCCGAGGCCGGATTCGGCCGCTGACCGGGGCTCGATGCCCGCGCGACGCCCGTAACAGCGCGCTGGCAGGAAGGGAGCCGCGAGCGTATCCTCTTCCCATCGAAATCATGGATTTACCCGAGCCGATGACGAACATCACGCATCGTCCCGCAGGGTCGTTCGCATCGTCCGCCGAGGCGATGCGAACGGAAGCGCAATACGGCGCCAATAATTACTCGCCGCTGCCGGTGGTCGCAGTGCGCGCCGAAGGGCCATGGGTCGAGGACGTCGAGGGACGCCGCTACATCGACCTGATGAGTGCCTACTCCGCGGTCAGCTTCGGGCATGCGCATCCGCGCATCGTTGGCGCGCTCGTCGCGCAGGCGCAGACGCTCGCGGTGACCTCGCGCGCGTATTTCAACGATCGCCTGCCGCAGTTCCTGGCGCGACTGTGCGCGCTGACCGGATACGCACGCGCGCTGCCGGTCAATACCGGACTCGAGGCGGTCGAGACGGCGCTGAAGGCCGCGCGCAAATGGGGGTATGTCGCCAAGGGCATCGCTGCCGACTGCGCCGAGATCATCGTCTGCGAGGGCAATTTCCACGGGCGCTCGATCACCATCAGCGGCTTTTCGAGCGAGGCGCAGTATCGCGACGGCTTCGGCCCCTTCACGCCGGGGTTCGTGACGATTCCCTACAACGACGCCGCCGCGCTCGAGCGCGCGATCACGCGCAACACCGCCGCATTCCTGGTCGAGCCGGTGCAGGGCGAGGCGGGCATCGTCGTGCCCGACGACGGTTATCTCGCGCGCTGCGCGGACATCTGCCGGCGCCGCAACGTGCTTCTCATCGCCGACGAAGTGCAGACGGGACTCGGTCGTACCGGGCATTGGCTCGGCTCCGCGCACGATGGCGTGACGCCGGACGGCGTCATCCTCGGCAAGGCGCTGGGAGGCGGGCTGCTGCCGGTGTCCGCGTTCGTCGCGCGCGACGACGTGATGCGGGTGTTCCAGCCGGGCGACCATGGCAGCACGTTCGGCGGCAATCCGCTGGGCGCCGCGGTGGCGCTGGCGGCGCTCGACGTGCTCGCCGACGAGAAGCTCTGCGAGCGTGCGCGCGACGTCGGCGCGTGGCTGCTCGCCGAGCTGCGCGCGATCGACAGCCCGCTCATCACCGACGTGCGCGGACGCGGCCTGCTGCTCGGCATCGAGATCGATCCCGCGCTTGCCAGCGCGCGCACCGTGGTCGAGCGCCTGCTCGCCCACGGCGTGATCTCCAAGGACACGCACGGCACCGTGGTGCGCATCGCGCCGCCGCTCAACATTGCGCGCGACGTGCTGCAGCAGGCGCTGCGCGCGATCCGCGACGTGTTCGCCGAGCTCGGCACCGCCGGCGTGCCGGTCGGGCGCGCGCAACGCGTCGCCGCGTCGATCGATTCGCGCTGAGCGCGTGTCGCCGTCGGCGATGAGCGAATCGAACGCCGGCCAGCTCGTCGTCGCGATCAGCTCGCGGGCGCTGTTCGACTTCGAGGAAGAGAACCAGGTCTTCGAGACCGCCGACGACACCGCGTACATGCGCCTGCAGCTCGAGCGCCTGGAAACGCCGGCCAAGCCGGGCGTCGCCTATCCGCTGGTGCGCAAGCTGCTGGCCTTCAATACCGACGGCGTCCGCCGCGTCGACGTCGTGATCCTGTCGCGCAACGACCCGGTGTCCGGGCTGCGCGTGTTCCGCTCGGTGAAGGGCGCCAACCTCGCGATCGAGCGCGGCGTGTTCACGCGCGGGCGCGCGCCGTTCGGCTACCTGGAATCGCTCAATGCGCACCTGTTCCTGTCGGCGAACGCCGACGACGTGCGCGCGGCGCTCAACGCCGGTTTTCCGGCCGCAGTGGTCTATAACCATGCGACGCGCTTCGACTCGCATCCCGACGAGGTGCGCATCGCTTTCGACGGCGACGCCGTGCTGTTCGCCGACGAAGCCGAACGGGTCTACCAGACGCAGGGCCTCGACGCATTCCAGGCGCACGAAGCGGACCATGCGGCGAAGCCGCTGCCGCCCGGGCCCTTCAAGCCGCTGCTCGAGGCGCTGCATCGATTGCAGCAGATCGACGCCGAAGTGACGACGATGCGCCTGCGCACCGCGCTCGTCACCGCGCGTTCGAGCCCGGCGCACGAGCGCGCGATCCGCACGCTGATGGACTGGCACATCCAGGTCGACGAGGCGTTCTTCCTCGGCGGCTTGCCGAAGGGCGACTTCCTGCGCAAGTTCGAGCCGGATTTCTTCTTCGACGACCAGACGCGCCACGTCGAAGCGGCGTCGGCGCACGTCGCCGCCGGCCACGTGCTGCACGGCGTCGCCAACGAACCGCGCTGAGCAGGGCGCCGGCACCGCGCCCGGGCAAACAATTGCGGATTTCGATAGCTTTGGGCCGCGCCGACCCCTGCCGGCGCGACAGGCCTCCTAAAATAGGCCGACCTCGTTGTCCAGGGAGCGGCAATGTCATTCATGCGATGGGTCCGGGGCGCCGCGCTTCTGCTCGCGGCTGCGGCTGTCTGCGGGGCGTCGGCGCAGGTCGTCGATGACCCCTGCAAGAACCACTACATCCTGAGCGTCGACGACGGCAAGTCGTACGAGAACACGAAGTGCCAGGCCGAAGCGCCGCCGGATGACGTCACGTCGACACCGTCTTCGCCGCCTCCGCCGCCGGCTGATGGCGGACCGAGCCTTCGCATCACGCAGATCTATTCGAGCATGGATGGCTCGACCCAATACGTCGAGCTGACGGAGTATGCGGGTCGCAACGACCAGCAACGGATCGCCGGGCTGACGCTGACGAGCACGGCGAATGGCGTGACCAAGACGTTCGTGTTCCCGCACGACCTGTCCAGCACGCAGACGGCCAACGCGTCGTATGTCGTCGCCATCTCGGATTTCGAATCCCAGTCGTCGGAGCTGCCGTCGCTGTACCAGAACACGGGCTGCTGCGTGGGATTCCGCGAGGCGGACTTCGCGATGCCGGAGCGCTTCCTGTCGGTGGACGGCGGCACGCTGTCATTCGCCGGCGCCGACACGTGGACTTACCCGGCGCTGCCGACGGACGGGAGTACGGCGCTGTATCGCGACGGGTCGACCAGACCTGCCGTGTTGAAAAATGGCGAGCTCCACTGCCCGACGCCGACGGGAGACCTGTGCGCGAGCAACATCACGGTGAGCGCGCCGCTCGTCGGTGCGATCGAATATCGCAACATGTTCGATGACCGGCGCTACGTGACGGCCGCCGCCGACGCCATCGACACCATCGACCAGGGTCGCAGTCCGGGATGGGTACGAACCGGATTGGAGCTCGCCGTCGGCGCGACCGCGACTACGCACTTGGGCCTCGAATACACCTATGTCGGCAGTCCGGTCTGTCGTTTCCGGATCCCGACCAGCGAGGGCGTCGGCTATTTCTACTCGCTCGCACAGGACGAATGCGCCGCGGCGGCGCGCGAGCCGGGTGCCGTGCTCGAGACTGCGGCGGCCTTCTACGCGCAAACGCCCGACTGGACGAGCGGAAAATGCGCACCGCTGCCGGGCTTCATCGACGGCGACATTCCGCTCACGCCCGTCTACCGTCTTTCGTCGCCGCTGTCGGCCTTCGACACGCGCCTGACGACCGATGCGACGATGCGCGACGCGCTCGTCGCAGCGGGCTGGCAGCGCAGCGGCTTCGGTCCCGACGGGACGGCACTCTGCGTCTATTAGCGCGGCGCGTCACCGCTTGGCAAAGCCCCTCGTCCGCCGCGGGTAGCGTCAGTCGCGACGCACGCGCCCGTAGAACGGATACTTGGGGTCGTTGTAGCCGGGCGTCGACGCGTGTCCG
>DATBOK010000234.1:0-7249 GCA_036553845.1 Casimicrobiaceae bacterium
CGAGAAGAAGAACCAGGTCGGCCAGGTCACCGGCCTGGCGTGGACGGAAGTCGGCGGCGACCTGCTGACGATCGAGGCGGTGGCGCTGCCCGGCAAGGGCAAGACCACGTCCACCGGCAAGCTCGGCGACGTGATGAACGAGTCGATCGCCGCGGCGCTGTCCGTCGTGCGCTCGCGTGCCAAGCAGCTCGGCATCGCGCCCGACTTCTACCAGAAGACCGACATCCACATTCACCTGCCGGAAGGTGCGACACCGAAGGACGGCCCGTCCGCGGGCGCCGCGGTGACCACGGCGATGGTGTCGATGCTGACCGGCATCCCGGTGCGCTGCGACGTGGCGATGACGGGCGAGATCACGTTGCGCGGTGAGGTGCTGCCGATCGGCGGCCTCAAGGAGAAGCTGCTGGCCGCGGGCCGCGGCGGCGTGAAGACCGTGCTGATACCCGAAGAGAACGTCAAGGACCTGGCGGAAGTGCCGGACGAGATCAAGAACCGCATCGACATCCAGCCGGTGCGCTGGATCGAGCAGGTTCTGGAGCACGCGCTCGAGTCGCACCCGGTGCCTGCTGTCGATGACAAGGCCGAAGCGCCGGTGCCCCCGCCGCCCGCGAGCGACGAGCAGGCGACGCTGATCAAGCATTGACCGCAACGCCGCATCTGCACGCGACCGGCGCCTCTCGTGGCGCCGGTTTTTTTGTGCCTGCGATGTTGTCGCCGCGCCTTGACACCGGGAATTTGCGGGCGCTATATAGGGACGCGCGCGCCGTCCGGCACGCCTCGTCCAATCCGGTTGCCGAGCTTGCCGCGGCGCGCCCTCGCGCGGCGCGTCGGGGCGGCGACTCCTTCACGCGAAAGGGGAACATCCGTGAACAAGAACGACCTGATCGACGCGATCGCGAGGCACGCCGACATCTCCAAGGCCGCGGCCGGACGCGCGCTCGATGCGACGATCGATTCGATCGGCACTTCGCTGGCGAAGGGCGACATGGTGACGCTGGTGGGATTCGGCTCGTTCTACGTCGGCAAGCGCACCGCGCGCAGCGGCCGCAATCCGCGCACCGGCGCGGCGATCAGGATCAGCGCAGCCAAGGTGCCGAAGTTCCGCGCTGGCAAAGCGTTGAAGGATGCGCTAAACTAGCGCGCTTTTTGCAGGAGCGGTCGGACGGCCCGGCAAGGCGAGCGGCAACGGCAACATCGGGTGCTTAGCTCAGCTGGTAGAGCGTCGCCCTTACAAGGCGAATGTCGGCGGTTCGATCCCGTCAGCACCCACCAGTCACGCCGTGCGGCGGGCGCCGTGCCCGCGCCGTGCGCCGCGACCTGGATGCGCCAAGGAGTGGTAGTTCAGTTGGTTAGAATACCGGCCTGTCACGCCGGGGGTCGCGGGTTCGAGTCCCGTCCACTCCGCCAACTCTTTGCCAGGGCGAACACGAGTTCGCCCTTTTCGTTCACGACGGGACCATGTTCGATTTCATCGACAAGCACAAGCGGTTGGCGCAGATCGTGCTGGCCGTCATCGGCCTCACGTTCGTGTTCTTCGGCACGTACAGCTATTTCCAGCGCGCCGCGGGCGTGCCGGATGTCGCCACGGTGGGCAAGCAGAAAGTCTCGCAGCAGGAGTTCGACGACCTGCTGCGCGATCAGCAGGACCGCATGCGCCAGTCGCTCGGCGCCAACTACGATCCAGCGATGTTCGACAATCCGGAAGTGCGCTACGCGCTGGTCGAGCAGCTCGTCAACCAGAAGCTCCTCGAGAACGAGGCGCGCGCCGACAAGCTGCGGGTTTCCGACCAGCAGCTGACGCAATTCATCGCCTCGCTGCCGCCGTTCCAGGACGATGGCCACTTCTCGCCCGAGCGCTACAAGCTGGTGCTGGCCGGACAGAACATGTCGCCGCAGATGTTCGAGCAGAAGCTGCGCGGCGACCTGACGCTCGCGCCGCTGCAGGAGCCGATCGCCGGCGCCAACATCGTCGCCGCGGCCTCGGCGCGACGCTATCTCGCACTGCTCGAGGAGAAGCGCGAGGTGGCGGTCGCCACGGTGGACGCCGAGGCGTTCGCCAAGGACGTGCATGTCGACGACGCCGCGATCAAGGCGTTCTACGACAGCAACAAGACCGCACTGGAGACACCCGAGCAGGCGAAGATCGAGTACATCGTGCTGTCGCCCGAGTCGCTGGCGGCGAAGGTCAGCGTCACGCCCGAGGAGGTGAAGGCGCAATACGACCAGAACATCGCGCAGTACGGGCAGCCGGAGGAGCGCTCGGCGGCGCACATCCTCGTCGCCGTCAAGCCCGATGCCAGCGAAGCCGACAAGGCGGCCGCCAAAAAGAAGGCCGACGATCTCGCCACCAAGGCGCGCGCGCATCCGGACCAGTTCGCGGCGCTGGCGAAGGCGAATTCGGACGATCCGGGCTCGGCCGCGGCGGGCGGCGACCTCGGCAGCTTCACCCACGACGCGATGGTCAAGCCGTTCGCCGATGCGGTGTTCGCGGCGAAGACCGGCGACATCGTCGGGCCGGTGCTGAGCGACTTCGGCTACCACGTCATCAAGGTCGGCGCGATCAAGCCGTCGCAGGCCAAGCCGCTCGACGCCGTCAGGGGCGAGATCGAGGCCGCGCTGAAGAAGGCCAAGGCGCAGAAGCTGTTCGTCGACAACGCCGACAAGTTCCAGAACCTCGTCTACGAGCAGGCCGACTCGCTGGCCGGCGTCGGCAAGGCGCTGGGGGTCGACGTCACGACCACGCCGCTCGTCACGCGCGCGCAGGTGCAGGCGATCGCGCAGGGCAACGCCAAGTTCGTCGCCGCGCTGTTCTCGCCGGAATCGGTGGGGTCGAAGCGCAACACCGACGCGATGGAGATCGCGCCCAACACGATGATCGCCGGCCGCATCGTCGAGTACAAGCCGGCGGCGGTGCGCCCGCTTGCCGACGTCCGCGACCAGATCCGCGGCGAGATCGTGCGCCGCGAATCGAGCGCGCTCGCGATCAAGGCCGGGACGGAAAAGCTTGCCGCGCTCGAAGCCGGCAAGAGCGAGAAGGGCGCCGGACTGACATTCGGCAAGCCGGTGGACCTGATGCGCACCCAGACGGGGCCGGAGTTCACGCCGTCGTCGCTGAACAGGGTGTTCGCCGTCGATCCGCAGAAGCTGCCGGGCTTCGTCGGCCTGCCCAATGCGCGCGGCGGCTACTCGATCTACCGCGTGAGCAAGGTATCGACTCCCGACAAGCTCGACGACGCGCAAATCAAGCTCGCGGGTCAGCGCATGGGCGAGCAGGTGGGGCGCGAGCTCCTCGCCGCATATCTCGCGGGACTCAAGGCGCACACCGACGTCACGATCAACCAGGCTGCTCTGGAGAAGAAGGCCGAACAGCCGCAGCAGTGACGCGGTCCCGGCGGCGGCTTCAGGTGCTGGGCTCGCCGCAGTACTTCTTCTCGGCGTCGAGCGCCTTCTGCATTTCCGCGTCGCGCTCCTTCTCGTCGAGGATCACCCGCGCGCCGCTGGCGTCGTAACGGAATACGGGCTTGCCTTCGCGCATGTCCTTCAGGTGCCCGCGGACCACGAGGCAGAGGTCGCGCCGTTGCGCGGTGCCCTGGCGCGCCTTTTCGGCCTTGACCTCGGCATCGGCGCGGTCCTTCTGGCGCTTCTGCAACTCGAGGTCCTTCTGCGCCATGTCCTTCACCGCGTTCGGATTGGACGCCGGCGCCGCCGGACCGATCATTTCGGACTTGATGTTCCCCGGCGGCGGCTGGTCGGAGTAGACGACGTGGCCGTTGGCATCGGTCCATTTGTACGTCGCCGCGGCGGCGATGCCCGACGCGAGGCCTGCGCAAAGCGCCAGCGCGACGCCGAGCACGCACGCGCGCGTCGCGGGCACGCGGCGCGGAACAGCGAGAGGCCTCACGGCGAAGCGTGGCATGGCGAGCCTTCTGACGTCGACGCTGCACGGTACCGCAAGCGTTGCGCGCGCGTCAACGCGAGGGCGACAGGCGTGCCCGCCGGGCGTGCGAACGTCGTTGCATCGACGCACAGGCGTGCCGCGACGGGCGGCTCCTGGCGATCACGCGTGTATAATCGGTTTTTGCGCAGGGGGGTCCACCAAAACATGCGTGTCGTCCGCAAAGCGCTCACTTTCGACGACGTCCTGCTCGTCCCCGCACACTCCTCGGTCGTCCCTCGCGACGTCGATCTCGCGACCCAACTCACCCGCAGCATCCGCCTCAACGTGCCGCTGTTGTCGGCGGCGATGGACACGGTGACCGAAGCCCGCCTCGCCATCGCGATCGCCCAGGAAGGCGGCATGGGCATCGTGCACAAGAACATGACGCCCGCGCGCCAGGCCGCCGAGGTCGCCAAGGTCAAGCGCTTCGAGAGCGGCGTGGTCAAGGATCCGATCACCATACCGCCGACGATGAGCGTGCGCGACGTCGTCGCGCTGACGCGCGCGCACCGCATCTCGGGGCTGCCGGTGGTCGACGCCGGCCGCGTCGTCGGCATCGTCACCAATCGCGACCTGCGCTTCGAGAGCAACCTCGACCAGCCCGTGTCGGCGATCATGACGCCGGCCGCGCGCCTCGTCACCGTGGCCGAGGGAACCGACCTCGACACCGCCAAGTCGCTGATGCACCGTCACCGCCTCGAGCGGGTGCTGGTCATCAACGACGCGCGCGAGCTGCGCGGGCTGATCACGGTCAAGGACATCCAGAAGGCCACCGAGCACCCGCTCGCGTGCAAGGACGAGCTCGGCCGGCTGCGTGCCGGCGCGGCGGTCGGCACCGGCGCCGATACCGACGAGCGGGTCGAGCTGCTCGTCGCCGCCGGCGTCGACGTGCTGGTGGTCGATACTTCGCACGGGCATTCGCAGGGCGTGCTCGACCGCGTCGCGGCGATCAAGCAGCGGCATCCGCAGCTGCAGGTCGTCGGCGGCAACATCGCGACCGCGGACGGCGCCAAGGCGCTCGCCGATCACGGCGCCGACGCCGTCAAGGTCGGCATCGGTCCCGGCTCGATCTGCACCACGCGCATCGTCGCCGGCGTCGGCGTGCCGCAGATCGCGGCAATCCAGTTCGCGCTCGATGGCGCTTCGCGCGCCGGCATCCCGCTGATCGCCGACGGCGGCATCCGCTATTCGGGCGACATCGGCAAGGCGATCGCGGCCGGCGCGTCGTGCGTGATGATGGGCAGCCTGTTCGCCGGCACCGAGGAATCGCCCGGCGAGATCGAGCTCTACCAGGGCCGCTCGTACAAGAGCTATCGCGGCATGGGCTCGCTCGGCGCGATGCAGCAGGGCAGCTCCGACCGCTATTTCCAGGACGCCGAGGGCGAGGGTGCCGCCGAGAAGCTGGTGCCGGAAGGCATCGAGGGGCGCGTGCCTTACAAGGGGCCGCTGGCGGCGGTCATCCACCAGATGATGGGCGGCCTGCGCGCGACGATGGGTTATTGCGGCTGCGCGACCATCGACGAGCTGCGCACGCGGGCCGAGTTCGTCGAGATCACGTCGGCCGGCGTGCGCGAGTCGCACGTGCACGACGTCACGATCGTCAAGGAAGCGCCCAACTACCGCACCGAATGACCGCGTCGATCGCCCCGTCCCACGACAGGATCCTGATCCTCGATTTCGGTTCGCAAGTCACGCAGCTCATCGCGCGCCGCCTGCGCGAGACCGAGGTCTACTGCGAGATCCATCCGCACGACGTGTCCGACGCGTTCGTGCGCGACTTTGCCCCGCGCGGCGTCATCCTGTCGGGCAGCCACCTGAGCGCCTACGACGCGGACGCCGGTCGCGCGCCGCCGGCCGTGTTCGAGCTCGGCGTGCCGGTGCTCGGCATCTGCTATGGCATGCAGACGATGGCGCAGCAACTCGGCGGACGGGTCGAGGCCGGACGCCAGCGCGAGTTCGGCTACGCCGAGATGCGCGCGCGCGGCCATTCGGCGCTGTTCGCCGGCATCGAGGACCGGCGCAACGCCGAAGGGCATGGCCTGCTCGACGTGTGGATGAGCCACGGCGACAAAGTCACCGAGCTGCCGGCGGGATTCAAGGTGATCGGCAGCTCCGAGACTTGCGCGGTCGCGGCGATGGCCGACGAGTCGCGGCGATTCTACGCCGTGCAGTTCCACCCCGAGGTCACGCATACGTCGATGGGCGCGGCGATCCTCGCGCGCTTCGCGCATGACATCTGCGGCTGCGGCCACGACTGGAACATGCACGATTTCGTCGACGAGGCGGTGTCGCGAATCCGCGCGCAGGCGCGCGACGGGGACGTGCTGCTGGGACTGTCGGGCGGCGTCGATTCGTCGGTGGCGGCGGCGCTGATTCACAAGGCGATCGGCGATCGCCTGACGTGCGTGTTCGTCGATCACGGGCTCCTGCGCCAGGACGAAGCGACGCAGGTGATGGACACGTTCTCGCGCAACCTCGGCGTGCGCGTGGTCCACGTCGACGCCGCTGACGAATTCCTGACCGCGCTGCAAGGCGTCGACGACCCGGAGGCCAAGCGCAAGATCATCGGCAAGCTCTTCGTCGACGTGTTCGAGCGCGAGGCGGCGAAGCTGCCGGCGGTGCGCTGGCTGGCGCAGGGCACCATCTATCCGGACGTCATCGAGAGCGCGGGCGCCGGACGCAAGGCGCGCACGATCAAGTCGCACCACAACGTCGGCGGCCTGCCGGAGACGCTGAAGCTGAAGCTCCTCGAGCCGCTGCGCGAGCTGTTCAAGGACGAGGTGCGCAAGCTCGGCCTCGAGCTCGGCCTGCCGCGGACGATGGTCGACCGCCATCCGTTCCCGGGCCCGGGGCTCGGGGTGCGCATCCTCGGCGCGGTGACGCGGCAGGCGGCCGATCTGCTGCGCCGTGCCGACGCGATCTTCATCGAGGAGCTTCGCGCGGCGCATCACGACGGCGTATCGTGGTACGACCGCACGTCGCAGGCGTTCGCCGTGTTCCTGCCGGTGCGCTCGGTCGGGGTGATGGGCGACGGACGAACGTACGAAAACGCGATTGCCTTGCGTTGCGTGGAGACCACCGACTTCATGACCGCGCGCTGGGCGCCGTTGCCGCACGAATTGCTGGCGCGGATCAGCAACCGCATCACCAACGAGGTACGCGGCATCAACCGCGTCGTCTACGACATCTCCGGCAAGCCCCCCGCGACCATTGAGTGGGAGTGACGACGGGCTGCGCCGGGTAAGGGGGGGTTAGAGCGGCCTGCTGACGATGATCGTTCCGCGGCGGTAGCAATCGGGCCGCCCCCGGTTA
>DATBOK010000051.1:0-17725 GCA_036553845.1 Casimicrobiaceae bacterium
GAGCGGCGGCGGCCATCGGCCGGGGCCGACCGCGGCAATGCGCTGGATCACGGCATTTGTACCGTACTGTGACACCCGTCCCTGCTCGAACGCGACGACCGTCATTCGATCGCGGACGAGCGCCAGGAGTTCGCCGTCGCGCAGCAGAAAATCCCGATTGGACGGGCGGCCGAACGCCGCGTTGCCCACCGCGAACGTTTCGTACAGGAGCACACCGTCGTCGCCAAGCGACGCGACGAGCTCGGCGATTCGCGGGCGGTGGAGATAGTGGACGCAGACCACCGCATCGAAGCGCTCGCCGGCGAGCGGCCACGCTGCAGCCTCGAGATCGGCGGTGCGCGTGACGATGCCCGGCGTTGCGGCGAACGTCGCGAGCGCCGCGGCGTCGCGGTCGACCGCGACGACACGCGCACCGCGTCCCGCCAGGAAGATCGCCTGCCGGCCATGCCCTGACGCAACGTCCAGCACGCGTGCGCCGAGCGCGATAAGGCCGGCGTGGCGCACGATCCACGGCGACGGCGCCAGGCCGAAATCCGGACTCGAGCGCTGCGTCACCGCTTGGACCCCCCCCGCCGGCGTGCGCGCGTTGCGCGGTCGAGCCGGCCGCCTAGGCGTCGCGATGCCGCCCGCGGCAGCGCGTGCCGGCCCCGGCGCCGGCGCCGACACTGCGCCGCGCGCAATCGCCGCTTCGTCGGCGAGCCACGCGACAAGGGCGGCGACGTCGGGACGCGCCGCGGCGTGCGGCGCGACGAGCACGTAGTAGCCGCGCGCGGATTCGTAGCGCGGCGCGAACGGCGCCACCAGCCGACCGTCGCGCAGATGCTCGGCGAGCAAGGGCAGGCGGCCGAGCGCGACACCCTGGCCGGCGACCGCGGCCTGGATCAGCTGGTCGTACATGCGGAAGCGCAGCGCGCCCGCGGGACGCAGCGACGGCTCGCCGTTGGCCGCGAGCCACGCCTGCCAGTTGAGCCACGGCAGCATGCCGTCGGGATCGTCGAGGTGCAACAGCACGTGGTTGCGCAGGTCGGCGGGGCTGGCGAGACGGGTGCGCGGCTGGCGCAGCACTTGCGGGCTCACCACCGGCAGCATCCGCTCGCCGAACATTCGCTGCGCACCGTCCGGAACCTTGTGCTCGGCGAGGTAGCGCACCGCGACGTCGACCTCGCCGCGCGCCAGGTCGACCGTGCGGTCGTCGGCGGACACGTACACCTCGATCGCCGGATGGCGCGCGCGAAACGTCGCCAGGCGCGGAATGATCCACAGCGAGGCGAACGACACGGTGGTCGTCAGCGTCACGCCCGGCTGCGGCGTGCGTCCGCGCGTGGCGTCGACGGCGCGCGCGATCTGCGCAAGGCTGTCGGTGACGTCGCGGTGCAGCGCCTCGCCCGCACGCGTCAATGCCAGCGCGCGGTGGCGTCGCTCGAAGAGCGGCACGCCGAGCGCATCCTCCAGCGCCTTCACCTGACGCGACAGCGCCGACTGCGTGACGAAGAGCTCGGCCGCCGCCCGCGTGAACGACAACGTACGGCCCGCCGCCTCGAAACCGCGCAGGAAGTCCAGCGACGGCATCTCGCGCAATGTCTTATGCATGAGTTTGGCGCATGCCAGAGCTTCCGAGATTTCGTTTGAGCGGGAGGCGCAGCTTCCCCACAATCTCCTTCATGCGGCGCCGATTCCGGCGCCCAGCCAAGGCGCCGATCGATGCATTTTACGCATGATCGGGCGTCTTGCCCAACGGAGGGACTGGCCATGCTCTGCACCGGCTACACGAAGGCGATGGATCTCGACCGCGGCGATCTGGTGCGGCTGGACGACGCGCGGGGCACGACACTGCGGGTCACCCGCGGCACGCTGTGGGTGACGCAGGAAAAGGAGCTCAACGACGTGGTGCTCTACGCCGGCGACGTCTGGGCGGTCGAGCGCAACGGGCTGACGCTTGTCGAGGCGCAATCGTCGTCGGCGCTGTGCCTCGTCGGACCGGGTGCCGAGGACAGTCACCTGCATTTTGCGCATCGCGGGGGCAAGCGCCTGAAGGGCCTGCTGCTGGACCATGCACACGCGGTTTGACTGGCGGCCGCCGCGTATCCGCGCGGGCCCACTACCTGCCATCGCTCGAGGTACGCCAGCCGGCTTGCTAAAATGCGTCCCATGCTTATTGCAGGCAACGACGATCGGCACGCGCGCTGCACGACAATGACGCCGCCGGGACCGCCGATCGTGCGGTGACGACGGCGTCCCACACGCGCGGCGACTTCGCACTCAACGGCAGCCTGTTGCGAATCGCGGCGCTCGCCGCCGTCATCGGTGCGCTGGCCACGCTGGCCGCGGTGCTGTTGCTCGCCCTGATCCGCCTCTTCACCAACGTCTTCTTCTTCCAGTCGCTGTCGATCGCGAACCGCTCGCCCGCGGAAAACACGCTGGGAGTCTGGGTGATCGCGATTCCTGTCGTCGGCGGCCTGATCGTCGGACTGTTGGCGCGCTTCGGTTCGGAAAAGATCCGCGGCCACGGCATTCCCGAGGCCATCGAGGCCATCCTGTTCGGCAAGAGCAAGATGTCGGCGCGCGTGGCCGTGCTGAAGCCGCTGTCGTCGGGCATCGTCATCGGCAGCGGCGGCCCGTTCGGTGCCGAAGGCCCGATCATCATGACTGGCGGCGCCATCGGCTCCCTGGCCTCGCAGTATTTCCACCTCACCGCCGCCGAGCGCAAGGCGCTGCTGGTGGCCGGCGCCACGGCGGGGATGACCGCGGTATTCGGCACACCCGTGGCCGCGGTTTTGCTCGCCGTCGAGCTTTTGCTCTTCGAGCTGCGGCCGCGCAGCCTGCTGCCCGTGGCCATCGCCTGCGCCGTGGCCGGCTTCGCGCGACCGCTGGTGATGACGCCCGGGCCGCTGTTTCCGGTCGCCACTGCCGCGCCCGACCTGTGGTCGCTGCCATCCTGCATCGTCGCGGGCCTCGCCTGTGGCCTCCTGTCCGCCACGCTGTCGGCGTCGCTGTACAAGGTCGAGGATCTGTTCGCGAAGCTTCCGCTGCACTGGAGCTGGTGGCCGGCGCTCGGCGGCCTGGCGGTGGGCATCGGTGGCTACTTCGAACCGCGCGCGCTGGGCGTCGGCTACGACGTCATCGGCGACCTCCTGCACAACCAGATCGTGCTGCAGGTGGCGCTCGGACTCCTCCTCGTCAAGGCGGCGATCTGGGTGCTCGCGCTGGGCTCGGGGACATCGGGCGGCATCCTCGCGCCGCTGCTGATGATGGGCGCCGGCCTCGGCGTCGTGCTGTCGCGCGTGCTGCCAGGCGCCGATCCGCTGCTGTGGCCACTGGTCTGCATGGCGGCAACGCTCGCCGGCGTGATGCGCGCGCCGCTCACGGCGACGATCTTCGCGTTCGGCCTGACGGGCGACGCCAATGCGCTCCTGCCGCTGGTCGCGACGTCGGCGGTGTCTTACGGGTTCACCGTGCTGACCATGCGCCGCTCGATACTCACCGAGAAGATCGCACGCCGCGGCTACCACATCTACCGGGAATACGGCGTCGATCCGCTGGAGCGGCAGTTCGTCGACGAGATCATGACCCGCGACGTCGAGACCATCGACGCCGCGACGCCCGTCGACGCCGCGTTGCAGCGATGGTTTGGCGCCACCCAGGCACACCGCGCGTTCCCCGTGGTACGCGACGGCGTGGTGGTCGGCGTGATCGATCGCGCGTCGCTGGCAGCTGCACGCGACGGGCACGCGACGGTCGGCGATGTCGTCGCCGACGTGCTGCTGATCGTCGCGTTGCCGGACGAATCGTGCCGCCTCGTGGCCTCGCGGCTCGCGCTCAATCGCCTCGAGCGCGTGCCGGTGGTCGCCGACACGGCATCGAACCGCCTCGTGGGACTCGTTTCGCGCAGCGACCTCGTCAAGCCGAGGCTCGGCCACATCGAGGAAGAGGAAGAGCGCGAGCGGCCGCGCCGCATCCCCTGGCATTCGTAACGCGGCGACGCTACGCGCGTCAACCCTTGCTGAACGTGATCTCGCCGCCGGTGGCGCCGATGCGGATCGTGTCGCCGCCCGCGTAATGGCCTGACAGGATCTCGCGCGACAGCGGGTTCTCGATCTGCTGCTGGATCGCGCGCTTCAGCGGCCGCGCGCCATAGACCGGGTCGAAGCCCGCCGCCGCCACGGCTTTCAGCGCCGCTTCGTCGACGTCGAGCCTGATGTCGAGCTTGGCAAGGCGCTGCTCCAGCGAACGCAACTGGATGCGCGCGATGTGCGCGATCTGCGCTTCGGCGAGGGGCTGGAACACGATGATCTCGTCGATGCGATTGACGAACTCCGGCCGGAACGATGCCTTGACTTCCGCCATCACGGCGATCTTGATCAACGCCGGTTCGCTGCCGTCATCGGTCATCTGCTGGATCTTGTGCGAACCCAGGTTGGAGGTCATCACGATCACTGTGTTGCGGAAATCGACGGTGCGGCCCTGCCCGTCCGTGAGCCGCCCGTCGTCGAGCACCTGCAGCAGCACGTTGAATACGTCGGGATGCGCCTTCTCGATCTCGTCGAACAGGATCACGCTGTAGGGCTTGCGGCGCACCGCCTCGGTGAGGTAGCCGCCCTCCTCGTAGCCGACATAGCCTGGCGGCGCGCCGATGAGTCGCGCGACCGAATGCTTCTCCATGAACTCCGACATGTCGAGGCGGATCAGCGCCTGGTCGGTATCGAACAGGAATTCGGCGAGCGCCTTGGTGAGCTCGGTCTTGCCGACGCCCGTCGGCCCGAGGAACAGGAAGGAGCCATAGGGCCGGTTGGGATCGGACAGTCCTGAACGCGAGCGGCGGATCGCGTCGGAGACGAGGCGCACCGCCTCGTCCTGGCCGACCACGCGCTGGTGCAGCTTGTCTTCCATCGCCAGCAGCTTGTCGCGCTCGCCCTGCATCATCTTCGACACCGGGATGCCGGTTGCGCGCGACACGACCTCGGCGATCTCCTCGGCGCCGACCTGCGTGCGCAGGAGCTTGGGCGCCTTCTTCTGCACGCCGGCCAGGTCCTTGTCGACTTTCTTCAACTGGGCTTCGAGCTGCGGCAGCTTGCCGTACTGGAGCTCGGACATCTTCTGCCAGTCGCCGCGGCGGCGCGCCTCCTCCATCTCGACCTTGATCCTGTCGATCGCCTCCTTGATGTGCTGCGTGCCGGCGACGTCGGACTTCTCCGCCTTCCATACCTCGTCGAGGTCGGCGTACTCGCGCTCGAGGCGCGCAATCTCCTCCTCGATCGTCGCCAGACGCTTCATCGAAGCCTCGTCCTTCTCCTTCTTCACCGCCTCGCGCTCGATCTTGAGCTGGATCAGGCGCCGGTCGAGCTTGTCCATCGCCTCGGGCTTGGAGTCAATCTCCATCTTGATGCGGGCGGCCGCCTCGTCGATGAGGTCGATCGCCTTGTCCGGCAGGAAGCGGTCGGTGATGTAGCGGTGCGACAGCTCGGCGGCGGCGACGATCGCGGGGTCGGTGATTTCGACCCCGTGGTGGATCTCGTAGCGTTCCTGCAGGCCGCGCAGGATCGCGATCGTCGATTCCACCGACGGCTCGCCGACCAGCACCTTCTGGAAGCGGCGCTCGAGCGCCGCATCCTTCTCGACGTACTTGCGGTACTCGTCGAGCGTCGTCGCGCCGATGCAGTGCAGCTCGCCGCGCGCGAGCGCGGGCTTGAGCATGTTGCCGGCGTCGATCGCGCCCTCCGCCTTGCCGGCGCCGACCATCGTGTGCAGTTCGTCGATGAAGACGATCGTGCGGCCCTCGTCGGCGGCGATGTCCTTGAGCACCGACTTCAGGCGCTCCTCGAACTCGCCGCGGTACTTGGCGCCGGCGAGCAGCGCCGCCATGTCGAGCGACAGCACGCGTTTGTTCTTGAGCGTCTCCGGCACTTCGCCGTCGACGATGCGCTGCGCGAGACCCTCGACGATCGCGGTCTTGCCCACGCCGGGCTCGCCGATCAGCACCGGGTTGTTCTTGGTGCGCCGCTGCAGGATCTGGATCGTGCGCCGGATTTCGTCGTCGCGGCCGATCACCGGATCGAGCTTGCCGTCGCGTGCCCGCTCGGTGAGGTCGATCGTGTATTTGGCGAGCGACTCGCGCTGCCCCTCGGCCTCCTGCGAGTCGACGCCGGCGCCGCCGCGCACGTGCGCGATCGCGTCCTCCAGCGCCTTGCGCGAGAGACCCGCATCCTTGAGCAGCCGCCCGAGGTCGCCCTTGTCGCCGGTGGCGGCGAGCAGGAACATCTCGGAGGCGATGAACTGGTCGTTGCGCTTCTGGGCTTCCTTGTCGGCCAGGTTGAGCAGGTTGTTCAGGTCGCGCGAAACGCTGATCTCGCCGCCGGTGCCTTCGACCTTGGGCAATCGCGCGATCGACGCCTTGAGCGCGGCCTGCAGCTTCGGCACGGCCACGCCGGCGCGCGCAAGCAGCGACGCGGTGCCGCCGTCCTCCTGCGCGAGCATCGCCGCGAGCAGGTGCTGCGGCTCAATGAAGCCGGCGTCGCCGCCGAGCGCGAGGCTCTGGGCGTCGGCCAGTGCCTGCTGGAATTTGGTGGTGAGCTTGTCGAAGCGCATGGTGGGACCTCGGTGGCCTCGGGTGGCAGACGATTGTCCCAGAGATGGGGCAATCGCCCTAAACATTCAAGCGCTTGACGTGCCATCCTCGGGCGCCCCGGCGCGGCGTCGGCCGGCGCCGTGTGCTACCGTGCCAATGCCGTATCCGGCCGCGGAAGCTTGCGGCACCTGCGCAATGCGCGCCTTTCAGGCCGTCTTGTCGCGCAACGACCTGCCTGCCGTGCCCTCGCCCATCCGATGAGCCACGATCCGCCAGAGCCTCACGACGAGCCGCCCGCCGCGACGCGGAAGGCGACGTTTGGCGAAACCCTGAGCGCCGTGCTGTGGAGTTTCTTCGGCGTCCGCAAGCGCCAGGACCTGGTACGCGACGCCGCGACGATCAATCCCCTGCACATCATCATTGCCGGGATCGGTCTCGCCGCACTGCTGGTGATCGGTCTCCTCGTCCTCGTTCACTTCATCACGCGTCCGGGCTGAAGCCGCGCCGGCACAGGCTGCGAGCCTCGCATGACGGCGGCCAGCGCTTCGGCACAGGCGACGAGCTCGTCGTCGCGCGTCACGATGTCCGGACAAATGCGCAGGCAGTCGCCGCGCGCGTCGACCATGATGCCGCGTGCGGCCAGCGCGTCGGCCATCGCCACCGCCTCGGCGTCGCGCACCACGACGAAAGCGCCGCGCGCGGCGGTTCCGCCGTCGGCGGCAATGTCGCGGATGGCGAGGAAGTCCACCAGCCGCCGTTGCAACCGCAGCGAGTGCGCGCGCACGCGATCGACGCCGAGCGCCATCAGCAGCGCAAGGCCGGCCCGCGCCTGGTACGGGGACAGCACGGGCGGCGTCGATTCGAGCCAGGCGTCGCCACCCGGCGCGAAGCGCGGAGGATCGGGCCGCGCGTATTGCATGGGCGCGGCCTTGGCGAACCACCCGATGTCGAGCGTCGCCACCTGCGCTTCGAGCACCGCCGGCGCCACGTAGAGAAAGCACGCGCCGGGACCACCGCGCAGGTACTTGTACGAGCCGCCCACCGCATAGTCGGTGCGCAGGGCGACGACGTCGACCTCGAAAACGCCCAGCGAGTGGTAGACGTCGACGAGGATGCGCGCGCCGGCCGCGTGCGCGGCGTCGACGATCGTCGTCAAGTCGGCGAGACGCTGGCCGGTGACGAACATCACCTCGCTGACGACGACCAGGTCGCAGCCGCGACGGATCGCGGCGACGATGTCGTCGGTCGCGTAGCATCCGTCGTCGCCGGCGGCGACGAAGTCGACGCGCGCCCGGCCGCGCCGCGCGTATTCGCGAAGGATGACGTCGAGCGAATCGAATTCGCCGCGCGAGGCGACCACGCGCGGCGGGGTGTCGTACGTATTGAGGACGGCGCGCAGGCCCTGCCCGGCACTGGTCTTCGGCACCACGCAGTCGGCACGCGGCGCGTGCAACAGCCGTGCGAGGTGCGCACGATGGGCATCGCGTTCCGCCTGCCACGGCGTCCATGCGTCACCCATCCCGGCGTACCACGCCGCGAGACCCTGCGCGACGTCGTCGGCCGTGACGTCGAGGGGGCGGCCGAGCGAATGATTGGCGAGGTAGATACGGTCGCCGCAGGCGGCGCGATGGCGCGAGAAGAGCGGCGCCACATGGCGCGCCAGCCTGGCATCGTCGAGCGCGCCAGGCCCCAGCGCGGCGACCGCGCGCGCGATCGGCGACGTGGCGTTCGCCGCCGTGCCCCCCATCAGGCCGCCGGCGCCACGCCGATCAGCGAGCGCACGTCGATGAGCTCCGGAAAGAACGCAATGTCGAGCGCGCCGCGCAGGTAGTTGACACCCGACGATCCGCCGGTTCCCCGCTTGTGGCCGATGATGCGCTCGACGGTCTTGACGTGGCGGAACCGCCACAGCTGGAAGCCCTCCTCGACGTCGACCAGCTTCTCGCACATGTCGTACGCATCCCACCAGTGCGTCGGATCCTCGTAGATCACCTTGAACACCGCGGTGAGGCGCGGATCGCGCACGTGCGGCTGGGTGACGTCGCGCGCGAGGCATTCGGCGGGGACCGGCAGGCCGCGCCGAGCGAGGTGACGGATGAATTCGTCGTACAGCGACGGCGCCCTGAACAGCGCCTCGAGCATCGCATGCGCCGCCGCGTCATGGCGAAATACTTCCAGCATCGCCGCATCCTTGTTGCCGAGCAGGAATTCGATCGCGCGATACTGCGCCGACTGGAATCCCGAGGAGCTCGCCAGTGCCGGCCGCAGCGCGTCGTACTCCGACGGCGTCAGCGTCTCCAGCACCGCCCATTGCTCGAAGAGCTGGCGCTGGATCTGCTTGACGCGGGCGAGGATCTTGAAGTTGGGCTGCAGGCGATCCGCGCGCACGTGCCGCACCGCGGCGCCCAGCTCGTGGATCATCAGCTTCATCCACAGCTCCGACGTCTGGTGCTGGATGATGAACAGCATCTCGTCGTGCAGCGGCGCGCCGGACGCATCGGCGGCGCGCGGCTCCTGCGCGGCGAGCAGGCGGTCCAGACGCAGGTAATTGGCGTAGGTGAGCCGGCCTTCGAGATCGGTGACGATGCCGGGTTCGAGCGGTCGCGTGGACATGGACGGCGGCGGGCGCGGGAGCGTCCAGTATAGACCGCCGTGCCGCCGCCGGCCGCCGGCGTCCCCGCCCGCTTTCACGCTGATCGTGCCCGATGCCGATCCGCGGGTCGCGTTTGCTACCATCCGCGGCGATGATGCTGCGCGCCCTTCTCCGGACAGCAGGCCTCGCGGCCGTGCCCCTGCTACTGTGGGCATGCAGCGACAACCGGGCGCCGCAGCGCGCGATGGTGCTTGCCGACTGCCACCTGCCGAAGCTCGCGCAGACGCTTTCCTGCGGTTCGCTCGAGGTGTCCGAGCATCGCGGCGATCCGCAGAGCCGCCGCATCACGGTTGCCATTGCGATCCTGCCCGCGAACACGCTCTCGCCCAAGCCCGATCCCCTGTTCGTGCTGGCCGGCGGTCCGGGACAGGCTGCGTCGTCGATCGCGGACATGGCGGCGCTCCTGTCCGACGTGCGCACGACGCGCGACGTCGTGCTGGTCGACCAGCGCGGCACCGGCCGCTCGTCGCCGCTGCTGTGCGCGGCGTTCAAGCCCGACCGCGATCTCAGGACTGCGCTCGAGATCGATCCCGTGCCGAAGGCACGCGCCTGCGCCGCCGAGCTCGCGTCGCGCGGCATCGATGCCGCCCAGTACACGACGGATGCGTACATCGCCGATCTCGAGGACGTGCGCCGCGCGCTCGGCTATCCGCGAATCAACCTGTGGGGCGGCAGCTACGGCACGCGCGTCGCGCAGGAATACCTGCGGCGACACCCCGAGGCGATCCGCAGCGTCGTGCTCGACGGCGTGGCGCCGCCACGGATGATCGTCAGCCTCGACGTCTGGCCGTCGCGCGAGCACGCGATCGACGCGATCGTCACGGCCTGCGCGAAATCGACCGCCTGCAATGCCGCGCATCCCGACCTCGCGGCGGCGTTCGACACGATTCGCACGTCGCTCGGTGCCGATGGCCGTGACGTCACGATCGCCCGGCCACGGACCGGCGAGCCCGTGACCGTGCACATGGGCTTCGACGCCTTCCTCGCCGCGCTGCAACCGATCGTCTACCTGCCTGAGCTGGCGGCGATGCTGCCGGAGATCATCGCGCGTGCGCGCAGCGGCGATTTCACGCCGCTCGCGGCGGCGCTGGCGGGCTTCGACGACAGCACCGAGGAGGAACTCAACGCCGCGCTCCACTTTTCGGTCACCTGCGCCGAAGACGTGCCGCGCATCACACCGGAGCTGCGGCATGCCGCGCTCGATGGTGCCTTGAGCGCGCGGCTGGTGGCGCGCGTCATCGACGTCTGCGGCGTGTGGCCGCGCGGCGCTCTGCCGGCGGATTTCGCGACGCCAGTGACGAGCGACACGCCGGTGCTGCTGCTGTCCGGCGGACTCGACCCCGTCACGCCCCCGCGCTACGCGGAGGAGGTCGTGAAGACGCTGTCGCACGCGCGCTCGATCGTCGCGCCCGGCTTCGGCCACATCGTGTCGTCGCGCGGATGCGCGCCGCGGCTCATCGCCAGGTTCATCGACGCCGCGGGCTTCGACACGCTGCCCGCCACTTGCGTCGACTGGCTCGCGCGGACCACGCCGCCGCTGCTGTGGCCCGACCGCCTCGAGGCGAAGCCGTGATCGCGATCGACGGCCTCGTCAAGGCGTTCGGCGCGCAGCACGAAGTGCGCGCCGTGGACGGCGTGACGTTCGCCGCACCCGACGGCGCGATCACCGGCCTGCTCGGTCCCAACGGCGCCGGCAAGACGACGCTGCTGCGGATGCTGGCGACGCTGATCGTTCCCGATGCCGGTCGCGCCAGCGTCGACGGCCTCGACATCGTGCGCGATCGCGACCGCGTGCGCCGCGTCATCGGCGTGCTGTCGGACGCGCGCGGCCTGTACCCTCGCCTCACGGCCCGGGAGAACGTCCGCTATTTCGGCACGCTGCATGGCATCGCGCCGGCCACCATCGCCACGCGCACCGACGCGCTGTTCGACACGCTCGGCCTGACCGCGCTCGCCGGGCGCCGCGTGCAGGGCTTTTCGCAGGGCGAGAAGATGAAGGTCGCGATCGCGCGCGCGCTGATCCACGACCCGCCGGTGATCATGCTCGACGAGCCGACTAACGGCCTCGACATCATGAGCGTGCGCGCGCTGCGCGACCAGCTGCGCGCGCTGCGCGCCGCCGGCAAGTGCCTGCTCTTCAGCTCGCACGTAATGCAGGAGGTGGCGGCGCTGTGCGACCGCATCGTCATCCTCGGCCGCGGCCGCGTCGTCGCGCAGGGCACGGCCGCCGAGCTCGTCGCGCATGCGGGCGTGGGCTCGCTCGAGGATGCGTTCGTCGCCCTGCTCGGCAGCGGCGAAGGGCTGTCGGCATGAGGACTAGGGCGACATGGTGCTGAACCGCATCCTCGCCGTCGCGCGCAAGGAGATCGTCGACGCCTCGCGCGACCGGCGCACGGTGCTGATGACGGTGGTGTCGGCAGCGCTCGCCGGGCCGATCTTTCTGATGCTGATCTTCAGCCTCATCGCCAGCCAGGCGGAGAAGTCGCGCACGCTGACGCTCGCAATCGTCGGCGCCGAGCGCGCGCCGGCGCTCGTCGACTACCTCTCCCGGCAACAGGTGACGATCTCGCCGGCACCTGCGGACTACGAGACGCGCATCCGCGCCGGCGATCTCGATGCCGCGCTCGTCATCGATCCCGATTTCGAAAAGGCTGTCGGCGAGGGACGCGCAGGCTCCGTGCAGCTCGTGTTCGATCGCTCGCGCGACCGCGCGCAGGCGGCAATCAGCGAGACCGAATCGCTGCTGCGCAGCTACGACCGGTTGTGGGGGCAGCAGCGGCTGATGCTGCGCGGCATCGCCCCTTCCGTCGGCAAGCCGCTCGACTTGCGCGAAGTCAACCTCGCCACGCCGCGCCAGTCCGGGGCGCTCGTGCTCTTCCTCGTCGCGTTCTACGGCCTGTTCGCGACGATCATCGGTGGCATGGCGTTCGCGCTGGAGGCGACGGCGGGGGAGCGCGAGCGCGCCTCGCTCGAGCCGCTGCTGACGACGCCGGCATCGACGCTCGAGATCGCCATCGGCAAATGGCTGTGCCTCGCGCTGTTCGTGCTCTTGATCGTGGTGATCACGCTCGGGGGCTTCTACCTCACGCTCGCCTTCGCGCCGCTGCCGCCGGTGGGCGTGCCATTCCTGTTCAGCGCGCGCGACGTGCTGCGCTTCGTGGCGATCCTGGCGCCGCTGGTCGCGTTGATGCCGGCGCTGCTGCTGTGGCTCGGCAGCCGCGGCCGCTCGATCCGCGAGGCGCAGGCGAACACGCAGCTGCTGCTGTTCGTGATGTCGCTGGTGCCGACCGCGCAGATGTTCCTGCAGCGCAAGGAGCCGGCGTGGCTCGTGTACGTGCCGGTGTCCGGGCAGTACACGCTGCTGAACCGCGTGCTGCGCGGCGACGCGCTGTCGCTCCCCGACCTCGCGCAGTCGGCGATCGTGCCGCTGGCGCTCGGGGCCGTGGCCCTCGTGCTGTTCTCGCGCACGTGGTCGCGCGAGGCGGTGTTGGCCGGCAAATAGCCGTCAGGCGAGCTGGCGCAGCACCTCGATCGGCGGCCGGTCGAGCGTGTCGCGCGTGCCGAGCCAGCCTGCCACCGCCACCGCCGCGGCGCCGCCTGCGAGTGCGTAGAGCCACAACGCGGGGCTGAAACCGAACGGGACGTTGAACACGCGATTGGCGAGCAAATAGCCGATCACGTTGGCGCCCGCCGCGGCCAGCACCCCGGCCAGCGCACCCAGCAACAGGAACTCCGCGGTCTGCGCCGAGTTGAGCTGCGTGCGCGACGCGCCGAGCGTGCGCAGCACGGCGGCGTCGAAGCGCCGCGCATCCTGCGTCGACGCGATCGCCGCCTGCAGCACGAGCATGCCGCCGAGCAGCGTGAACAGGAACACGAACTCGATCGCGCGCGACACCTCGTCCATGATCGATTGCACCTGCCGGATCACTTCGCCGACGTCGATGACGAGGACGTTGGGATAGCGCGCGACCAGCGCCGACACCCATGCCGTGCCCGACGGCGTCGGCGGCACGCGCACCGCGCCGAGATACGTGGTGGGCAGCCCGTCGAGCGCGTGGGGCGCGAACAACGTGAAGAAGTTGGGCTGGAAGCTGTCCCAGTCGACCTTGCGCAGGCTCGTCACGCGCGACGACAGCGGCGTACCGGCGATGTCGAACGTCAGCGTGTCGCCGAGCTTGAGCTGCAGCGATTTGGCGATGCCCTCCTCCAGCGACAAGCCGGCGTCCTTGCCTGCGTCCGCCGGCCAGAACGCGCCGGCGACGATGCGATTGGTCGACGGCAGCGTGGCGAGCGACGACAGGTTGAATTCGCGTTCGGCGAGACGGCGCGAGCGCGGATCGTCGAAGCGTGCGGTGTCGAAACGCTCGCCGTTCACCGCAGTGAGCCGCCCGCGCACCATCGGATACAGCGTCGTCTCGCGCCCGGCGATGGCCGACATCTGCGCCTGCACGCCGGCGACCTGGTCGGGCAGCACGTTGACGACGAACTGGTTGGGCGCGTCGGGCGGCAGGCTCGCGCGCCAGTTGCGCAGCAGGTCGCCGCGCACCACGGTCAGCAACAACAGCGCCATCAGGCCGAGCGCCAGCGCGCCGATCTGCAGGCTGGACGCCAGCGGCCGCCGCGCGAGGTTGGCGAGGCCGAAGCGCCACGTCACGCCGCGCTGGGGCAGGCGCTTCAGCAGCGCGATCGCCAGCGCCGCAGTCATCGCCGCGACCACCAGCAGCCCGGCGATGCCGCCGATCGTCAGCGCCGCCGTGGTCACGTCCTGCGCCGCGTAGGCGAGGAGCGCCGCGAATACGGCGGCGCCGCATACGTAGGCGGCGATGCCGCCGGTCCGCGGCCGCGGCAGGTCGCGTCGCAACACGCGCAGTGGCGGCGACGCCGCAAGCGTGACGAGCGGCGGCAATGCGAAGCCCAGCAGCATGAGGAGGCCGATGGCGAACGCGGCAACGCCCGGCGCGAATCCCGGCAGCGGCAGGTCGGCCGCGGCAATCGAATGCAGCACGACGACCAGCAGCTGCTGGCCGGCGAGCGCGACGACGACGCCGGTCACGCTCGCCACGACGCCGATCAGCACGAACTGCATGGCGAACAGCGCGAGCGTGCGCTGCCGCGACGCGCCGAGGCATTTGAGGATGGCGGCCGTGTCGAGATGCCGGCGCAGGTAGCGCGACGCCGCGAGCGCGATCGCCACCGCGGCAAGCATAACGGCCACCAGCGAGGCGAGCGCCAGGAATTTCTCGGCGCGCTCGAGCGTCTGCTTGACCTCGGGCTGCGCGTCGCGCACGTTCTCCATCCGCTGGCCGGCGACCAGTGCCGTGCGCGCCCAGTCGATGTAGCGGTCGAGACGCGATTGCGCGCCGTCGTCGGCGACGAGCAGCCGGAACGTCGCGCGGTTGCCGGGCTGCAACAGGTGCGTGGCGGCGAGGTCCGCCGCGTTGATCAGCACGCGCGGGCCGCCCGTGAGGAGCCCGGTGGCGATCTCGGGCTCCTGCAGCACGATGGCGCCCACGTCGAACGTCGCGTCGCCGAGCACGATGCGCGCGCCGGGCGCGAGCTGCATGCGCTCCGCGAGCCGCGCATCGGGCCAAGCGACGCCCGGTGGCGGAACCCCCCGCGCCGGTGTGCCGGCGGCATTCGCCGGATCGACGAGCAGCACGGCGCCGCGCAGCGGATAGCCCCGGTCCACGGCCTTGACGGTGGCCAGCACGGGCTTGGCGTCGTCGCCGGGGCGCGTGACCATGCTGTTGAAGCGCACCACCGGCGTGGTGACGAGACCGCGCGTGCGTGCCTGGTCGGCGAATGCCGGCGGCAACGGCCGGTCGCCCGAGATCATCACGTCGCCGCCAATGAGGAGGTTCGCCTCGCGCGTCAGCGCCGACTTCACGCGATCGGCGAAGAAGCCGACGGTCCCCACGCTCGCCACTGCCAGCACGATGGCGGCGATCAGCACATCGAGCTCGCGCGAGCGCCAGTCGCGCGACAGCATCCGCCAGGCGAGGCTCCACGTGGCCACGCGTCAGTCCATCCGCTCGTCGCCGACGAGACGGCCGCCCGCCAGCGAGAGCCGGCGCCCGCAGCGCGACGCCAGCGCGACATCGTGGGTGACCAGCACCAGCGTCGTGCCGTGCTCGCGGTTGAGGCGGAACATGAGCTCGGCCACTTCGGCGCCGGTGGCCTGGTCGAGATTGCCCGACGGCTCGTCGGCGAACAGCAGCATCGGATCGCTGGCGAAGGCGCGCGCGATCGCCACGCGCTGCTGCTCGCCTCCCGAGAGCTGGCGTGGATAGTGGGTCGTGCGGTGGGCGAGGCCGACGCGCGCCAGCCAGTCCTGCGCCAGCGCACGCGCGTCGCGGTTGCCGGCGAGCTCGAGGGGAAGCATCGCGTTCTCCAGCGCCGTCATCGCCGGCAGCAGCTGGAACGACTGGAACACGAAGCCGACGGCGCGCTGGCGCAACGCGGCACGCGCGTCCTCGTCCAGCGCCGTCACGCGCTCGCCGTCGAGCCACACCTCACCGGACGTCGGCAGGTCGAGCCCGGCGAGCAGCCCCAGCAGCGTCGTCTTGCCGGAGCCGGAAGCGCCGACGATCGCCACCGAGTCGCCGCGCTCGACGTCGAACGTCACGTCGTCCAGGATCGTCAGCGGTGCATCGCCGCTGGCCACGGTCTTGGTCAGCGACAGGGTGTGCAGCAGCGGCATATCGATCCATATGGAGGCGACGGATCGATTCTACAAACCGGAGGGTCGCGAGATAGACGGGCCTTACAATCGCCTTCATGAGGCTCTTGCATGCACGATCACGGGCGGCTGCGGCCATCGCGCTGCGCGTGCTCCTGCTCCTGGTCGTGCTGGTACCCGGGGTGGTGGCGCAGTCCGCCGCACGGCCGTCGACGATTCTCGTCGTTGGCGACTCGATTTCCGCAGGTTACGGACTTGCGCCCGACACCGGCTGGGTTACGCTGCTCGCCAGGCGCGTCGCGCAACGAAGTCCCGCCTATCAGGTGGTCAACGCGAGCATCAGCGGCGACACCACCGCAGGCGGTCGTGCCCGGCTGCCTGCGCTCCTCGCCGAACATCACCCGGCCGTCGTCGTCATCGAACTCGGCGGCAACGACGGCCTGCGTGGCGGCGACCTCGCGGCCACGCGGTCGAATCTCGACGCCATGATCGACGCGTCGACAAAAGCCGGTGCCAGGGTCCTGCTGATCGGCATGCGTCTGCCGCCCAACTACGGCAATGCGTACACGTCGCGCTTCGACGCGCTCTTTAGCGACGCCGCGGCGCGCCACAAGGTCGCGCTGGAGCCGTTCCTGTTCGAGGGATTCGCCGAGGACGCGACGCTGTTCCAGCCCGATCGCATCCACCCGACGCTCGCCGCGCAGCCGCGGCTGCTCGACAACGTCTGGCCGGCGCTGCAGCCGCTGCTGGCGAAACCGCGTTGATGCCCGTGCGCGACCGCAAGGTGGCGGCGGCCGACGCCTGGCGTTTCGCCGACCGCGTCGACGTGCGCAGTCCCGCCGAGTTCGCCGAGGATCATCTGCCGCGCGCGCAGAGCGCGCCGGTATTGAACGACGCCGAGCGCGCGCACGTCGGCACGCTGCACGCGCAAGCGTCGGCGTTCGCCGCGCGCAAGGCCGGCGCGGCGATCGTCGCGCGCAACATCGCCACCATCGTCGACACGCTCGCGCGCGACCAGCCGATCGACTGGGCGCCGCTCGTCTACTGCTGGCGCGGCGGCCAGCGCTCGCGCGCGCTGGTGCACGTGCTCGGCGAGATCGGCTTCGCTGCGGCGCAGCTCGACGGCGGCTATCGCGCCTTTCGCCGCCATGTCGTCGCCACGCTGGCAACGCGGCCGGCGGCGCTGCGCTTCGTCGTCGTCTGCGGCCTCACGGGCACCGGCAAGAGCCGGCTCATCGCCGCGCTCGGCGACGCAGGCGCCCAGGTACTCGACCTCGAAGGCCTCGCGCACCATCGCGGTTCGCTGCTCGGCGACGACCCGCAGCGACCGCAGCCTTCGCAAAAGCACTTCGAGACCGGCATTTTCGACGTGCTCGGCAGCGCCGATCCTGCGCGTCCCGTGTTCGTCGAGTCGGAGGGCCGGCGCATCGGCCGGTTGCAGCTGCCGGACGCGTTGCTGGCAGCGATGCGGGGATCTGCGTGCATCCGCATCGCGAGCCCGCTGCCGTTGCGCGTCGCGCTCCTGCAGCACGACTACGCACACTGGCGCGCCGATCCGGCGGCACTCGACGCACGCCTCGCGCCGCTCGCGCCGCTCGTCGGCAAAGCCACGATGATGCGCTGGCAGGAGGCCGCTGCGCGCGGCGACTTCGACACGCTGGTGACCGAGCTCCTCGCGCTGCATTACGACCCGAGCTACTCACGCTCGATCGCCGGCAATTTCCCGCTGCTGTCGAAGGCGCCCTCGCTCGTGCCCCGCGCGATCGACGCGGGCGCGTTCGCCGCGCTCGCGCGCGACGCGATCGCGCTCGCCGACGCGCTTCCCGTGGAA
>DATBOK010000124.1:0-16587 GCA_036553845.1 Casimicrobiaceae bacterium
AGGGAAGCGTCCATCACGTGCAGATTGGCGAGATGATGGTGGCGGCCGTCCTCGTCGACGACGCTCGTCGTCGCGTCGCTGCCGAACGGCGCGCCGCCCATCACGTGCGCCGATACCACCGGCGTCGTGCGCGGCGCGAAATCGAATCCCGCGATCGCGGCGCGTGTGTCGCCGAGGTTGCGATAGGCGAGGCCGCGCGCATGCACGGGGATCACCGCGCGCGCGCCGGCGGCGAACTGCAGCTCGGCCATCGACGTCATCGCCCGGCGCACGCCATCCCACAGGTAGGGCGTCAGCGGATAGTCGAGTTCCGGCGAGCCGTCGTCGCGCAGGCGCACCGCGCCGCCCTGCGACTGCACGCCGAAGCCGTCGCGCAGCAGCGCGATCAGCACGTGCCAGCGCGCGAGCTCCGCCATGCGCGCGGCGTGCGCGTCGCCGAAATCGGGCAGCGTGATCGCGGCAAGGATCGGGTGCACGGGCGGCGCCTCGAGCTTGTAGCCGATCGCGCCGTCGGGCGCCGCGTGCGCGAGCCATTCGTCGCTGTAGATCGACTGCGGCGCGCCGGAGAATGCGTCGACACGCTCGGGCATCAGCGCGGCGGACACGACTGTCGGATGCAGGAACGTGCGCCGGCCGACGAGCGCATGCGGATCGGGCAGGCCGCTGCGCATGAAGAGCGCCGGCGTGTTGATCGCGCCGGCGGCGGCAACGAAGGCGCGGGCGCGCACGCGCACGGTCCAGGGCGCGAGATCGACGCCGTTCGCCCGCATCGGCGCGCACTCGACGGCGTCGACGCGATCGCCCGCGGTGACGAAGCGCAGCGCGCGCAGCCGCGACACCAGCGTCGCGCCACCGTCGAGCGCCGCCGGAATCGTCGTCACCAGCATCGATTGCTTGGCGTTGGTCGGGCAGCCCATGCCGCAGTAGCCGAGGTTCCAGCAGCCGCGCACGTTGCGGCTGATCGGCGCATGGCTGACGCCGAGCTTGTCCGCGCCGCGCGCGAGGGCGGCATTGTTGGCGTTGGGCGCGACCGTCCACGGGGCGATGCCGAGGCGCGCCTCCATCCGGGCGAACCACGGCGCGAGGGACGCCTCGTCGCAGTCGTGCACGGCGTGGTGCGAGCGCCAGCGCGCGAGCGTCGCCGCGGGCGTGCGGAACGCGCTCGTCCAGTTGACAGTCGTGCCGCCGCCGACGCAGCGGCCCTGCAGGATGTTGATCGACTTGTCGCGCGTCTTGCGCGCCGCCGACTCCTGGTAGAGGTCGGGATAGGCCTCGCGCTCGCGCATGTGGAAGTCCGACGACGAGCGCAGCGGTCCCTCCTCGATCATCAGCACCGAAAGCCCGGCCGCCGTCAGGATCTCCGCGGCGGTGCCGCCGCCGGCGCCGGTGCCGACGATCGCGACGTCGCACGCGTAGTCGGCGTCGCGCGTCAACGTCGACGCGTCGATCGCGCGCCAGCCGCGTGCGAGGCCGTCGCGGATGGGGTCGGTGATTGCCATCGACGCTAGCCCAGCGCGGGCGGCCCGGCGTAGCCGATTCGCGCCCACGCCCGCGGGTTGCCGTACCAGGCGCCCATGATCAGCGAATGCAGCGCGTCGTAGGCGGCACGCCGCAATTCGAGGCGGCTGTCGCGCCACGTGCCGAGCACGGCATCGATGTCGTCGCGCGACGCCGTTTCCCAACGCGATGCGAGGCCTGCGACGACAATGCGCGCCGGCGCGAACGCGAGCAGCGCG
This sequence comes from Casimicrobiaceae bacterium, assembly GCA_036553845.1. Classification (GTDB taxonomy): domain Bacteria; phylum Pseudomonadota; class Gammaproteobacteria; order Burkholderiales; family Casimicrobiaceae; genus VBCG01. The sequence goes on from DATBOK010000124.1 coordinate 1,737, forward strand.
AACAGGGATGCAAGTTCGCCGCGCGCGTGCGATGGCAGTCCATCCATGCCGGCGAGCGCGTCGCCCACGACCTCGTCGAGCGCGTCGCCTTCGCGGCGAGCGCCGGCCGTGCGCGCGTCGGCGGGGGCTGCCAGCGCGCCGCCGAGCATCGACGGTGCGATCGCGCGCACGATGCGTCGCGCATCGGCGTCTGCCGAGAGCGGTGCGGCCGACGCGCCATCGCGACGCCACGCGAACGCGCCGCCCGCGGCGAGCAGCAGCGCCGAAAAACCGCTGATGGCGAGAAAGCGACGGCGCGAAGGGTCGGAGGGGAGCATGGAAGTTCCGCGGGCGCGGCGCGCGCCGCGCGCGGTATGCGACGATAGCGATTCCACGGTAGAGCAAACCACCTAGTCGGAGTGAGGTGCGGTTGGGCTGGGCGACGCAACGCGCTCGCGGGCGCGCCGGCATCGCCCGCCGCGAGCCGCAGACCGAGAGTGTCGCCCGCACCGCCCACCGCCGCCGCGCGCATCGCCGACCAGCTCGCGCAACTGCGCGAAGGCCATGACGGCGCCGTCGCCGACCCCGCGCTCGGCGCCGCCCTGTCGCGACTGCGCGGCTGGCAGTCGCGACGCCTGCGCGCGACGTACACCGATCTCGCGGAATCGCCACGCTATTCCCAGGCGATCGCGTTCTTCCAGGAGGATCTCTACGGCCCCGGCGATTTCAGCCGGCGGGACGCCGATCTCGCGCGCATCGTGCCCGTGATGACGCGCATGCTCCCGGCGCGGATGCTGGAAGTCGTCGCCGACGCCACCGACCTCAACGCGCTGTCGTTCCGCCTCGACCGCGCGCTGCTCGCGCACCTGCCGCGTCGCGACGACTTCGGCGTCGCCGACTACTGCCGTGCCTTTCGGCGCGCAGGCGACGTGGCGTCGCGAACGCGGCAGATCGAGCTCATCGGTACGGTCGGGCATGCGATCGACCGCTATGGCAGCAAGCGCCCGGTGCGCCACGCGCTGCACCTGATGCGCGTGCCGGCACGGGCGGCGGGATTCGCCGCGCTGCAGGATTTCCTCGAACGCGGCTTCGCGTCGTTCGCGCAGATGGATGGCGCCGACGAATTCCTGGGAATCGTGGATGCTCGCGAGCGGGCGATTCTCGAGGCGATCGTTGCCGGGTCGGATGCGCCGTTCCCGCCGCCGCCGGTGAACGACGCCGGATGACCGGGCCGCCTCAGGCCTTGCGCGTGGGGCCGAGCGCATCGAGCTCGGCATGGATCTCGCGCTCGATCACCGGCTTGAGCGCGGACATCAGGAAGCCGAGCGTGACGTCGAGGGCGATCGCCTTGCGGCCGACGACCATGCGGCCGCTGACGCCGGGGCGTTCGAACCGGACTTCGTCGCCGTCCCACGCGTAGTCGAGCGCGAAGCGCTTCTGCAAGTCCCTGGCGAGCTTGTCGGCAGCGTTGCGCGCCTTCGCGTGCGTCAAGCCGTGCTCGCGCTCGATCCTGATGGTGGCCATGCTGCGGCGCTTCGATAAGGGGTCGATCGAGTATAGCGCGCTGCGCCGCACCATGCGGCCGCGCGGATTTGCGGCAGAATCCGGGACGACGCGACGGTCGCGACAGGGAGCGAGGACGATGCCCGCCAACATCGCGCACTACTTCACCCAGCACTTCAAGGATGGCCGACGCGCGTTGCACCGGCACTACGCGCACGACGCCTGGCAGGACGTGCGCATCGACGAGGTGCGGCACTACGCCGAACGCTGGCAGGAGGCGTTCCGCCGCGACGGCCTCAAGCCGGGCGACCGGGTGGCGCTGTGCGCGCGCAACGGCATCTTCTGGGTGGCGATCGACCAGGCGGCGCTCGGCCTCGGTCTCGTCGTCGTGCCGCTGTATGCCGACGACAATCCGGACAACATCGCCTGGTGCGCGCAGAACGCCGAGGTGAAGCTGTTCATCGCCGACAACCGGCGGATGGCCGACGCGCTGGCCGCGCTCGGCGCAACCTACACGCTGCCGCGCATCGTCGTGCTGCGGCCCGACACCAACGACGATCCGCAGGGCGCGCAGCGCTTCCTGCCGGTCGGCGGGCCGGGGTTCGAATGCCATGAGCTCGCGCCCGAGACGCTCGCCACGATCTGCTACACGTCGGGCACCAGCGGCCGGCCGAAGGGGGTCATGCTGTCGCACGCCAACATCGTCGCCAACGTCGAGCAATGCCGGGCGACCGGCCTCGGCCACGCCGACGACGTGTTCCTGTCGATCCTGCCCCTTTCGCACATGTTCGAGCGCACGGGCGGCTACTACCTGCCGCTCGCGTTGGGCGCCAAGGTGGTCTACGCGCGCGGCATCGCGCAGATCGCCGACGATCTCGTGTCGGAGGCGCCCACCGCCATGTTCGCGGTGCCGCGCATCTTCGAGAAATTCCACGCCAAGGTGCAGGAAGCGCTGGCGAAGTCGCCGGCGAAGCGATGGCTGTTCGACGCCTGCACGGCGCGCGGCTACCGCGTGGCTCGCGGGCGCGCGACGCTCCTCGACCGCCTCGTCGTGCCGCTGCTGCGGACGCTGGTGGCGAAGCCGGTGCTCGCGCGACTCGGCGGCCGGATGCGCCTCGCCGTGGTGGGCGGCGCGGCGTTCGATCCGGCGATCGCGACGGCGTTCATCGGCCTCGGGTTGCCCGTGCTGCAGGGCTATGGCATGACGGAAGCCTCGCCGGTGATCTCGGTCAACCACAGCGACGACAACGTGCCCGAGTCGGTGGGACCGCCGCTGCCCGGCGTCGATGTCAAGCTCGGCGACGGCGGCGAACTGATGGCGAGGGGCGCCAACGTGATGCTGGGATACTGGCGCAACGTCGAGGCGACGCGCGCCGCGCTGATGCCGGATGGGTGGCTCAGGACCGGCGACATCGCCGAGATCCGCGACGGCCACATCTACATCCGCGGCCGTGCCAAGGACATCATGGTGATGTCCAACGGCGAGAAGCTGTCGCCCCAGGACGCCGAACTCGCGATCCTGCACGACTCCGCGTTCGAGCAGGTGATGCTGGTGGGCGAAGGCAAGCCCTATCCGATCCTGCTGGCCGTGACGAAGGAAACCGACGAGAAGGCACTGCAACGGCGCGTCAACGACCTCTTGAAGGCGTTTCCGCGCTGGGTGCGCGTGCGCCGCGTGATTGCGACGAAGGAGGCGTGGACGATCGACAATGGCCTCCTCACGCCCACGCTGAAGCTGAAGCGTCCGCTCGTGCTCGCGCACTTCAAGGCGGCGATCGACGCCGCCTACGCCGCACCGCCCGAGCGCGACGGCTGAGGTCCCCGGCGTAGTGCCGCGACCTGCCGCGGCACCCGGCGCCGCGGCCGGGCGCGGCCGATCCGTCCCACGCCGCGCGCGCACGGCCTTCCGACTCCCGTCCTTCCCCCCCGCGGCCGCCGCCCGGCGACGCGCCGCCGCCCTGTGCATTGACGTGTCTCCCACGCCGGCGCAATATTCAAACAAACGTTTAAAAGAATCGGTGCGCGGCGCGGCATCGAGGCGACAACCGCCTCGCGACCTGCCGGCAAAGCCGGGAAGACCAAGCGAGGCCACGATGTCCGGCAAAGTCATCGCAATGACACGACGCAGTCCCGCGGCCACCAAGGATCGCATCCTCGACGCCGCCGAAGCGCTGTTCATGGAGCACGGCTACGAGGCGACGAGCCTGCGCGCGATCACCACCGACGCCGCCGTCAATCTCGCCGCCGTCAACTATCACTTCGGCAGCAAGGAGGAGCTTTTCCAGACGGTGCTGACGCGCAGGCTCGATCCCATGAACCGCCAGCGTCTCGCCCTGCTCACCGAGTACGAGCATGCGTCGGCGCCCAAGCCCGTGCCGTGCGAGCGCATCCTCGCCGCGCTGTTCATGCCGGCGCTGGCGCTGGCACGCGACCGCACGCAGGGCGGCGAGAATTTCCTGCGGCTCCTCGGGCGTGCCTACGCCGATCCGGCGCCCTTCATCCGCCAGTTCCTGTCCGATCAATACGCGCTGATGATCGCGCGCTTCAAGGCGGCGTTCGCGCGTGCGCTGCCATGGCTGCCGCGCCGCGAATTGTCGTGGCGCCTGCATTTCATCATGGGTGCGCTGTCCTACACATTGGCGGCGACCGATGCGTTGAAGCTGATCGCCGAAATGACGCCGCGGCAACTGAACAACGACGAGGCGCTGCTGAAGCGGCTCGCACCGTTCCTGCTCGCGGGCCTGCAATCGCCGCTCGTGGATCTCGCCGATGCGGGCCGCGATCCGCCCGGCGCGACGGCGCGAAAGCGTTGACGCCAATGGACCGATCGCGCGTCCGTGCCGCCGCGGCGGCGCACCTGGAGTAAGCAATGCTCGTAACCTTGTGGATCGTGTTCGTGGTGCTGGGCGCACTCGCGCTCGCGTATGTCAACGCCAACGGCTATGCGTGGCTGGTCGGCATCGCGCTGGCGCTGGCGATCGCCGCTTCGGCGCATCTGATGCCGATCCTGCTCGTCGCGCTGATCGGCGCCGTCGTGCTGTTCTTCGCCGTGCCGCTGCTGCTGCCGCCGCTGCGCCGTGCGCTGGTCAGCGAGCCTGTGTTCACGATGTTCCGCAAGGTGATGCCGCCGATGTCGCAGACCGAGCGCGAGGCGATCGAGGCGGGAACCGTGTGGTGGGACGGCGAGCTCTTCTCCGGGCGCCCCGACTGGCAGAAGCTCATCGCAATGCCGGCACCGGCACTCACCGCCGACGAGCAGCGCTTCCTCGATGAGGATGTCGAGGAGCTGTGCGCGATGGTCACCGACTGGGAGACCACCAACGTCTATCGCGACCTGCCGGCGCACGTGTGGCAGTTCATCCGCGCGCGCGGCTTCCTCGGCATGATCATCCCCAAGGAATACGGCGGGCTCGGCTTCTCGGCGTTCGCGCACTCGGAGGTGATCACCAAGCTCGCGACGCGCTCGGGCACCGTGGTAGTGACGGTGATGGTGCCCAACTCGCTCGGACCCGGCGAGCTGCTGCTGCACTACGGCACCGATGCGCAGAAGCAGCACTACCTGCCGCGCCTCGCGAAGGGTCTCGAGATCCCCTGCTTCGCGCTGACCAATCCGTACGCGGGTTCGGACGCCGCGGCGATCCCCGACACCGGCGTCGTCTGCTGGGGCGAGCACGAGGGCCAGCGTGTGCTGGGCCTGAAGCTCACCTGGGAGAAGCGCTATATCACGCTGGGACCGGTGGCGACGCTCCTCGGTCTCGCGTTCCGCGCCTTCGACCCCGATCACCTCGTGGGCGACATCGAGGACATCGGCATCACCTGCGCGCTCATCCCCACGACGCATCCGGGCGTGCACATCGGCCGGCGCCACATGCCGCTCAACGCGGTGTTCCAGAACGGTCCCAACTGGGGCAGCGACGTGTTCATCCCGCTCGACTGGGTGATCGGCGGTCGGCCAATGCTCGGCCGCGGCTGGCGGATGCTGATGGAATCGCTCGCCGCCGGACGCTCGATCTCGCTGCCGTCGTCGTCCACCGGCATGGCCAAGCTCGCGGTGCGCGCCACCGGCGGCTACGCCCGCGTGCGCACGCAGTTCAAGACGCCGATCGCGCGCTTCGAAGGCGTCGAGGAGCCGCTGGCGCGGATGGCCGGCGCCCTCTACTGCATGGATGCGGTGCGCCGCGTCACCGCGGCGGCGGTCGACCAGGGTGAAAAGCCCGCGGTGCTGTCGGCGGTGGCCAAATACCACGTCACCGAGCGCGCGCGCCAGGTGATCACCGACGCCATGGACATCGCCGGCGGCAAGGGCATCTGCATGGGACCGTCGAACTTCCTCGGCGCCGCCTACATGCAGATGCCGGTGTCGATCACCGTCGAGGGCGCCAACATCCTGACGCGCAGCCTCATCATCTTCGGCCAGGGCGCGATCCGCGCGCATCCGTACGTGCTGAAGGAGATCGAGGCGACGCGCGAGGCGGACCCCAGGCGCGCGCTGGCGGCATTCGAGGCGGCGCTGTTCGGCCACGTGCGCTTCGCGCTCGCCAACTTCGCGCGCACGTTCGTCGCCGGCATCACCGGCTCGCACTTCATCGACGTGCCGGCCAACGTCGCAGCCGAGACGCGTCGCTACTATCAGCGCATCGCGCGCTTCTCGTCGGCGCTGGCATTCCTCGCCGACGTGTCGATGGGCACGCTCGGCGGCGCGCTGAAGCGGCGCGAGAAGCTGTCGGCGCGCCTGGGCGACGTGCTGTCGCTGCTCTACATCGCCTGCGCGACGCTCAAGCGCTACGAGTCCGAAGGGCGACAAGCCGACGACGCGCCGCTGATGCACTGGGCGGTGCGCGACGCGATGTTCAAGGCGCAGACCGCGCTCGAAGGCGTCATCACCAACTTCCCCAACAGGTTCGTCGCGGGATGCCTGCGCTTCGTGACGTTTCCGCTGGGTCGCCCGTACACGGTGCCGTCGGACGCGCTCGGCCATGCTGTGGCGAGCCTGGTCGTCGCGCCGTCGGCGACGCGTGATCGCCTGACGCAGGGCATGTTCATTCCGCAGGGCGAGGACGATCCCGTGGGCCTGATCGAGCACGCGCTCGTGGCGACGATCGCCTGCGAGCCCGCCGAAGCGAAAGTGCGCGCCGCCGTCAAGGCGCAACAGCTGGCGGCGCACGGCGCGGCAGGCGCGCCGGCCGAGGAGATTTTCGTGCGTGCGCAAGCCGCCGGCATCATCAGCGCCGACGAGCATGCCGCGCTGCGCGCGCAGCGCGCGCTCGCCGCGCGCCTGGTGCGTGTCGACGACTTCGCGCAGGATCTCGGCGCTGCGGAAACGGTGCCGCCGCAGCCGGTCACCCCGCATGCCGCGGACGTAGCGCAGTCGCCGCCGCTGCGCGCCGTCGCCTGACCGCAGCCCACGATCGCGATGGCGGATCCGATCTACATCGTCGACGGCGCGCGCACGCCGTTCCTCAAGTCGCGCAATCGGCCGGGGCCCTTCTCCGCATCGGACCTCGCGACCTACGCCGGCCGCGCACTGCTCTTGCGCATGCCGTTCGCGCCGCCGGCGCTCGACGAGGTGATTCTCGGCTGCGCGGCGCCGTCGCCCGACGAAGTCAACATCGGCCGGGTCGCGGCATTGCGCATGGGCTGCGGCAACGCCGTGCCCGGATGGACGGTGATGCGCAATTGCGCGTCGGGCATGCAGTCGATCGATTCCGGCATCGCGCAGATCCTCACGGGCCGCTCCGACCTCGTGCTTGCCGGCGGCACCGATGCGCTGTCGCGCGCCCCGCTGCTGTTTTCCGACGTGATGGTGAAGTGGCTGTCGCAATGGTACGCGGCGAAGTCGTTCGGTGCGCGCGCCGCGCTGCTCGCGAAATTCAGGCCGGCGATGCTCGCGCCGGTGATCGGGCTCATGAAGGGCCTCACCGACCCGATCGTGGGCCTCCTGATGGGCCAGACCGCGGAAAACGTCGCGTGGCGCTTCGGCATCACGCGCCGCGACATGGATGCCTACAGCGCGCGCTCGCACGCACGGCTGCTGGCCGCGCAGAAGGCGGGCTTCCTCGCGCGCGAGGTGGTGCCGGTCTACGACGGCGCGGGCAGCGCGTACACGGCCGACGACGGCGTGCGCGAGGACTCGACGGTCGAGAACCTCGCGAAACTGCGGCCGTTCTTCGATCGCAAGTACGGCAACGTCACTGCCGGCAACAGCTCGCAGGTGACCGACGGCGCGGCGTGGGTGGTGCTGGCTTCGGCGCGCGCGGTGGAGCGCCACAAGCTCGTGCCGCACGGACGCATCGTCGATACGCAGTGGGCGGCGCTCGACCCCGCGATCATGGGCCTCGGCCCCGTGCACGCGGCGACGCCGATCCTGGTGCGCCACGGTCTCGCCCTGAACGATCTCGACGCGTGGGAGATCAACGAGGCGTTCGCCGCGCAGGTGCTGGGGTGCCTGCGCGCATGGCAGAGCGACGACTACTGCCGTGACGCGCTCGGGCTGCCGCACGCGCTGGGCGCGCTCGACGAGGCGAAGCTCAACGTCGACGGCGGCGCCATCGCGCTCGGCCATCCTGTCGGGGCTTCCGGCACGCGGATCGTGCTGCATCTTCTCAACGTTCTCGAGCGCACCGGCGGCAGGCGCGGCATCGCCGCGATCTGCATCGGTGGCGGCCTCGGCGGCGCGATGCTGGTGGAACGGGTTTGACCATGCGGCATTGGTCACTCACGCGTGACGTCGAGGGCATCGCCACGCTCGTGTTCGACAAGGCGGGTGCAGCGGTCAATACGCTTTCCGCCGATGCGATGGCGGAGTTCGGCGAGGCGCTGACCGAACTCGACGCCGCGCCGCCGAAGGCGCTCGTCATCCGCTCGGGCAAGGCGAACGGATTCATCGCCGGGGCCGACATCGACGAATTCCGCGCGGCGAGGACCGCGGACGACGGGCTTGCGATCGTGCGCCGCGGGTGGGACCTGTTCGCGCGCCTGGCGGGCGTGCCGTATCCGACGCTGGCGGTAATCAAGGGCTTCTGCCTGGGCGGCGGTCTCGAACTGGCGATGGCGTGCCGTTATCGCGTCGCCGTCGAAGATCCGTCCACGCGGATGGGCCTGCCGGAAGTGATGCTCGGCATCGTGCCGGGCTGGGGCGGCATCCATCGCCTGCCACGGCTGGTCGGCGCGCCCGCGGCGCTCGACCTGCTGCTGACCGGCAGGACGATCGATGCGCGACGCGCGCGCTCCCTCGGCCTGGTCGACGAGGCGATGCCGCCGCGCATCGTCGACAACACCGTCGCCGGCATGCTGCGCGCGCCGCCGCCACCGCGGCATCTGCCATTCCTGCTGGGGCTCACGCTGAACCCGCTCGCGCGGCGCGTGATCGCGGCGAGCGCCGCGAAGAAGGTCGCGCAGCGTGCGCGGCCGCAGCACTATCCCGCGCCGTACACGATCCTCGCGCTCTTCGCGCGCTTCGACGGCAACGCGCTCGCGCCGCCGCCGGACGACGCGGCGTCGATGCAGGCGCTGTTGGCCGCGCCGGACTTCGGCAACCTGATCCGCGTCTACACGCTGCAGGAGCGGCTCAAGGCGCTCGGCAAGGACGGCGATGCCCGGGCGCGCCACGTGCACGTGGTCGGCGCCGGCACGATGGGCGGCGACATCGCCGCGTGGTGCGCGCTGCGCGGGCTCACGGTCACGCTGCAGGACCAGGACGCGGCACGGCTTGCGCCGGCGTTTGCACGCGCGTCCAAGCTTTTTGCCGAGCGCCTGAAGGATCCTCGCCGCGTGCGCGACGCCAACGACCGCCTGATTCCCGACGTCACCGGGGATGGCATCGCTCGCGCCGACGTCGTCATCGAGGCGATCTTCGAGAACGTCGACGCCAAGCGCACGCTGTTCGCCAGCGTCGAGAAGAGGGCGCGCGGCGACGCCGTTCTCGCCACCAACACGTCGTCGATCCCGCTCGAAGCGATTGCCGGTGCGCTCGCCGATCCGTCGCGGCTCGTCGGCCTGCACTTCTTCAACCCGGTGGCGAAGATGATGCTGGTCGAGGTCGTGGCTGGCGCGCAATCCGCGGCGGCGCTGGTGCAACGCGCGCTCGCCTTCGTGCACCAGATCGACAAGCTGCCGCTGCCGGTTAAGAGCGCGCCGGGTTTTCTCGTCAACCGCATCCTCGCGCCCTACCTGATGACGGCGATGCGCGCCGTCGACGAGGGCGTGTCGCCGGAAACCGTGGACGAGGCGGCGCTCGCGTTCGGCATGCCGATGGGGCCGATCGAGCTCGCCGACACCGTGGGCCTCGACATTTGCGTCGCGGTGGGCAAGCTCCTGGCCGACGCCGGCACGCCGCCGCAGCGGTTGATGGCGCTCGTCGACGCGAAAAAGCTCGGCAAGAAGAGCGGCGAAGGCTACTACCGCTGGGTGAACGGCAAGCCGCAGAAGGGCGCGCCGTCGGCCGTGCCGCCCGCGCTCGCGGCGCGGCTCATCGACCCCTTCGTCGCCGAGGCGCGGAAGGCGCTCGCCGAAGGCGTGGTGACCGACGCCGACCTGGTCGATGCGGGCGCGATCTTCGGCACCGGATTCGCGCCATTCCGCGGCGGACCCTTGTGGTACGCGACGCATGCCGCGCGCGGCGCGGCGGGCGTCACGCCGGCAGCCTGAAACGCCATGTCGCGCGCGGCTGGCACGCGCGCGACGGTTGGAGTCGCCGACGCCGCGCATAAGCGGCGCGCGCGACGGCAGCGCAACGACCGATGGAGGAGGCCGTGGACAGATACTGGCTCGCAAGCTATCCGGCGGGGATTCCCGCCGAGATCGACATCGACGAGTACGCGTCGGTGCGCGACGTGATCGAGGAATCGTTCGCCCAGTACCCGACGCGGCCCGCGTTCACCTCGATGGGCCGCTCGATCTCGTTCCGCGACCTCGACGCCTTGTCCGCCGCGTTCGGCGCCTGGCTGCAGGCGCAGGGGCTGGCCAAGGGCGCACGCGTGGCGCTGATGATGCCGAACATCCTGCAATACCCGGTCGCGCTGTTCGGCACGCTGCGCGCCGGCTACACGGTCGTCAACGTCAATCCGCTGTACACGGCGCGCGAGCTCGAGCACCAGCTCGTCGATTCGGGGGCTACGGTGATCGTCGTCGTCGAGAACTTCGCGCACACGCTGCAGGAAGTCGGCGCCGGCACCGCCGTCAAGCACGTGGTCGTGACGTCGATCGGCGAGATGCTCGGCCTCAAGGGCGTGCTGGTCGACTTCGTGCTGCGGCACGTGAAGAAGGTCGTCGCGCCGTGGTCGCTGCCCGGCGCGATCCGCATGGCGGACGCGCTCGCCGACGGCCGGCGGCGAGCGCTCGCGCGCGTGCCGATCGGCCACGACGACATCGCATTCCTGCAATACACCGGCGGCACGACCGGCGTCGCCAAGGGGGCCGTGCTCCTGCATCGCAACATCGTCGCCAACCTGCTGCAGTCGAGGGCATGGGTGCGGCCGTTCCTCGGCACCGAGAACCGGCAGGTCATCATCACGCCGCTGCCGCTCTATCACATCTTCTCGCTTACCGCGAACTGCCTGGTGTTCATGACGCTCGGCGGCGAGAACGTCCTGATCGCCAATCCGCGCGACATACCTGGGCTGGTGCGCGAGATGGGACGCTTCCGCTTCACGGCGATCACCGGCGTCAACACGCTGTTCAACGCGCTGCTCAACAATCCGGATTTCGCCCGGCTCGACTTCTCGTCGTTCACGTTCACGCTCGGCGGCGGCATGGCGGTGCAGGAAGCCGTGGCGAAGCGCTGGAAGGAGGTGACGGGCGTCACGCTGTCGGAGGCGTATGGGCTCACCGAGACGTCGCCGGCGGCGACGATTAATCCGCTCGACCTGCCGGCGTACAACGGCTCCATCGGCCTGCCGATATCGTCGACCGACATCGTGCTGCGCGACGACCTCGGTCACGACGTGCCGCTCGGGCAGCCCGGAGAGATCTGCATCCGCGGGCCGCAGGTGACGCCAGGCTACTGGAACCGTCCCGACGAGACCGCCCTGGCGATCTCCGCGGATGGATTCTTCGCCAGCGGCGACATCGGCGTGATGGACGAGCGCGGCTACGTGCGCATCGTCGACCGCAAGAAGGACATGATCCTGGTTTCGGGGTTCAACGTGTATCCCAACGAGATCGAGGCGGTGGTGGTCGGCCATCCGGGCGTGCTCGAATGCGCGGTGATCGGCGTTCCCGATCGCAAGTCCGGCGAGGCGGTCAAGCTCTTCGTGGTGAAGCGCGACCAGGCGCTGACCGCGGAGGAGATGCTGCGCTATTGCCGCGAACGGCTGACCGGCTACAAGATCCCCCGCGAGGTGGAGTTCCGTGCCGAGCTGCCGAAGTCGAACGTCGGCAAGATCCTGCGCCGCGAGCTGCGCGATGAAGCGCGTCGCGCGGCGGCCGCGTGAGGTGCCGATGAGCGAGCCTTTCCGAATCCTGCTGCCGCATGGCGAGCCCGTGCTGCGCGTGGTGCCGATGCCGGCCGACGTCAATCAGCACGGCGACATCTTCGGCGGCTGGATCATGTCGCAGGTGGACATCGCGGGCGGCGTGCTGGCCGCGCGCACGGCGCGCGGTCGCGTGGCGACCGTTGCCGTCAATTCGTTCACGTTCAAGGAGCCCGTGCTGGTCGGTGACGTCGTCAGCTTCTACGGCGAGGTCGCCCGCATCGGCCGCACGTCGGTGACCATTTCGATGGAGGTCTACGCGCAGCGCAATCCCGACGACCTCGTCACCGTCAAGGTGACCGAGGCGAGCCTGACGTATGTCGCCGTGGGCGCCGACCGCCGGCCGCGACCGATCGTGCCCCGATGAACGATGCCGCACGTTTCCCGCAGTGCAATATGAACCGGCGCGACGGCGCTGGTATAGTCGATCGGCCCGTCGCCGCCGTATCCGGCGGGCGCCTTCGCAAATGATGAATCGTGTAGCGCCAGCCGCCCACCCACGAGGAGAATCGCCATCATGAATCGAAGCCAGTTCCGCCGCAGCCGGGTCGCCGCCGGTGTCATCGCCGCCATGTCGTTGCTCGGGGCCGGCCATGCGTTCGGCGCCGCGTTCGCGCTGCAGGAGGAAAGCGCGAGCGGCCTCGGCAACGCATTTGCCGGGGGCGCCGCGGCCGCCGAGGACGCGAGCACCATGTCGGTGAATCCGGCGACGCTGTCGAAATACACGAGCCCGCAGGTGGTGCTGGGCGTGCATTTCATCACGCCGTCGATGAAGTTCAAGAACGACGGCTCGCAGCCGGCCGCGTTCCAGCCGCTCGGCGGCGACGGCGGCGACGCCGGCAGCACCAACGTCGTGCCGAACCTCTACCTCTCGGTGCCGCTCAATCCCTACCTCGTGTTCGGACTCGGCATCAACGTTCCATTCGGCCTCGTCACCGAGTACGACGACGACTTCATCGGGCGCTTCCAGGGACTCAAGTCGGACGTGCAGACGATCAACGTCAATCCGGCGCTGTCGTGGAAGGTGAACGACCAGTTCGCCATCGGCGGTGGCGTCAACTGGCAGCACATCAAGGCCACCTTCTCGCAAATGGTCAATTACTCGGGCGCGCTCGCGCAGGCGGCGACGCAGGCGGCGGGACAGGGCGCGATCCCGCCGGAGCTCGTGCCGGCGATCATCGGCGCGACCCCCGGGCTGCAATCGAAGTCGACCGTCGATGCCAGCGACAGCGCGTGGGGCTGGAACGTCGGCATGCTGTGGGATGTCAATCCGGCGACGCGAGTGGGCCTAGCCTATCGCTCGCCGATGAAGTTCAAGGCGACGGGCAACGTCGGCTTCGACAACCCGACGCCGAGCGTGCCGGCCCCGCTGGCGCCGGTGGTGGGCCTGCTCGCGCAGCAGGTGAATTCCGTCGCGCTCTTCAACGGCGGGGTCAACGCCACCGTCAAGCTGCCCGACATCGCCAACCTGTCGATCTTCCAGTCGATCAACGACCGCTGGGACTGGATGGCCGACGTGCAGTGGACCGGATGGTCGACGTTCAAGGACCTGACGTTCGTGCGCAGCACGGGCGACGTGCTGCAATCGACACCGGAGAATTTCGACGACGTCTGGCGCATCTCGGTCGGCACCACCTACAAGTACAACGACCAGTGGAAGTTCCGCGGCGGCGTGGCTTTCGACCAGTCGCCGGTGAACAGCACGGACCGCACCGTGCGCCTGCCCGATGGCGACCGCACGTGGCTCGCCGCCGGCCTGCAATACAAGTTCTCGCCGCAGCTCAGATTCGACCTCGGCGCCGCGTACATCTTCGTCGACAAGCCGAGCATCGACCAGAATGCCGGCAGCACCGCGCAGAACGGCCTCGTCAAGGGTCATTACGACATGAACGTGGTCATCGTGTCGGGGCAGATGGTGTACTCGTTCTGAAACGGTACAGCCGGGCGGCGGCGACGCAGCCGTCCGGCCTGCGCTCGCCTCGCCGCCGCTCGCGCGGGCTGTGCCGCAAGACGCGCGTCGATCCATGATCGCCAACGCTTCCGCGACGACCGCCGGCGGGGCGCCTGCCGCGCCGGGACTGGCGCGCCTCGTCGTGCGCGAAGTGGCGGTGCTCGGCGCCGGCGTGATGGGCGCGCAGATCGCCGCGCACCTCGTCAACGCCGGCGTGCGCGTGCGGCTCTTCGACCTCACGGCCAAGGACGGCGATCGCGACGCCATCGCCCGCAAGGGCGTCGCGGGGCTGGCGAAGCTCGAGCCGGCGCCACTGGGCGTGCCCGGGCTCGCGGAGGCGATCGAGGTCGCCAACTACGACGACGACCTCGAGCGCCTCGCCGCGTGCGATCTCGTGATCGAGGCGATCGCCGAGCGCCTCGACTGGAAGCGCGATCTGTATGCGCGCATCGGGCCGTTTCTCGCGCCCGATGCGATCGTCGCCTCCAACACCTCCGGCCTCTCGCTCGCTGCGCTCGACGCCGCGATGCCAGCGGCGTTGCGCAATCGCTTCTGCGGCATCCACTTCTTCAACCCGCCACGTTACATGCACCTCGTCGAGCTGATCGCGGCGCCGGGTACGGAGCCCGCGCTCCTCGACGCGCTCGAGACCTTCCTCACCACGACGCTCGGCAAGGGCGTGATCCGCGCGCGCGACACGCCGAACTTCGTCGCCAACCGCATCGGCGTGTTCTCGATCGTGGCGACAATGCTGCACACGGAGCGCCTGGGCCTCGGCTATGACGTCGTGGACGCGCTGACAGGCCCCGCGATCGGGCGGCCGAAGAGCGCGAGCTACCGCACCGTCGACGTCGTCGGCCTCGACACCGCGGCGCACGTCATCGCCACGATGCGCGACAACCTGCCGGACGACCCCTGGCACGCCTGTTTTGCCGAGCCGCGCGTGGTG
>DATBOK010000126.1:0-17660 GCA_036553845.1 Casimicrobiaceae bacterium
TTCGCCACGTTGGTCCGGCTGCTGGGCGACTTCGATCTCGCCGAAGAAGCGCTGCATGACGCATTTCGCGCAGCGCTCGAGCAATGGCCTCGCGACGGGATACCTGCGAATCCGCGCGCGTGGCTCGTCTCGGCGGGCCGCTTCAAGGCCATCGACGGCATCCGCCGCCACGCACGATTCGACTCGATGGAGGATGTCGCCGAGCAAGTGGACGCCGTCGTCGACGAGTCCATCCCGTGGGACAGCGAAGCCATCGAGGATGACCGGTTGCGGCTCATCTTCACCTGCTGCCATCCGGCGCTCGCCGCGGATGCGCAGGTGGCGCTCACGTTGCGCGAGGTGTGCGGCCTGACGACCGAAGAGATCGCGCAGGCTTTTCTCAGTACCGCGCCGACGCTCGCGCAGCGCATCGTGCGCGCCAAGGCCAAGATTCGCGATGCCCGGATTCCGTACCAGGTGCCCGAACCTGACGAGCTCGCCGAGCGTCTTGACAGCGTGCTGCGGGTGATCTACCTGGTGTTCAACGAAGGCTACTCGGCGTCGTCGGGCCAGTCGCTGACGCGAGTCGACCTGTCGGGGGAGGCGATACGTCTCGGACGCCTGCTGGTTGCCTTGATGCCTGAGTCCGAATCGATCGGACTTCTGGCCCTGATGTTGCTGCAGGAGTCGCGCCGCGCCGCGCGCACGTCACCGACGGGAGATCTCGTACTGCTCAATGATCAGGATCGCTCGCGATGGGATCACGATCAGATCGCGGAGGGCTCGGCGCTCGTGGAAAGGGCGCTGGCCTCGCGACGCGCCGGTTCGTATGCGCTGCAGGCGGCACTCGCGGCCGTGCACGCCAATGCGCCCAGCACCGACGCCACCGACTGGGCCGAGATCGTCGGACTGTACGACGTCCTGCTCCGCATCGAGGATTCCCCGGTGGTCGAGTTGAACCGCGCCGTGGCCTTGACGATGCGCGACGGTCCGGCAGCGGGTCTGGCCGTGATCGACGCGATCCTCGCCCGCGGCGATCTCGACGACTACCACCTGGCGCACGCCGCGCGCGCCGACCTGTACCGGCGCCTCGGCAGGATCAACGAGGCTCGCGCCGCCTACGCGCGGGCGCTCGCGCTCGCCCGCCAGGACCCCGAGCGACAGTTCCTCGAGCGCCGGCTGGCCGAGTTGGCGAACTGATCCCGGTCCCCGGGGGCATCGAGTTTTTTTGGCCGGCAGCGCGATCGCCTGTCGAATTCGGGTTTGCCCGTTCGACTAGTTGACGAAGGCCCACTTCCCCGGGCCGACTCGACGACGCCGGAGCGAACATGCAAGCACTCACGAACCGATTGAACCAATTTCGGAAAATCGTACAGAACGCCGGTCCCTATCTGCTGCTGGAGATCCTCCTGCCGGGTGGCTCGCTGTGCGCGCTGCTGCTGTTCCTGTGGCAGCGCCGGAATCCGCAGGCGCGGGCCCGCGCGCGGCGCGCCGTCGCGGCGCTGCTGCAGACGTTCGCTGCCGCCTGCGAACCGCGCCTGTGGATTCCCGCGCCCGCACGGACGGCCGTTCGGCTCGCCAAGGCGAGTTCCATCGAGCGCCGCTAAGGTCGCTGGAACCATGAAGCTCGATGTCGAGCGTGACGTTTTCGGCCATCGTACGGTCGCCGGTGCCGTGCACCAGGGCCGCTCGATCCGTGTTCAAGAGCGTTATCACGCACCGCCCGGGCGTGTTTTCGATGCGTGGCTCGATCCCGAAACCGCCCGCCGGTGGCTCTTCGCGACGGCGTCGCATCCGATGACGCACGTGAGCATTGACGCGCGGGTGAATGGATCGTTCCGTTTGACAGATCGGGAAGGTGCGGAGACACTCGATTTCACCGGCCGATACCGCGAGATCGTTCCGCCTCGACGCCTGGTATTCACGTTGCGGTGGCCGCGGCGTTCCCGAATATCGCTCGTCACGGTGACACTTGCACCGCGTGGAATCGGTTGTGCGCTCGAGTTGATCCACGAGCACCTGTCGAGCGACGATGCGCGTGACGTCGAGGATCGCTGGACCGGCATCCTGTACGGCCTCGGCGTCACGCTCGATTCCCTGCCGCAGCGTTCCAACACCCTCAGGAGCCAACGATGAAGTATTTGTGTCTCGTCTATCTCGACGAGCAGAACCTGCACAGCATCCACGACAGCGAGTGCAAGGCCTGCGGGGATGCGCTGCGGCAAGGCGGCCACCATCTCGCCGCGGAAGCCCTCCAATCCGTCCACACGGCGACCACTGTTCGGGTGCGCAACGGCAAGATGTCGGTGACCGACGGGCCCTTTGCCGAGACGAAAGAACAACTCGCCGGGTTCTACCTGATCGATGCCCGCGACCTGAACGAGGCGATCCAGCTGGCCGCGAGGATTCCGCCGGCTCGCGTGGGCAGCGTCGAGGTGCGGCCGGTCCGCGAATTGTCCGTGTGAGCGAGGCCGGCGCCAAAAAATGATGCGAACCTGTCGAATCGGGGATCGTCCGATCGACTACCCATAGGGCGCAGGCCGATTTCGTCGATGTCGGACGGGTCGCTCCAATCGGCAATCAACCAGGAGACATTCCATGCGATTCATGATGTTGGTCAAGCATGCTGAAAACCAGGGACCACCGCCGAAGGCACTGATGGACGCGATCTCGGCAATGGCCGAGGAGGAAACCAAAGCGGGACGGATGCTCGGAACCGGTGGCCTCGCGCCAACCGCGCAAGGTGCGCGCGTACGCGTTGCCAACGGCAAGGTCACCGTCGTCGACGGACCCTTCACCGAGACCAACGAAGTCCTCGGCGGCTACGCGCAGTTCGAGATGAAGTCGCGGGACGATGCCGTCCAGTCGGCGGTGCGCTTCATGGAACTGCACAAGAAGCACTGGCCGGGCTGGGAGGGCGAGACCGAGGTCCGGCAAATGTATGGTCCGGATGAATTCGGCGAGAACTGCGCCGCCCAGGCGGAAACGCGGTCACCCGCGACCGTCCGTTGACGCGTAACAGGCCTGTGCCAATTGTTTAACGATCACGACATGGGATGGCGGACGCCACTGGCCGCTATCCCTGTCGATCGACAGCCCATGGAGGTCGAGCGATGCGATTCATGGTAATGGTCAAGGCGACGAAGGACTCGGAAGCCGGTGCTCTTCCGGACCAGAAGCTTCTCGCAGCAATGGGAAAGTTCAACGAAGAGCTCGTGAAAGCCGGCGTGATGCTGGCCGGCGAAGGCCTTCAGTCGAGCTCGAAGGGGGCGCGCGTCCGGTTCTCGGGTGCGAAGCGGACGGTGATCGACGGCCCGTTCACTGAGACGAACGAGCTGGTCGCGGGCTTCTGGGTGTGGCGCGTCAAATCGATGGCCGAGGCCATCGAGTGGGTCAAGCGTTGCCCGAATCCCATGCCAGGCGACTCGGAGATCGAGATTCGCCAGATCTTCGAGGCCGAGGACTTCGGCGCGGAGTTGACGCCCGAGCTCCGCGAGCAGGAGGAACGGCTGCGCAGGCAGATGGAGGCGAAGAAGTAACGGAGGTCGTTACGCGTCGCCCATATCCGGCGCGGCTCAGCAGTTGACGCCGACTGAGCGCGGACGACGGTAAGTAAACCAACCGAGCGCGAGGCAGACCATTGGTCCTCACTGGCATCGGCGAAGGCGACGATTTCCTCTCAAGCCAAGGGTCGACTCTCAACATGATTGACGGGCGGCCATGAGCGGCCACCTGAAGGAAGGAGCGACGACATGCCCCGGTACCTGATCTCGTTCGACGACGGCTCGATGGACCACATTCCCGAGGACGACTGGGCAGCGGTGGGCGAGGCGGCGCACGCGGTGGTCCGCGAGGCCAAGGTCGCCGGGGTCTGGATTTTCGGGGGCGGGATCCAACGCCAACAGTCGAGCATCGTCGCCACCGACGGGGCTGTCACCGCCGGGCCCGCGACAGAGTCAAAGGCCGTCGTCGGCGGGTTCTCCATCATCGAGGTTGCCTCGCGTGAGGAGGCGCTCGTTTGGGCTGCGCGGATTGCCGAAAGCTGTCGGTGCGCGCAGGAGGTCCGCGAGATCATGTTCGATCCGGAGTCGCGATCGGACCGGAATTTGTCGATCGCCGAGGCCTGACCGGTCAGGCGATCGAAGACGGTCAGGTACTTGCTTCGCCTCACGGCGCGAGCTCACGTCCGCTCTGATTCCTCCGCCACGCCGCCGGTGGCGCGCCGTACTCGCGGCGGAATGCGCGGCTGAAGGCGGTATCGGTCTGGTAGCCGACGTCCTCGGCGATGCGCGCAAGCGGTGCGTTGCTGCGCGACAGGAGATTGGCGGCGAGGAGCATCCGCCACTGCGTCAGGTATTGCATCGGCGAGCTTCCCACCAGCTGCTGGAAGCGCTCGGCGAGCACCGAACGCGACGTGCCCGACGCGCGTGCGAGCTCTTCGAGCGTCCATGCGTGCGCCGGGCGCGTGTGCAGCGCGTTGAGCGCGGTGCCGACGATGCGGTCGCCCAGCCCCGCGAGCCAGCCGGTGCGATCGTCCTTCGCGTCGGCGATGTACAGCCGCAGCACTTCGATGAACAGCACTTCGGCGAGCTTTGCGAGCACGCCCGCGCCGCCCGGGCGCGGCGAGCGCGCCTCGGCCAGCGCATAGCGCACCGAGGCCTCGAGCCAGATGCCGGCATTCGAGCCGCGCACGTTGACGCGCACTACTGGCGGCAGTCCGGCGAGCAGCATCCGCGCGAGCCGCGCGTCGCAGGCGAGGTAGCCACAGACCAGGCGCGTCGGCGCGCCGCCACCGCCATACGACAGCTGGCGCGGGCGGCGCGACAGCACCTCGACGAGGCGCCGGCCCTTTGCCGGCACGAGCCCCGGCTGCGTCGTCATGCGGTGTGCATGGCCCTGCGGAAAGATGACGGCGTCGCCGGCGGTCAGGCGCATCGGCGGCGCGTCGTCCAGCTCGACGTAGCACTCGCCTTCCGTGATGAGGTGAAAGATCACGACGCGCTCGGCGCCGGGCTCGAGCACCGGCGCGGCCGAATCGGCGCTCGGCGACTGGTAGCACCACGGCGCGGTGAAGCGCGCATTGATGAAGATGGCGCCGACGAGACGCACCACGCGCAGGGTTTCGGACAGGGCATCCATCGCGCGGCGCAGGCCTCAGGCGGCAACGACGTCGATGCGCATCGTCATCGGCGTCGCGTGCTGCACGGCGTTCGAGATCGGCGCGCGCTGGCATGCGTCTTCCGCCAGCATGCGCAACTGCGCCGCATCCTCGTCGCGACCGGCGAGCGTGACGACGAGCTCGAGGACCTGCGGGCCCGCGTAGACCGGGCTGCCGCCGGCGTCGCGCACGCCGAGGAAGCCGCGCGCGTCGGTGCGGCTGTCGACGCGCACTTCGAGCGTCGCCAGCGCGATCCCGCGCTGCGCCGCCAGCATCGCGATCATCGTCGCCGCGCAACTGGCGACGCCGGCGCGAAACAGCCAGCCCGGCGATACGCGGTCGCCGGTGCCGCCGACTTCGGCGGACATGTCCGTCGCGATCACCGTGCCGTTGGCGTGGCTCGCGTGCACGCGCGTGCCCGATTCCCAGCGTGCGGTGGCCGGCGGGTCGTCGTGCATGCCGAGCCCGGGCCGGCGCTCCAGCAGCGTCACGGCCCGCTGCATCGCCTGCGCGATCGCCTGCGTCTCCATGGTCGTCGTCTCCCCATCCGGCCGAAGGCCCGATTGTCGCCGTGGCGACGCGCGGTGCCAAGAGCTGACGGGCACCGGAGCGCCACGCCGGACGCTCGGTCAGCAAACGCGGACGCGCCGGCAACGCGAGCGTTCGTGCGCGGGCCGCCGAGGACGATCGAGCATTCGACGACGACGCGCGGGCAGGACGCCGCGCGCGCGCCGCGGCACAGTGTTTTCCCCAGGACAAGCGTCGCTTGATCCTCCAAGCCACCACAGGAGCCATCGCATGAATGCCCCCATCGACTTCCCCGCCCTCAAGGCCCGCCAGCAACTGGCGTGGGCCAGCGGCGACTATGCCGTCATCGGCACCACGCTGCAGATCGTCGGCGAGTCGCTGGCCGAAGCCTGCGACATCCGCTACGACGAGAAAGTGCTCGACGTCGCCGCCGGCAACGGCAACGCGACCCTCGCGGCGGCGCGCCGCGGTGCCAAGGTGACGTCGACCGACTACGTGCCGGCGCTCCTCGAGCGTGGCGCCGAGCGCGCGCACGCCGAGCGTCTCGAGGTCACGTTCGAAGTGGCCGACGTCGAGGCGCTGCCCTACGCCGACGCGACGTTCGACGCCGTGCTGTCGACGTTCGGCGTGATGTTCGCACCCGACCACGCGCGCTCCGCCGCGGAAATGGCGCGCGTGTGCCGTCCGGGCGGGCGCATCGGTCTCGCCAACTGGACGCCGGAAGGCTTCATCGGCCAGTTGTTCAAGGTGCTGGGCAAGCAGCTTCCGCCACCTGCCGGCGCGCAGCCGCCGTCGCTGTGGGGCGTCGAGGCGCATCTCAAGGCACTGTTCGGCGACAAGGCGGCGAAGATCGCGGTGACGCGGCGCATGTTCCAGTTTCGCTATCGCTCCGCCGCGCATTTCATCGACGTATTCCGCACGTGGTACGGCCCCGTGCACAAGGCGTTCGGCGCGCTGCCGGCCGACAAGGCGGCGACGCTCGAGCGCGACCTCACGGCGCTTCTCGACGGCGCGAATCGTGCCGGCCCGGGCTCGCTGGTGGTGCCGAGCGAATACGTCGAAGTCGTCGTCACCCGCGCCTGAGCGTGGACCCCCGGCTGCAGCGGCGGCTCCAGCGCTGCGGCTGGGACCTCGCCGCCGTGGCCTATGCTGCGCTGTGGCAGGCGCAACTCTCGCCGATGCACGCGCGGGTGATGGCGAGCGCCGCGCTGGTGCCGGGCGAGGCGGTGCTCGACGTCGCCTGCGGCACGGGCATCGTGTCGCTGGCGGCGGCCGCCGCCGTCGGGCCGAATGGCAGCGTCGTCGGCGTCGATCTTTCTTCGCGGATGGTCGACAACGCGCGCCAGCATGCGCGCGACCGGCACGTGCGCCACGCGACGTTTGCGCGCATGGATGCGCAGGCCCTCGAGCTGCCCGACGCCAGCGTCGACGTCGTGCTGTGCGCGCTCGGCCTCATGTACTTGCCCGATCCGGTCGCGGCGCTGCGCGAGATGCGGCGCGTGCTGCGGCCTGGTGGCCGCGCCGTGATGGCGGTGTGGGGCGAGCGCTCGCGCTGCGGCTGGTCGCGGCTGTTCGCGATCGTCAACGCCGAAGTCGAATGCGAGGTGTGCCCGCGGTTCTTCCGCCTGGGCCGGCGCGACACGCTGGCGCGCAGCTGCGCCGACGCGCGCTTCGACGTGGTGGCGCAGCATCGCATCGCCACCTCGCTCGACTACCGCGACGCCGACGACGCGTGCAATGCGGCGCTGGTCGGCGGTCCCGTCGCGCTGGCGTGGTCGCGCTTCGACGACCACGTGCGGCGGCGCGTGCGCCGGCGCTATCTCGACGCGATCGCGGCGTGGAAGCGCGGCCGCGCATACAAGATTCCCGGCGAGTTCGTCGTCGTCGACGCGTCGGCGCCGGCGTCCCCCGCGCACGCTTGATCCATTCCAATTCCCTTTCGATCGACATCATGCAGCGTTACCAACCACCGCGATCGCGCCCCGCGTTCGCGTTCGCGTCAATCGCCATGACCGCCATCACGCCGGGCCTCGGCGTTGTCCTTCCCGCGCATCGGACCGTCGCTGCCGGCGAGCCGCCCGGATGCGCGCAGATCGGCGTGGCGCATCGCGCGACTTAGCGGCAACCGCAAGCGTCGCGCTCAGCGCTCGAAGCGCGTCGACAGCACGACGAGCGTCTGCGTGCGCTCGATGCCGGCCAGGCGGCCGATGCGATCGAGCTCGGTGTCGAGCTCCGCGGTGGTGTCGGCGTCGACGGTGGCGACGTAGTCGTACACGCCGCTCACCGCGCGCAGTGCGCTGACGCCCGGCATCGCCTTCAGCTCGCGCACCACGCGCTCCGATTGCTTGGCGTCGACGTTGAGCAGCACCAGCGCGGTGAGTGCCGTCGAGCGGCCATCGGGCTCGCGCAACGTGTAGCCGGCGATCGCGCCGGTGCGCTCGAGGCGCGCGATGCGCTCCTGCACGGTGGTGCGCGACAAGCCGAGCTTGCGCGCGATCGAGGCCGTGGATTCGCGGGCATCGGCGCGCAACAGGGCCAAAAGTCTGCGATCCTGGGGCGTCGTCGTCATTTCGCCAGAATTTATCGTCGAAACGACGAAAGTCTACGGCATTCCGGCAGTTTTGCGGCTGTTTTTCGTCGCCTCGATGCCCTACGCTCGCGGCCATTCGCGCCTTCCTGCGCGTGGAGACCTGCCATGCAAACCCGTCTGGCCCTGCTCGGCGCCGGCAAGATCGGCGACGCCATCGTCAACCTGCTCGGCGGCAGCGGCGACTACGCGCTGACCATCGTCGACCGCGACGCCACGCGCCTCGCGCAGATGGCGCGCGCCAACGTCGCCGCCGTGTCGATCGACTGCAGCGACGCCGCCGCGCTCGCGCGCGTGCTGCCCGGCCACGACGTCGTGCTGTCGGCGTCGCCGTACTACCTGACGCCGGCGATCGCCGGCGCCACCAAGGCCGCCGGCGCGCACTATTTCGACCTGACCGAGGACGTATCGAGCACGCAGGCGGTGAAGGCGCTGGCGAAGGATGCGCAAAGCGCGATGGTGCCGCAATGCGGGCTCGCGCCGGGCTTCGTGTCGATCGTCGCCAACGACCTCGCCAAGGCGTTCGATGCACTGCGCGACGTGCAGATGCGCGTCGGCGCGCTGCCGATCTACCCGACCAACGCGCTCAAGTACAACCTGACGTGGAGCACCGACGGCCTCATCAACGAGTACTGCAACCCCTGCGAGGCGATCATCGACGGCGAGCTCAAGGAGACGCTGGCGCTGGAGGAGATCGAGGCGTTCTCGCTCGACGGCATCGCCTACGAGGCCTTCAACACCTCCGGCGGCCTGGGCACGCTGTGCGACTCGCTCAAGGGCCGCGTCGAGAACCTCAACTACAAGACGGTGCGCTACCCGGGCCATCGCGACATCGTCAAGACGCTGATCCGCGACTTGCGCCTGGGCCAGCGCCGCGACATCCTGAAGGACGTGCTGGAGACCGCGATCCCGATGACGCTGCAGGACGTCGTGCTGATCTTCGTCACCGTGAGCGGCATGAAGAGCGGACGCCTGACACAGCAGACCTACGCGAAGAAGATCTACAGCCAGGTGGTCAACGGCCAGCACCTGTCGGCGATCCAGATCACCACCGCCGCCGGCATCTGTGCGATGGTCGACCTCCTGGTCGGCGGCAAGCTGCCGCAGCGCGGCTTCGTGCGCCAGGAGGACGCGAGCCTCGCCGACTTCCTCGCCAATCGCTTCGGGCGCTACTATCAATGAGCGCGCCGCGCACCACCGGCGCCGGCGCGCGCGCGGCGCTGCGCCGCGACCACCGCATCGGAGATTCCTCGATGGACATCGCAACACTTCTCGATTCGCTGGGCGTGGACCTGGCGGCGCATCGCGGCGGCGGCGTCGAGGTGCGCTCGCCGATCGACGGCGACATGCTGGCATCGCTGCGTGCCGACGATGCCGCATCGGTCGCGGTCAAGCTCGCGCGCGCGCAGGCGGCGTCGGTGGCCTGGCGCGACGTGCCGGCGCCGCGCCGCGGCGAGCTGGTGCGCGTGTTTGGCACGCTCCTGCGCGCGCACAAGGACGCGCTGGGCCAACTCGTCACGATCGAGTCCGGCAAGATCCTGCAGGAGGGTCTCGGCGAAGTGCAGGAGATGATCGACATCTGCGACTTCGCCACCGGACTGTCGCGCCAGCTCTACGGACTGACGATCGCCTCCGAGCGTCCGGGCCACCGGATGATGGAAACCTGGCACCCGCTCGGCGTCGTCGGCGTCATCAGCGCGTTCAATTTTCCCGTGGCCGTGTGGTCGTGGAACGCGGCGCTGGCGTTCGTCTGCGGCAATGCCGTGGTGTGGAAGCCGTCGGAAAAGACGCCGCTGACCGCGCTCGCCTGCAACGCGCTGTTCGCGCAGGCGGCAGCCGCCGCGGGCGGGGTGCCCGAGGGGCTGTCGCAGTTGGTGCTCGGCGCGCGGGACGTCGGCATGCTCGTCGCGCAGGACCCGCGCGTGGCGCTCGTGTCGGCCACCGGCAGCACGCGCATGGGCCGCGAAGTGGCGGCCATCGCCGCCGCGCGCCTCGCGCGCACGCTGCTCGAGCTCGGCGGCAACAACGCGCTGATCGTGGCGCCGTCGGCCGACCTCGATCTCGCGCTGCGCGCGATCACGTTCGCCGCGGTCGGCACCGCCGGGCAGCGCTGCACGTCGCTGCGGCGCCTCATCGTGCACGAGTCGGTGCACGATGCGCTGGTGGCGAAGCTGAAGGCGGCGTACGGCAGCCTGCCGATCGGCGATCCGCTTGCGGCGGGCACGCTCGTCGGCCCGCTGATCGACGCCGCGTCGTTCGCGCGGATGCAGGAGGCGCTCGCGCAGGCGCGTGCCGATGGCGGCCGCGTCAGCGGCGGAGATCGCGTCATCGTCGCGAATCGCGAAGGCGGGTACTACGTGCAGCCGGCGCTCGCCGAGATGCCCGCGCAGACGCCGCTGGTCGCGCGCGAGACGTTCGCGCCGCTCCTGTACGTGCTGCGCTATCGCACGCTCGACGAGGCGATCGCGCTCAACAACGCGGTGCCGCAGGGACTTGCATCGGCGATCTTCACCAACGATGTGCGCGAGGCCGAGCGCTTCATGGCGGCCGCCGGCAGCGATTGCGGCATCGTCAACGTCAACATCGGTCCGTCGGGCGCCGAGATCGGCGGCGCGTTCGGCGGCGAGAAGGAGACGGGCGGCGGCCGCGAGTCCGGCTCGGACGCCTGGAAGTCGTACATGCGGCGCGCCACGAACACGATCAACTACAGCGGCGCGCTGCCGCTGGCGCAGGGCATCCGCTTCGACGTCTGAAGCGGCCGCCGGGTTTCCGCTTTGGCGGGAATGACGGATGCGAGAGGCGCGCATTCGCCGATGCTATGATCGTGCGCCCGTTCACGCTCGCAAATCCGCGCATTTCCATGAATCGCCTCGACTTCGACGGCCGCACGGCCATCGTCACCGGCGGTGCCGCCGGCATCGGCCTCGCGGTCGCGCAACGCCTGCATGCAGGTGGCGCGCGCGTCGCACTGTGGGATCGCGACGCGGCGGCGCTTGCCACGGCGGCGGCGACGCTCCGGTCCGCGCACGCCGTCGCGCTCGACGTCGCCGATGCCGACGCGGTCGATGCGGCCGCGCGCGACACGGCGGCGGCACTGGGCGGCGTCGACATCCTCGTCTGCAGCGCCGGCATCACCGGACCCAATGCGAGCGTCGAGGCGTACCCGGTGGCGGAATGGCGCCGCGTGTTCGACGTCAACGTGCATGGACTCTTCTATTGCAATCGCGCCGTGGTGCCGCTGATGCGCAAGGGCGACTACGGGCGCATCGTCAACATCGCGTCGGTCGCCGGCAAGGAGGGCAATCCCAACGCGTCGGCGTACTCGGCGTCGAAGGCCGCGGTGATCGGACTCACCAAATCGCTCGGCAAGGAGCTCGCGACGACGGGCATCCGCGTCAACTGCGTAACGCCGGCGGCGGTGCGCACCGCCATCTTCGACCAGATGACGCGGCAGCACATCGACTTCATGCTGTCGAAGATCCCGATGGGGCGCTTCGGCGCCGTCGACGAGATCGCCGCGCTGGTGTGCTGGCTCGCCAGCGAGGATGCAAGCTTCTCGACGGGCGCGGTGTTCGACTGCTCGGGCGGCCGCGCCACGTACTGACGTCTACCCGCCGCGCACCTCGAGCAGGATCTTGCCGATGTGCTGCGAGGTTTCCATGCGCCGGTGCGCCGCCGCGGCGTCGGCGAGCTTGAACGTCGAGTCGATCACCACCCTGGCCTTGCCGGCGCCGAACAGCGGCCACACGTCCTTCTGCAGCTCCTGCGCCAGCGCCACCTTGCGCGCGAACGGGCTGCGCCGCATTGTCGAGCCGGTGACCGTCAGGCGCTTCGCCATGATCGACACCCAGTCGCACTCGACGCGGCTGCCCTTCTGGAACGCGATCAGCGCGAGGCGGCCGTCGTTGGCCAGCACCTTCAGGTTCTTCTCGATGTAGTCGCCGCCGACCATGTCGAGCACGACGTCGACGCCGCGCTTGGCGGTGATGCGCGCGACCTCGGCGACGAAGTCCTGCGTCTTGTAATCGATCGCATGATCGGCGCCGATGTCGCGGCAGAACGCGACCTTCGCCGCGCTGCCGGCGGTGGTGAAGACCGTGGCGCCGAAGGCCTTGGCGAGCTGGATCGCGGCGAGGCCGATGCCGCTCGAGCCGCCGTGGACGAGGATCGTTTCGCCGGACTTGAGCCCCGCGCGGTCGAAGACGTTGTTCCACACGGTGAAATAATTCTCGGGCACGCCGGCGGCCTGCTCGAGCGTGAGCGGCGACGGGATGCGCATGCACCACGCCTCCGGCGCCGTGCAGTATTCGGCGTAGCCGCCACCCGCCACGAGCGAGCACACGCGATCGCCGACGTGCCATTGCGTGACGTCCGGCGCGCACGCGGCGATCGTGCCGGACACCTCGAGGCCGAGAATGGGCGACGCGTCCGCCGGCGGCGGGTAGTGGCCGGCGCGCTGCGCGATGTCGGGGCGATTGACGCCGGCCCACGCCACCTCGACCAGCACCTCGCCGGGCTTGAGTGGCGGCAGGGGCGCGTCGGCGACAATGAGTTGGTCGGCGCCGCCGGGCGCGCGCACGGCGATCTGGCGCATGGTCGAAGGCAATGTCATGGGGTGATGTTCTCCGGGAGGTGGCGCGCGACGATCGCAGCGACGATCGCCGCCAGTGCCATCGTACACGCGCCGAACAGCATCGTTGCCTGTGGGCCGTGCGTGTCGACGATGTGCCCGGCGACGATCGTGCCGATGCCGAGCCCGCCCAGGATGCACGTCGACGACCAGGTGAATGCTTCGGTGGCATAGCGCGCCGGTGCGTGCGTGCTGATCATCAGCATCACCGACGTCAGCGCGGGCGCGATCAGTGCGCCGGTGAGAAACGCCAGCACGCACAGGATGGCGAGATTCAACGTCACCGCATGCAGCGCGAGCGGCACGACCATCGCCGCGAGCAGCCGCGGCGCGATCCGTTGCGGCGAAAGTCCGACGTGCAGGCCGCCGTAGGCGAGGCCCCCCAGCGCGCTCCCGACGGAGTTCACCGCGATCAGCACGCCGCCGATCGACGTCGCGCCGAGCGCGACGCCGAAGCCCGGGTAGCCGACTTCGAACGCGCCGAAGCCGACGGCGATGACGATGGTCAGCGCGTAGATGCCGAGAAGCCGGCGGTCGGCGATCGGGCCGAGGAGGCTGCGCTCGGTGTCACGGTTGGTGCGCAAATACCGCAGCGCGCGCGACAGCGCGAACGCCGGCACCGAGGCCAGCGCGAAGCACCAGGCCATTGCCAGCGCCGCGCGCGGCGAGGCGAACGCCAGCATCGCGGCGACCAGCAGCGGTCCGACGGTGAACACCATCTCGACCAGCACGGCGTCGAGCGCGAAGGCGGTGCGGCGCACATGCTCGTCGGTGAATCGCTGGCGCAGCATCGTGCGCGTGATGCCGACGATCGGCGGCGCGAACACGCCGGCCGATGCCGCGGCGACGTGCATCGCCGCGAACGACAGCCCGAGGCTGTCGGCGACGAGCAGCACGCCGATCGAAAGCGGGTAGAGCGCGCCGGTCAGCGCGAGCGGCGCGACGGTGCCGCGGCGGTCCACCCAGCGGCCGACGAAAGGCGCCGACAGCGCCGAGGCGGTCAGGTACGCGCCGACGACGCCGCCGGCGACGGCGAACGATCCCGTGATCGCGCGCACGTGCAGCAGCATCGACAGCGTCAGCGTGCCGACCGGCATCCGCGCGACGAACGTCAGCGCGAGAATGCGCGCGACGTCGGGTTGCCGAAGGAATGCGGCGTAGCGCGCCGCGAGCGCCGCAATCGGCACTAATACACGATCGTCACGTTCGACGGCGACAGCCACTCCCGCAGGCGCTCGATCAGCGCGTCGTCGAGGTCGACGCGCCATTCGGCCGGGAGCTCGCAGTCGCCACCCACGCCGTTGTTCTCGTAGTGCACGCTGATCGGCGTCGCGCCGCGGCGATAGGGCGCGAGAATCTGTTCGAGGCGGTCGCCCGACGCGTTGCCGTTGCAGGCGAGCGCCAGGCGCCGCGCGAAGCGCTTGCGCGCCTCGGCCAGGTCGTAGACGGTCTCGACGATGACGCGCAGGCCCTGCGCCTCGCCATCCTCGGAGACGCGCTGCATCACCTTGACGTCGGCGACCACCAGCGAATCCTCGCGCAGCCGCGCGCGCACCGCCTCGAACGTCTCGTTGAAGACCACGACTTCCTGCGACGCCTTGCCGTCGTCGAGCGTGACGAATGCCATCTTGCCGCGCCGGCTCACCTGCGTGCGCACCGCGGTGACCACGCCGGCGATCAGGTACCGGTCGGCGCGCGGCTCGATGTCCGCGAGCCGCGTGCGCACGAGACCCGCGATCTCCGCGGCGTACGCGTTGAACGGGTGGCCGGAGAT
Source organism: Casimicrobiaceae bacterium (assembly GCA_036553845.1). GTDB lineage: Bacteria > Pseudomonadota > Gammaproteobacteria > Burkholderiales > Casimicrobiaceae > VBCG01. The sequence goes on from DATBOK010000126.1 coordinate 14,657, forward strand.
GTAGAAGCCGAGAGCGGACTTCTCGTGCGCGAGGCGCTCGGCCTCCGTCCACGCGGGGACGCCGGGCAGCGCCGGCATCGCGTCGCCGGCTTCACCACCGAACAGCGTGTCCTGTGCGATCTGCGCCTGGGCGCGCTCGGCGGCGGTGAGCAATGGGCCCAGCGCAGCGAACAGCGCGGCGCGGCGCGGCTCCATCGCGTCGAACGCGCCGCCCTTGATCAGCGCCTCGATCGCGCGCCGGTTGACCGCGCGCTTGTCGATGCGCATGCAGAAGTCGGCGAGGCTCCTGAACGCGCCGCCGCTTTCGCGCGCGGCGACGATCGCCTCGATCGCGCCGAGGCCAGTGCCCTTGATGCCGCCAAGGCCGTAGCGGATGCGCTGCGGATCGACCGGCTCGAACCGGTACGCCGAGGCGTTGACGTCGGGCGGCAGGATAGCGAGTCCCTGGTCCTGCGCGTCGGCGTAGAGCGCGCGCACCTTGTCGGTGTCGTCCATCACCAGCGACAGGTTGGCGGCCATGAACGCCGCCGGATGGTGCGCCTTGAAGTAGGCGGTCTGGTAGGCGACCAGCGCATAGGCCGCCGCATGCGACTTGTTGAACCCGTAGCCCGCGAACTTCTCCATCAGGTCGAAGAGCTGCATCGCCTTCGCCCGGGTGAGGCCGTTGGCCTGCGCGCCGGCGGCGAAGATGTCGCGATGCTTGGCCATCTCCTCCGGCTTCTTCTTGCCCATCGCGCGGCGCAGGAGGTCGGCACCGCCCAGCGTGTAGCCGCCGATTTCCTGCGCGATCTGCATCACCTGCTCCTGGTACACCATCACGCCGTAGGTGTCGCCGAGGATCGGCGCGAGCCGCGGATCGGGATACTCGACGCGGCGTCGTCCCATCCGCGCCTCGACGTATTCCGGAATGAGCTCCATGGGGCCCGGCCGGTACAGCGCGACCAGCGCCACGATGTCCTCGAAACGCGTCGGCGGCGCGCGCAGCAGGAGGTCGCGCATGCCGCGCGATTCGAACTGGAACACCGCGCTCGCGTTCGCGGTGCGGAAGATCTCGTAAGTCTTGCGGTCGTCGAGCGGCAGCGTGTCGAGGCGCAGCGTGTTGCCGGGGTCGAGCCTTCGCACATAACGCAGCGTCCAGTCGAGGATCGTCAGCGTGGTGAGGCCGAGGAAGTCGAACTTGACGAGGCCGGCGGCCTCCACGTCGTCCTTGTCGAACTGCGACACCAGCGCTTCGGCGCCGGGCTGCACGTACAGCGGGCAGAAATCGGTGAGCTTGCCAGGCACGATCAGCACGCCGCCGGCGTGCATGCCGACGTTGCGCGGCAACCCTTCGAGCTCCTCGGCGAGCGACAGCACTTCGCGCACCTCGTCCTCGGCCTTCTCGCGCGCCTCGAGCTGCGGTTCGGCTTCCCGCGCGTAGATGACGTTGGACTCGCGCTCGCGGCCGGGGCGGCGCAGCGTCACCGTGCGCCCGGGCTGGAACGGGATCAGCTTGGCGATGCCGTCGACGAGCCCGTAGGGCAGGTCGAGCACGCGGCCGACGTCGCGCACCGCGGCGCGCGCGGCGAGCGTGCCGAACGTCGCGATCTGCGACACCGATTCCGCGCCGTACTTGGCCTTGACGTAGTCGATCACGCGTTCGCGCGTGTCCTGGCAGAAGTCGATGTCGAAGTCGGGCATCGACACGCGCTCGGGATTGAGGAAGCGCTCGAACAGCAGGTTGTAGCGCAGCGGATCGAGATCGGTGATGCCGAGGCTGTAGGCGACGAGCGAGCCCGCGCCGGAGCCGCGGCCGGGTCCGACCGGCACGTCGTTGTGCTTCGCCCACTCGATGAAGTCGGCGACGATGAGGAAGTAGCCGGCAAAGCCCATCTGCACGATGGTGCCGATCTCGAACGCGAGACGCGTGGCGTAGGTCGCGCGCTTGGCGTCGCGCGCGGCGGCGTCGGGGTAGAGCTGCGTGAGGCGCGCGTCGAGGCCCGCCTCCGCCTTGGCGCGCAGGTGCGCGTCGAGCGTCACGCCCTCGGGCGTGGGGAACGCCGGCAGGTGGTTGCGGCCGATCTCGATCGCGGCGTTGCAGCGCTGCGCGATAGCGACGCTGTTGGCGAGCGCCTGCGGCAGGTCGGCGAACTTGGCTGCCATCTCGGCCTGCGTGGTGAAGTATTGCTCGGGCGAATAGCGCCGCGGGCGGCGCGAATCGGCGAGCAGGTCACCCTGCGCGATGCACACGCGGGCCTCGTGCGCGCGAAAATCGCCGCGGCGCCGGAACTGCACCGGGTGCGTCGCCACCACCGGCGCGTCGAGCTCGGCGGCGAGGCGCAGCGTCGCGTCCACCAGCGTGTCGTCGTCGGCATGCCCGGCGCGCTGCACCTCGAGGTAGTAGCGGCCGGGAAAGCGCGCGAGCGCGGCACGCGCCGCGCTGGCCGCCGCCGTGGCGTTGCCGTGGGCGAGCGCCTGGCCGACGTCGCCCTCGCGAAAGCCGGAAAGCGCGATCAGGCCGCCGGTGCCCTCGTCAAACCACTCGCGGCGCATTTCGGCGCGGCCGCGATGCTGGTTGCCGCGATAGGCGCGCGTGAGCCACGTGCAGAGCTTGAGGTACCCCGCGTGCGAGGTTGCCAGCAGCAGGATCCGGTACGGCTGGTCGCGCGACGATTCGTGCGTGACCCAGGCGTCGCAACCGATGATCGGCTTCAGCCCCGCGCCGCGCGCCGCGCGGTAGAACTTGACGAGGCCGAACATGTTGGCGAGGTCGGTGAGCGCCAGCGCCGGCATGCCGTCGTCGACGGCCGCGGCGATCGCGTCGTCGATGCGCACCGTGCCATCGACGATCGAGTATTCGCTGTGAAGACGGAGGTGGACGAAGGATGGAGCGTACATGGCGGTGCCGGGCAGTGTAGAATTTTACCGCGCCGATGCGTGCGCCGAATCGATCGCCATGCGAATTCCGTTCAGTCCGCCGCGCGCGCAAAGGCTCGCGTTGTCGTTGTGTGGTGTGTTGCTGGTC
>DATBOK010000128.1:0-24640 GCA_036553845.1 Casimicrobiaceae bacterium
AGGCCGGCAATGTTGTCGCGCAGCGATGCCTCGTTGGTGCCATCCAGCACCGCGGTCATCACCGCCTGCATTCGCCGCGAATGCCGGGCGTGCAGGGCGACCACCAGCGCATCCTTGTTCGGGAAGTACTGGTACACCGAGCCGATGCTGACGCCGGCGACGTCGGCGATGCGGTTGGTCGTGGCGCCGGCGTAACCGTCGCGCCCGAACACGCGGGCGGCCGCGTCGAGGATCGCTTCCACCGTCTGTTGCGAGCGGGCCTGGCGCGGCAGTTTGCGGGGCGGCGGAACGGGGCGCATCGTCCGGGAGGCGAAGTCAGTAATGCGAGCGTAAGCTCATATAATGTCCGGTGTCAATTGTCCACTCTTCCGGTACGTAACCACCGTATATATACTAATAAACAGCGCGATTCGTGACATCTGTTGATGTCCAGTCTCATGAATAAGCGCGCCACTTTATGAAAGCGAATGTGAGCGAAACATCGGGTACTCCACACGAGTCAACAGCCGGCCGGCCATTGCCCCAGCGAGAGGTCGTGCGGCGCATCGCCGCCATCCTCGGCGCGGTGTTCGTCTTGTTCGTGGTCGTCGGTGCGTCGCTGCCCACGCTGCCGCTGCATGTCAATCGCACCCTGGGTTTCGGGCCGGTGGTCGTCGGCGCGATCGTCGGCGTGCAGTTCGTGGCGTCGTTGGCGTCGCGCCCCTGGGCGGGCACGGTCGCTGACGGGCGCGGTCCACGGACCGCGGTAATCGCCGGACTCGTGGCGACGATGCTGGCCGGCGCGCTGTACCTGGCCTCGCTGGCGGTGCTGGCGCGGCCGAACGTGTCGCTCATCGTGCTCGTCGCCGGGCGCGCGGCGCTGGGCTGCGCCGAAAGCATGATCGCCACCGGCGCGCTGGCGTGGGGAATGTCCCGCGCCGGCGGGCGCGCCACCGGCATCATCATGGTGTGGGTGGGCAACGCGATCTTCGCGGGCTGGTCGCTTGGCGCGCCGCTCGGCGGCGCGGTCTACGCCCGCTGGCACTTCGCCAGCATCGGCGTCATCGCACTGCTGGCGCCGCTGGCGGCACTCGCCGTCCTGCGCGGCGTGCCCGATCAGCGCGGCAGCGGACGCGGCCGGGTCGCATTCCTGCGGGTGCTGCACAGCGTCGCGCTGCCCGGCCTCGGCCTGGCACTGGCGAGCATCGGCTTCGGCGTGGTCTCGGCATTCATCGCGCTCCTTTACGCAGCGCGCGGATTCGACCACGCCTCGCTCGCGTTCACCGCGTTCGGCGCGGCATTCATCGTCGCGCGCCTCGTGTTCGGCCACCTGCCGGACCGGATCGGCGGCGCCCGCGTCGCCCTCGTCGTCGTGGCGGTGGCGGCGGCGGGGCAGGTGGTGATTGGCCTCGCCGCAACCCCCGCGATCGCCGGCATCGGTGCGGCCTTGACGGGCTTCGGCTATTCGCTCGCGTTTCCGGCGTTCGGCGTGGAGGCGGCACACCGGGCGCCGCCCCAGGCGCGCGGCGCGGCGATGGGCGCGTACGTGATGTTCCTCGACGTGGCGATGGCCATCGCAGCGCCCGTTGCAGGCTGGGTCGTCGTCATGACCAGCTACGCAACCATGTACGTGGTGGCCGGGGCCGCATCGGCATTGGGCATGCTCGTCGCGTGGCGGCTGCGGTGCGGTACCCGGCCGGCCTGACGACTGCCAGGCAACCCGCGGGACGGGGCGACGAAACGTGGCGAGATCGGCCTGTGGACTCGCGTGATACGGTAATGCATCGGATCCGATAGTCTTTTGACATAATACAAATTATGCGAAGTGACGGGGGTGCCGCAGGCGACCCGCCCACGTACCGTCAAGCCGTCGATCTCTACCGTGCCGGCCGCCTGCGCGACACGCTGAATGCCTGCCTCGCGCGCCTCGCGGTCGTGCCACCGGACGCGCCTACGGTGGCGCTGCTGGCGCGCGTGCTGCTGGACTCCGGCCACGTCGTCGACGCCGCGCGCGAGTTCGCGCGCTCGCTGGCGCTCGACGCGCGCAACGCGGATGCCTGGCTTGGGCTCGCGAACGCCCAGCTGGCTGCCGGCGACCGTCCCGGCTCACTGGCATCGATCGACAAGGCATTGGCGATCAGCCCGTTGGGCGCAGAAGTTCATGCGGTTTCTGCGGGCGTGGCCTTGCGCGCCGGCGACGCTGCAGCGGCGGCGACGTTGGCGCGGCGCGCGACCGGGCTGGCGCCGGGCCTCGTCGGCGGCTGGTTCAACCTGGCGCTCGCGCTGCAGGATCAGGGTCATGCCGCCGACGCGCTGCTGGCGGCGCGTCGGGCGCGGGCGCTGGCGCCGGATGATCGATCGACCACCGGCCTTTGCGCGCAGCTCGAGGCGGAATCCGGTGACTTCGATGCCGCGCGCGCGACGATCGCCGGCGCGCTCGATCGGCATCCTGGAAGCACCGCGCTGTGGACCGAAGCCGCATGGATCGCCACGCGTGCGCATGATCTGCCCGCGGCGATCGAAGCGCACGCCCGGGTGCTGGCGGCCGAGCCCGGCAACGGCGCCGCGCTGTCGCAGCTCGTGTTCGCCCGCAAGTCGCTGCTCGACTGGAATGGCCTCGCCGACCTGCAACAGCGCTTTCGTGCCGGCGTCGCCGCCGGGCAGCCGCTGCTGACGCCGTTCTCGCTGCTGTCCGACCCGTCGACGCGGGCCGAGCAGCGCGCCTGCGCCGCGACATGGTCGGCGGCATTCTTACCGCCGGGACCTGAGCCCGATGCCGTCGCCGCGACACCGCGCGCCGGCCGGCGCCTGCGCCTCGGCTACCTGTCCGGCGACTTCTACCAGCACCCGACCGCGGTGCTCCTCGCCGGTGTGCTCGAGGCGCACGACCGTGCACGTTGCGAAGTCTTCGCCTATTCGACGGGACCCGACGACGGCAGCGCGATGCGCGCACGCGTGGCGGCGGCCGTCGAGCATTTCGTCGACATGCGCGGCCGCCGTCCGCAGGAGCTCGCTGCGCGCATCCGCGAGGACGCGCTCGACGTGCTGATCGACCTCAAGGGCCATACCGAGGGCGCGCCGAGCGCGGCACTGGCCCTGCGGCCGGCGCCCGCGCAAGTGCACTGGATCGGTTATCCGGGCACGCTGGCCGCGCCGTTCATCGACTATTTGCTGGCCGACCGCGTCGTCGTGCCCGACGCGCATGCGGCCGACTACGCCGAGGCGCTGGTGCGGCTGCCGGTGTGCTACCAGCCCAACGATCGCACGCGCCTCGCGGCGGCAGCGCCCTCGCGCGCCGAGCTCGGCCTCGATCCGGCCGCGTTCGTATTCGCCAGCTTCAATGCCGCGTGGAAGCTCAACGCCGCGGTGTTCGACGCCTGGGCGCGGATCCTCGCCGATGTGCCCCGCGCCCTGCTCTGGCTGCTGGTCCGCGACGGCGTCGATCCGGTGATCGCCAACGCGCGCCGCGAATTCGCCGCGCGCGGCGTCGACGCCGCCCGCATCGTGTTCGCCACGCGGCGCGCTGCCCACGAATATCTGGCCCTCTATCGCCACGTCGACCTGTGCCTCGACACGTGGCCCTACAACGCGCACACCACGGCGAGCGACGGGCTGTGGATGGGCTGCCCGCTGGTGACGTGGCCGGGTGAAACGTTTGCCGGGCGCGTGGGCGCGAGCCTCGTCATCGCGGCGGGTGTGCCGGAGCTCGTCGCGGACGATGTCGAGCGCTACGTCGCGCTCGCCACCGCCCTCGCCCTCGACCCGGCGCGGCTTGGCGCGCTGCGCGCGCGACTCGCCACCGCGCGCGAAGCGGGCACGCTGTTCGACGCCCGGGGAATGGCGCGCCACGTCGAGCGCGCCTGCACGATCATTGCGGCGCAGACGCGCGAAGGTCGCCGCACCGCATTCGACGTGCCCGCCGAAGGCTGAGCGCACGGCCACAACGGTGCACGAAAGCGCGGCGCGCCGACCGATCGTGCAGAAATTTCGCATGAAACGATCCCGGGGCATCTTTGCAAGTTGTGACGCGCCGGATTCGTGCACGCCCCGCGCGACGACGTACTGTTCACTACACGATTCGTCCGCAGGCAATCTTGCAACGCACAGGTCGGGCGTGCGCGGGTTACGGCGCCACGGGCCGCCGCGCGGTCGCCCGTGTCAGCGCGAGAGCAGGCCTTCGGCGGCGTCCTGGTCGGTGATCAGCACGCGCGCGCCGGTCGCTTTCAGCACGGCGCGGATCGCCGCGACTTTGCGCCGGCCGCCGGCGGCGATGGCGATGCGCGGCACGCGCCGCAAGTCCTCGAGCGGGATCGCCACCACGCGCCGGCTGACCGGGTGATCGACGACGCGGCCGTTGGCGTCGAGGAACTGGCACAGCACTTCGCCGACGGCGCCGGCGCCGATCAGGCTGGCGAGCTCCGAGCGCGGCAGCAGGCCTTCGCGGAACAGCGTCGATGCCGCGCTGACGTCGCCGACGCTGACGATCGCGAGATCGGCACGGCGTGCGCGCTCGAGCAGGTCGTGCAGGCCAACCTCCGCCCACAGCGCGTCGCGCGTCGCCTCGCTGGCGACGAATACCGGCGCGGTCAGCTGGAAGCAGTCGGCCGACAGCGCGTCGGCCATCCGCCGCGCGACCGCCGAGGGATTCACCGCGCGCGAATGCGTCATGCCGCCGAGCAGCGATATCACGGAGAAGTGCTCGAAGGGCTGCGCCGCCAGCGACTTGAGGCTCATGCTGAGCGTGGCGCCCCAGCCGACGCCGAGCGCCATGCCGTCGCGCACCTCGTCGCCGAGCCACGCGCCCACGGCGTGGCCGACGACCGCGGGCACCGCGCCCTCCTCCGTCGGCGACGGCGCGACGATCGCGGCATCGAGATGGTAGGCGTCCATCAGCCGGCGCTCGAGCGAAAGTTGCGCGCCGCCCTTGGCCTCGATGCCGATGCGCACCACGCCCTGCTCGCGCGCGGCGGCCAGGAGGCGAATCACCTTGGCGCGGCTCACGCCCATCGCATGGGCGATCGCCTCTTGCGTCAGCCCCTCGATGTAATACAGCCAGACGGCGCGCACGAGGTCCGTCGGCGAGCCGTTATTGTTGCCTACAGCATTGTCATCTGGCATGTGTGAGCCTGTCATTGCCCAACACCCCGTGTCAATCGAGGTCGGACCGTTTCCGCCGGAAGGATCCGCGTCGCCGACCAATCCCGGTCTTGACGGTTCGTGCGTGCGGAGATATGTTACGCATCAATTACAAATGTCCGCAACCGCTCCAGGGATGGCGGGGGCACGAGGCGACATTTCAATCGTCGCCGGAGGAACCGACCAGTGTCCGTCATTACGCTCGATCGAACCGGCGGGTCCGTGGCCGAAGGCCTCGACCGCCGCCACCGCCAGGGCAAGCCCGTCCGCGTCGGCCTGATCGGTGCGGGCCAGATGGGCACGGACATCATCGTGCAGATCGGCCTGATGCAAGGCATCGCCGTGGTCGCCGCCGCCGACGCGATTCCCGACAACGTGATGGCGGCCTGTCGCATTGCCGGCGACGGCGGGCGCGCGCCGGAAATGACCGACAATGCCGCCGGCGTCGCGCGCGTGATGGCGCGCGGCCGCCTGGCCGTCTGCAAGTCGCCGCGCGATGTCTGCACCGCCGAGGGAGTCGACGTGGTGATCGACGCCACCGGCAATCCGAACGTCGGCGCCGAGGTCGCGCTGGCCACGATCAACGCCGGCAAGCACATCGTGATGATGAACGTCGAGGCCGACGTCACCATCGGCGCCTACCTCGCTGCCAAGGCGGCGCAGGCCAACGTCGTGTACACGCTCGGCGCCGGCGACGAGCCCAGCTCGACGATGGAGCTCGTCAACTTCCTGCGCGGTCTCGGCTACCCGATCGTCGCCACCGGCAAGGGCAAGAACAATCCGTTCCGCGTCGATGCCACGCCCGATGCTTACGTCGCCGAGGCGAAGCGGCGCAACATGAACCCGCGGATGCTGGTGGAGTTCATCGACGGCTCGAAGACGATGGTGGAGATGGTCGCGCTCGCCAACGCCACCGGACTCGTGCCGGACGTTCCGGGCATGCACGGACCGTCGGCGCCGCTCGCCACGCTGCACACGACGTTCTGCCCGCGCGACGAGGGAGGACTGCTGTCGCGCAAGGGCGTCGTCGACTTCACCACGGCGCGCGGCGTGGCGCCGGGCGTGTTCGCGGTCGCCGAGATGCGCCATCCGCGGCTGCGCGAGCGCATGCAGGACCTGCAGCTCGGCGACGGCCCCTACTACACCTTCTACCGGCCCTACCACCTGACGAGCCTCGAAGTGCCGCTGTCCGCCGCGGCGGCGGTGCTGTACGGCCAGAGCCACATGCGGCCGCTGCCGACGCCGTCGGCGGAAGTCGGCGCGCGCGCCAAGCGCGACCTCGAGCCGGGCCAGGTGCTCGACGCGATTGGCGAGTACTGCTATCGCGGCTACGCGCTGTCGCGCGCCGACGCCCTCGCGCACCACGCGCTGCCGCTGGGGCTGGCGCAGGGTGCGAAGGTCACGGCACGCATCGCCAAGGGTGAATACCTGACGTACGCCAACTGCGTGCCCGATGCCCGCCAAAAGATCGTCGAGGTGCGCCGCGCGCAGGACAACTGGGTGCGCGAAGCGGCCGCCTGACGCCTCGAGAGACACGATGCAGAGGCACACCTTGCACGGCGCTTCCGGCGCGCAGGCGGCGGCCGGCGCGATGCGCGCGGCACTCGCCGCGCTCGACGACGCCACGCTCGGCACCGCGCTCATGCGCATGCACCTCATCCGCAAGTTCGAGGAGACCGCGGAAGCGAGCTACATGCGCGGCCTCGTGCACGGCACGATGCACCTGTCGATCGGCCAGGAGGCGAGCGCCGTCGGCGCGATCCTGCCGCTCGCGCGCGACGACTACATCCTGTCCACGCATCGTGGCCATGGTCATTGCCTCGCCAAGGGCGCCGACCCTGCGCGCATGCTCGCGGAGTTCTTCGGCAAGGAGACGGGCTACTGCCACGGCCGCGGCGGCTCGATGCACATCGCCGACGTCGACGGCGGCAACCTCGGCGCCAACGGCATCGTCGCCGGCGGCCTTCCCATCGCCGTGGGCGTGGGCATGAGCATCAAGGCGCAAAAGCTCGCGCGGGTATGCATGGTGTTCTTCGGCGACGGCGCCGCCAACGAAGGCGCGTTCCACGAATCGCTCAACATGGCGTCGATCTGGAAGCTGCCGGTGGTTTTCGTCTGCGAGAACAACAAGTACGGAATGTCGATGGACATTGCGCAGGCGATGGCGGTGCCCAACGTCGCCGACCGCGCCGATGCATACGGCATGCCCGGAATCGTCGTCGATGGCAACGACCTGCCGGCCGTGGCCGCCGCAGCGCGCGACGCGGTCGAGCGTGCGCGCACGGGCGCCGGTCCGACGCTCGTCGAGTGCAAGACTTACCGGTTGCGCGGTCACTCCAAGAGCGACCGCAATCTCTACCGCACCAAGGACGAGATCGAGGCGTGGCGCGCACGCGATCCCATCCGCCGCCTCGAGGCCGAGCTCGTCGCGCAGGGACGCTTCGATGCCAGCGCGCTCGCCGGGATCGAGGCCGCTGCGCAAGCCGAGATCGAGCGCGCGCTCGAATTCGCCAAGTCGAGTCCCGATCCCGATCCCGCCGAGCTGACCCGGGACGTCTATGCCGACTGAGGCGGTCGCTGCGCAGTCGACGCGGATGCTGTCGTACGCGGAGGCGATCCGCGAGGCGCTCGGGCAGGCCATGGCGGCCGACCCGCGCGTGTTCCTGTTCGGCGAGGACGTGGGCGTCTATGGCGGTGCGTTCGGCGTGTCGGGTGACCTCTTCCACCGCTTCGGCGCCGCGCGCGTGATCGACACGCCGATCAGCGAGCTGGGCCTCGCCGGCGCCGCGGTGGGCGCGGCGCTGACCGGCATGCGCCCGGTGCTCGAGATCCAGTTCTCCGATTTCGCCACGCTGGCGATGGAGCAGCTCGTCAACCAGGCGGCGAAGATCCGGTTCATGTTCGGCGGCAAGGCCAGCGTGCCGATGGTCGTGCGCCTGCCGGGCGGATCGGGCACGGGCGCCGCCGCGCAGCACAGCCAGAGCCTCGAGGCGTGGTTCGCGCACGTGCCGGGGTTGAAAGTCGTGCAGCCGTCGACGCCGCACGACGCCAAGGGGCTGCTGCTCGCGGCGATCGACGATCCCAATCCGGTGCTGATGTTCGAGCACAAGCTCCTTTACAAGACGAAGGGGCCGGTGCCTGAGGAAGCGTATCGCGTGCCCATCGGCCGCGCGATCGTGCGCCGCGAGGGCCGCGACGTGACGATCGTCGCCGCCTCGGTGATGGCGCTGCGCGCCGCGGCGGCGGCCGAACGCCTCGCACAGGAGGGCATCGACGCCGAGGTCGTCGACCTGCGCTCGCTGCGGCCGATCGACACCGACACGATCGTCGCCAGCGTCGCCAAGACGCGCCGCCTCGTCGTCGTCTACGAGGGCGTGAAGACGATGGGCATCGGCGCCGAGATCGCGGCGCGCGTCGCCGAGCACGACGTCGTGCGCCGGCTGCTGGCGCCCGTCGTGCGCCTCGGCGGCGCGGAGTCGCCGATCCCGTACAACCCCGTGCTGGAGAAAGCGAGCGTGCCGCAGGAAGACACGATCGTCGCCGCCGTGACAACGCTGATGCGAGGAGCGCGCAACTGATGCCGCCGATCGAAGTGGTGCTCCCGAAAGTCGACATGGACATGGAATCCGGATCGATCGCGGCCTGGAAAGTGGCGGCGGGCGATCTCGTGCGCCAGGGCGACATCCTGTTCGAGATGGAGACGGACAAGTCGATGATGGAAGTGGAGGCTCCCGGCACCGGCGTCATTCGCGACCTGGCGCCGATCACCGGCGAGCCGATTGCCGTGGGCACGACGGTGGCATGGATCGATCCCGTTTAACATGACGGGCTCGCGCGTCACGGGCACGAACGGCCCGCGACGCGCACCTGTCACACAACCGACGCAGCATCGACTGCGAACGCACGCCACGGCACCCGCCGCGGCCATGAGGAGGACGCCTGCATGACCCGGATCTCGAGACGCACCACCCTCGCCGCCCTCGCGTGCATCGCCGCGCTCGCCGCGGGCGCCGCACATGCAGAAGCGCCGAAGGGCAAGCTCACGCTCTACACGTCGCAGCCGGAGCGCGACGCGTCGCAAACGGTGGCCGGCTTTCGCAAGGCTTATCCCGACGTCGAGGTCGACATCTTCCGCTCCGGCACGACCGAAGTGATGGGCAAGCTCGCAGCGGAGTTCGCCGGCGGCGCGCCGAAGGCCGATGTCCTGCTGGTCGCCGATGCCGCGAGCATGGAGGCGCTCAAGAAGGACGGCCGGCTGCTGGCCTATCCGGGCGCCAAGGTCGAAGGCCTCGACCCGGCCACCTACGATGCCGACCGCACGTACTTCGGCTCGAAGCTCATCACCACGGGAATCGCAGTCAATACGGCAGCCAAGGCGAAGCCCACCTCATGGGCGGACCTGGCCAAGCCGGAATACAAAGGGCAGATCTCGATGCCGAGCCCCCTCTACTCCGGTGCGGCGGCGATCATGCTCGGCACGATGACCGAGCGCCCTGACCTCGGCTGGGACTATTTCGAGAAGCTCAAGGCCAACGACGCCATCGCGGTGCGCGGCAACGGTGCGGTGCTCACCGCCGTCGCGAGCGGAGAAAAACCGTACGGCGTGCTGGTCGACTTCATGGCGTTCAACGCGAAGGCCAAGGGCTCGCCGATCGACTTCGTGTTTCCGAAGGAAGGTCTGCCGGCGGTCACCGAGCCGGTCGCCATTCTCAAGACGACGCAGAATCCCGACGCGGCGCGCGCATTCGTCGACTTCATCCTGTCCGACGCCGGCCAGAAGCTGGCGGCGTCGATGGGCTACATCCCGGCGCGCCAGGACGTGGGCATGCCGTCGTGGTACCCCGCGGGCGTGAAGATCCACCTGATGCCCGGCAACATCGCCCGCATCGAGCAGACGAACACCGCCAACCTCAAGCGCTTCTCGCAGATCTTCTCGAACTGATCGCACGGCGCGCGCCTTCATACACCCGGACATCGCTTGATGGCTCACGCTCCGGGTGTTCGCGGGCGCGCCGAGGACTACGCGCTGCTGTGGGCGCTGATGCTCGTCGTCGGCGTCCTGTCGGCGCTTCCGCTCGCGCGCCTGGTGCTCGAGGCGGTGCGCCCGGGGGGCGTTTTCACCACCACCGCGATCGGTCGCGTACTGGCGAGCGGCGCGACCTGGAGCGCCACCGGCCACAGCCTGGTCGTCGCGTTCGGCGGCACGTTCCTCGCGGTCGCCATCGGCAGCCTGGTCGCGCTCGCGGTGACGCTGACGGATATCCGCGCGCGCAATGCGTTCGTGTTCGTGTTCGTCACGCCGCTGATGCTCGCGCCGCAGGTGATCGCGCTGGCGTGGATCCAGATGTTCGGGCCGTCGAGCGCGCTCCTCAAGATGCTCGGCATCGCTCCGCCGCTTGGCAGTCCCAACCCGCTGTATTCGCCGCTCGGCATCGTGCTGGTGCTGGGCGTGCAGTACGCGCCGCTGGTGTTCCTCACCCTGCGCGCAGGATTGCGCGCACTGCCGCAGGAGCTGATCGAGGCGGGGCTCGCCGGCGGCGCGCATCCGCGCACGGTAGTGCGCACGATCGTCGTGCCGCTGATGACGCCGCCGCTGTTGGCCGGCGTCGCGCTGTGCTTCGTGTCCTGCCTCGGCAATTTCGGCATCCCTGCGCTGCTGGGCATTCCCGGCAACTACCTCGTGCTGCCGACGCTGATCTACCAGCGGCTGGCCGGTCTCGGCCCCGACGCGCTGTCGGAGGTGGCGGTGCTTTCGGTGCTGATCGGCCTGATCGCGATGGTGGGCATCGTCGCGCAGGACGCGATGCTCGCGCGACGCGATTTCCGCACCACTACCGCCGCAGTGGAAGCGCGCGCATTCGAGCTGAAGCGCTGGCGGCCGCTGGTCGAGACCGCGCTGTGGACGCTGTCGCTGCTGACCTTGGTGCTGCCGCTGGCGGCGCTGCTGATGACGTCGCTGGTGCCCGCGGTGGGCGTGCCGCTGAACGCATCGACGGCCTCGCTCGAAAGCTATCGATTCGTCCTCTTCTCGCACGCCGCGGCGCGCCGTGCGTTCGTCAACAGTTTCGGCATGTCGGCCGCGGCGGCGATCGCGATCGTCGTGCTCGCGGTGCCGCTCGCCTACTTCCTCGTGTGGCGACGCTCGCGGCTGCTGCACGTGCTGAGCCTCGTCACCGAAGCGCCCTACGCGCTGCCCGGCGTCGTGCTCGCGATCGCGGCGATCCTGTTGTTCCTCAAGCCGGTGCCGGTGATCGGCCTCGCCATCTACAACACCATCTGGATCATCCTCTTCTGCTATGTGGCGCGCTTCCTCGCGCTCGGCCTTCGCCCGGTGATCAGCGGCTATCACCAGCTCGACCGCACGCTCGAGGAGGCGTCGCAGATCGCCGGCGCGCGCCTGCCACGCCGCCTCGTCACGGTGATCCTGCCGCTGGTGGCACCCGCCGCCGCGGCCGGCGCGCTGCTGATCTTCCTCACGGCGTTCAACGAGCTCACGGTGTCGGCGCTGCTGTGGTCGACCGGCAGCGAGACGCTCGGCGTCGTGTTCTTCTCGTTCCAGCAGGGCGGCGATTCGAACTACGCCGCCGCGCTCGGCATGCTGACGATCGGCGTGACCTTGGTGCTGATGCTGTCCACGGTGCTGCTGGTTGGGCGCCTGCCACGCGGGGTGCTGCCGTGGCGCGACTGACGATTGCCGGTCTGACGAAGACTTTCGGCACGTTTCACGCGCTGGACAACGTCTCGCTCGCAGTTGGCGACGGCGAATTCGTGGCGATCCTCGGGCCGTCCGGCTGCGGCAAGACGACGCTGTTGCGCCAGATCGCCGGTTTCGACCGCCCCGATGCGGGGCGCATCGAAATCGGCGATGCGCTCGTCTCCACGCCGCAGCGCCAGGTGCCCCCGGAAGAGCGCCGCATCGGCATCGTGTTCCAGTCGTACGCGCTGTGGCCCCACATGAGCGTCGCCGAGAACGTCGCCTATGGCCTC
The DNA here is from genome assembly GCA_036553845.1 of Casimicrobiaceae bacterium. Classification (GTDB taxonomy): domain Bacteria; phylum Pseudomonadota; class Gammaproteobacteria; order Burkholderiales; family Casimicrobiaceae; genus VBCG01. The sequence goes on from DATBOK010000128.1 coordinate 12,103, forward strand.
ACCGTAAGCGGCGTGCGCGACCCGGAACGCGCGCGACGCGTCGCCGACGCGCTGGCGCTGGTCGAGCTCGATGGCTTCGCGGATCGCCGTCCGGCCAACCTCTCCGGGGGGCAGCGCCAGCGGGTGGCGCTCGCGCGCTGCCTCGTCACCGAGCCGTCGCTGGTGCTGCTCGACGAGCCGCTGGCCAATCTCGACGTGCATCTGCGCGCGTCGATGGAGCGCGAGTTCGCGCGCTTCCACGAGCGCACGGGCACGACGATGGTGTACATCACGCACGACCAGGCGGAGGCGATGGCGCTCGCCGACCGCATCGCCGTGATGGACAAGGGCCGCGTGCTGCAATACGCCACGCCGTCGGTGCTCTACCGCGAGCCTGCGGACGCCACGGTGGCGCGCTTCATCGGCGAGGGCATCGTGTTGCCCGCGAACGTCGTCGCCGTGCACGCCGATGGGCGTTGCGACGCCGACGTCTTCGGCTATCGCGCGACGATGCGCTGCGCGCCGGGCGCGACGATGCCCGGTCCGGTCGAGGTGTGCGTGCGCGCGGCGGCACTGCGCATCGTCGCGCCGGGCACGCCGGCGCTCGCGATGCGCATCACCGGCGTCATCTACCAGGGCGGACGATTCCGCGTCGAAGGCATCGTCGCCGCCGAGCCTTCACGAGTGCTGCACCTCGACGTCGCCGAGCCTTGCGCGCTTGCCGCGGGCAACGCGGTCGACGTCGCCATCGACGACGGCTGGGTCCTGCCGCGCGCGCCGCTCTGATCCGCTCTGATCCATGCATATCGACCTCTACGGCGGCTTCGGCGAGAAGGGTCGCACCTGCCTCGGCGTGAGCGCCGGCGGCTATCGGATGCTGCTCGACGCGGGAGTCAAGACCAGCGCGCGCGGCACGCGCGACTATTACCCGGCGTTGACGCAGGAGAAGCTCGCGGCGCTCGACGCGATCGTGATCACGCATGCGCACGAGGATCATGTCGCCGCGCTCGGCTGGTGCATCGCGCGCGGATTCCGCGGCCGCATCCTGATGACTGCCGAGACGCGCCGCGAAGCCGATGCTTCGATCGCGGCGTATGGCTCTGCCGAGGAGCATGCGCTCGCGAAAGTGTGCATGGCCGAAGCGCTCCCGCTTGGCGGCGACGCGCTGCGGCTTGGCCCGTTCAACGTCTTCACCGGCCGTTCGGGGCACATGGCGGGATCGGTCTGGCTCGCCGTCGACGACGGTCGCACGCGCCTCGCCTATTGCGGCGACATGGTGGCCGCGAGCCCGGTATTTGCCACCGACCCGATCCCGGCGGCCGATGCGATCGTGTTCGACGCCTCCTACGGCGACGACGACACGCCGTTCGCGGCGCGCGGCGCGGCGATCCACGCGTGGCTCGCCGCGCACCCGCAGGGCTGCGTGCTGCCCACGCCGCTATATGGCCGCTCGGCGGAATTGTGCGCGATCGTGGACGGCCCGCTGGCCTTGGCGCCCGGCATGCGTGCGGCGCTCGCGACGCAGCGCGACGGCGAGGCGTGGCTGAAGCCCGGCATCGCGGCGGCGCTTTCCGCGCGGCTGTCCGCGGGGCTCGACTGGCAACCCGGCGCGCCGCTGCCGCGCGCCGCACTGTTGTGCGCCGACGGCATGGGGCTGTCGGGGCCGTCGCAGGCGATCCTCGCCGCGGCGGCGCGGGCTCGCCATCCCACGCTGTTCACCGGCCACTTGCCCGAAGGCAGTCCCGGCGCGGCGATGGCGCGCGACGGACTTGCCGACTGGATTCGCCTGCCGACGCATCCCACCCTTGGCGAGAACGTCGCGCTGGTCGCGTCGTTGAAAGCGAAGCGCGCCATCGGCCACTCGTGTGACGCCGCCATGCTCGCGCGCCTCGCCGCGCACATTCCCGCGCTCGACGCCACGCTCGCCACGGGCGACGCGCTCGATCTTTGATCACGCTGTCGCGGACACGCTGACGATGCGCATCCTGGTCTCCAACGACGACGGCGTCGATGCGCCGGGCCTCGCACGTCTCGCCGCCGCCGCGCGCACGCTGGCGGGCGAGGTCTTCGTGGTTGCGCCCGAACGCAAGTGGACGGCGGCCAGCCACCAGCTTTCGTTCGACCGCACCCTGACGCTCAGCCGGCGCGGCGAGCGCGTGTTCGCCTGCTCCGGGGCGCCGGCCGACTGCGTCGTCGCGGCGATGACGCTCGTGTTCGACGACGGCACGCGTCCCGACCTCGTCCTCGCCGGCATCAACGACAAGCTCAACGTCGGCGAGGATCTCGCGTACTCGGGGACGATGGCGATCGCGCGCGAGGCGGCGTTCTGGGGCGTACCGTCGATTGCGATGTCGCGTGACGCGCCGTCGCCGCCCGGCACGAATGCCGAAGCCGAAGCGCTGGCGCGACTCGTGCATCGCCTGTGGGAGGCGCGCGCAGACTGGCACGGGCCCGGGCTCTGGCTCGCGCTCAACCTGCCGGAACGCCTGCCCGCGCCGATCGTCGCTGCGCGCGTGGGACGCGACAAGATCGGCGCCGCCACCGAAATCGTCGACTCGACGCCGGAGCGGATCGCCTACCGTCTGGTGCGCGGCCGTCCGGCGACGACATCCGCCGGCGACGAGCGCGCGGCAGTCGAGAGGGGCGCGATCGCACTGACGCGCCACCGCTGGTACGCCGAGGCGCCGCTCGCGCCGGCCGCGCTCGCCGAACTGGATCGCGCGCTGCGCTGACGCACCGGCGCGCGCCGCGATCGGACGCCTGTCGCACGGGCGTCACACGCGCCGCGCAGCATCGCGCGGGCGGGACCGCCGCGGTCACCACCGGCAGCAATGGCCGGCCGGGGCGTCATGGTAAAATAGCTCGCTTTACTTTGCGCGACTTTCCCGCGATTCGACTCGCTGACGCGTTGCGGGCGGCTGCGGCATGCGACGCGACAACAACCAAGGCCGACAACGGGCATGAGCGCATTGAACCGACCCCCCATCACCCGCAACCGCACGCGCGCCACGCTCGTGGGCGGCGTGCAGATCGGCGGCGGCGCGCCGATCGTCGTACAGTCGATGACCAACACCGACACGGCCAACGTCGCCGCCACGGTGGCGCAGGTCAAGGCACTGGCCGACGCCGGCTCGGAACTCGTGCGCATCGCCGTCAACACCGCCGAAGCGGCCGCCGCGGTGCCGACCATCCGCAGCAAGCTCGACGCCCTCAATTGCCGCGTGCCGCTGATTGGCGACTTCCACTTCAACGGCCACAAGCTGCTGTCCAATTTCCCGGAATGCGCGCAGGCGCTCGCCAAGTACCGGATCAACCCCGGCAACGTCGGCAAGGGCTCGCGCCACGACCCGCAATTCGCGGTGATGATCGAACGCGCGATCGACTACGGCAAGCCCGTGCGCATCGGCGTCAACTGGGGCAGCCTCGACCAGGACCTGCTGGCGAGCCTGATGGACGAGAACGCCCGCTCGCCCAATCCGCTGGACGCGCCGCACGTGATGCGCGAAGCGCTGGTGTGCTCGGCGATCCGCAGCGCGCAGTTCGCCGAGGCGCTCGGGCTTCCCGCCGATCGCATCGTGCTCGCGTGCAAGGTGTCGAACGTGCAGGACCTGATCGCGATCTACGGCGAGCTCGCGCGGCGCTGTGACTACCCGCTGCACCTCGGGCTCACGGAGGCCGGCATGGGCAGCAAGGGCATCGTCGCCTCCACCGCGGCGCTCGCCGTGCTGCTGCAGCAGGGCATCGGCGACACCATCCGCATCTCGCTCACGCCGGAGCCCAACGGCGATCGCACGCGCGAGGTGATCGTCGCCCAGGAGATCCTGCAGACGATGGGCCTGCGCTCGTTCACGCCGATGGTCAGCGCGTGCCCGGGTTGCGGACGCACCACCAGCGCGTTCTTCCAGGAGCTGGCCGACAAGATCCACGGCTGGCTGCGCGCGCAGATGCCGGCGTGGCGCGAACGCTATCACGGTGTCGAGAACATGACGGTCGCCGTCATGGGCTGCGTCGTCAACGGCCCGGGCGAATCGAAGATGGCCAACATCGGCATCAGCCTGCCGGGCACGGGCGAGGTCCCCGTGGCGCCGGTGTTCGTCGACGGCCAGAAGACCGTGACGCTGAAGGGCGATCGCATCGCCGAGGAATTCGAGAAGATCGTATTCGACTACGTGCGCGCCACCTACGGCGGCGAGCCCGCGGCGCCGCACTTGCGACCCGAGAAGAAGTGGATCGGCATCCGCCAGGCGTAGCGCGCCGGCGGCCCGCGATCCCGGGCGCGCGTTTTCGGTCCGCGCCCGCCCCTGTCTCCCCTTCCCGCCCGTCGCGATGCGCGTCCACGCGCTGATCCCGGCTGCCGGCAACGGCTCGCGTTGCGGCGGCGACGCGCCGAAACAATACTGGATGCTCGACGGCAAGCCGGTCCTGCTGCACAGCATCGAACGGCTGCGCGCGGCGCTGCCGCTCGACGACATCCATGTCGCCGTCGCGCCGGGCGACCATTGGTACGACGCGCGCATCGGCGTGCAGCCCGGCGTCACCGTGTCGCGCTGCGGCGGCGCGACGCGCGGTGAGACCGTGCACAACGTGCTGGCGGAAGTCATCGACGCCGCCGACGACGACTGGATCGTCGTGCACGACGCCGTGCGGCCCTGCGTCGACGCCGCTTCGCTGCATCGGCTGATCGAGGCGCTCGCCGGCGATTCCGTCGGCGGACTGCTCGGCCTGGCCGCCGTGTCGACGCTGAAGCGCAACGATGGCAAGGGCCGGGTCGCGCGCACCGAATCGCGCGAAGGCCTGTGGCACGCGCAGACGCCGCAGATGTTCCGCTATCGCGTGCTGCGCGACGCGCTCGCCTCGCCGGCGGCCGCGCAATGCACCGACGAGGCGCAGGCGGTGGAGATGCTCGACCTGCAGCCGAGGCTCGTGCCGGGCAGCCCGACCAACATCAAGATCACCTACCCGGATGACATGCAGCTCGCCGCGGCGATCATGGCGGCGCAGCGCGGCGGGTGACGCGCGCCGGGCTCGCGTGGACAATCAGTCGCGCAGCAGCGCCAGCGCTTCGCCGATGCGCTCGACCGCGACGATCCGGATGCCCTCGATGGCCTGCTTCGGCCGGTTGGCGGCGGGCACGATCGCCGTCCTGAATCCCAGCTTCGCCGCTTCGCGGATGCGGTCCTGGCCGCGCTGCACCGGACGGATCTCGCCCGCGAGCCCGACTTCGCCAAAGACAAGAGATTTATCTGACAACGGCTTGTTTTTCAAAGAGGAAACAACCGCCATCAAGATCGCGAGATCGGCCGCCGGCTCGTCGATCCGCACCCCTCCGACGGCATTGACGAAGACGTCGTAGCCGCCGACTTCGACCCCGCCGTGGCGATGCAGGACCGCCAGCAGCAGCGACAGGCGCTGCGCGTCCAGCCCCACGGCGAGCCGGCGCGGATTGCCGCCCAGCGCCGGATCGCACAGCGCCTGTACTTCGACCAGCAGCGGCCGCGAGCCTTCGAGCGTGGCGACGATCGCCGACCCCGCCACGCTCTCGGCATGCTGCGACAGGAACAGCGCGGACGGATTGGCGACGCCCTTCAGGCCGCGCTCGGTCATGGCGAACACGCCAAGCTCGTTGGCGGCGCCGAAGCGGTTCTTGATGGCGCGCACGAGGCGGAAGCTCGAATGCGTGTCGCCCTCGAAGTACAGCACGGTGTCGACGATGTGCTCCAGCACGCGCGGCCCGGCGATCGCGCCGTCCTTGGTGACGTGGCCGACGAACAGCACCACAATGCCGCGCGACTTGGCGACGCGCGTCAGCTGCGCCGCGCACTCGCGCACCTGCGACACGCTGCCGGGCGCCGAGGTCAGCGCCTCGGTGTAGATGGTCTGGATCGAGTCGACTACGACCACTTCGGGCTTGGTGGCGTCGATCGCGGCGATGATCGCCTCGAGCTCGACTTCGGCCAGGAGGTCGATCGGCGCATTGACGAGGCCGAGGCGCTGCGCGCGGAGCGCGATCTGCTCCGGCGACTCTTCGCCGGTGACGTACAGCGTGCGGTGGACGCCCCCCAGCAGCGCCGACGCCTGCAGCAGCAGCGTGGACTTGCCGATTCCGGGATCGCCCCCCAGCAGCACCACGCCGCCGGGCACGAGCCCGCCGCCCAGCACGCGATCGAACTCGTCGATCCCGGTGGCCACGCGCGCGCTCTCGCGGGCCTCGACGCTCGCCAGCGTGCGGATCGCCGAGCGCGCGCCGGCGACATGCGCGAAGCGGCGCTGCGCCGGCTGCGCGATCGTCTCCACCAGCGTGTTCCACGCGCTGCAATGCGGGCACTGGCCCTGCCACTTGGGCGACGTGCCGCCGCACTCGGTGCAGCTGTAGACGGTCTTGCTGCGCGCGGTGACCATTTTCAGCGCAGCGATGCGAAGGCTTCGCCGAGCGTGCGCATGCCGGGAAAATAGTGGTGGAACACGAGGCCCGCGACGACCAGCACGGCGAACATCGCCGTCACCGGCTTCCAGGTCGCGGCGAACACGCTTTCCTCCCACGACGCTCCCGACACCACGCGCCGCGCGGCGGGCGCGACGCCGCTGGTGATCGCGGCACCGAACGCGACGTCGACCAGCAGGTGCGGCGCGCCGACGACCATGAACACGATGCCGCCGCCGAACGCGGCCAGCACCGCGACGATCACGGCGATCAGGATCAGGAGCTTGGCGGAATCGCCGTCGAAGAGGTCGCCAAGGCCGAAGCCGCCATGCCCTCCGGAGGAACCCGTTGACGCGAGTCGCACGCCACCCGACGGCGATCCGCCGAAGTCGCCGGACGCGCCACCGCCGCCGAAGCTTCCACCACCGCCGTGCCAGCCACCACCACCGCCGCCGCCTCCGCCGCCGCCCGACGTCGGCCAACCGATCGGCGCGTTGTTCGCGGCGTCACCGAGCGCATTGCCGACGCTTGCCGCGACGAACGGCCGAATGCCCACGTAGGCGAGCCAGCAGCGCATCGCCGTGAACAGCACGAGGTAACCCGCGGCGTACGCGAGCATCCACCGCAGCACCAGCACGGACAGGCCCGCGCGCAGCATCAGGAAATTGGAGGCGAAACCCACCGCGAACGCCGTGGCCAGCATCAGCGACATGTGCAGTCGCAGGCCGAAACGCGTGGTCAGGCTTTTCTCCAGCAGGCTCCGGCGGCGCGCGTCGCCGTCGGCGACGACGGACGAGGATTCCCGCTCGCTCACGGCAGTTCGGCAGGCAGCGCGACGGCGGTCCCCAGCTTGCCGACCACGACGCCCGCCGCGGCGTTGGCGATGCGCACGGCGTCGGCGAGCGGCGCGCCGGCGGCGATGAGGACGCCGAGCACCGCGATCACCGTGTCGCCGGCGCCGGTGACGTCGTACACCTCGCGCGCCACGGCGGGAAAGTCGAGCGCCTCGCCGGCGGTGAACAGCGTCATGCCCTCCTCCGATCGCGTGACCAGCAGCGCGCGGATGTCGAGCTCGGCGATCACGCGCCGCGCGCGCGCGGCGAAGTCAGCGTCGTCGCGCCAGCGCCCCGCCACTTCGCGGAATTCGCCGCGGTTGGGCGTCAGCAGCGTCGCCCCGCGGTAGCGCGCCCAGTCGTCGCCTTTCGGGTCGACCAACACCGGCGTGCCGGCGGCGCGCGCCTGCGCGATCATCTCGGCGATGTGCGCGAGGCCACCCTTGCCATAGTCGGAGAGCACGACGGCGGACGCGTCGCGCAGCAGCAGCGTGAAATCCCGCAGCTTGGTGGCGAGCACCTCGTGCGACGGCGTCGTCTCGAAATCGATCCGCAGGAGCTGCTGCTGGCGGCCGATGACGCGCAGCTTCACCGTCGTCGGCAGTGCCGGATCGCGATGCAGCGAAGTCGTCACGCCTTCGGCGACGAGCAGGCGCTCGAGCGCGTTGCCCGCCTCGTCGTCGCCGATCACCGACAGCAGCGTGGTCGGCGCGCCGAGCGCCGCGGCGTTGCGCGCGACGTTGGCGGCGCCGCCGGGCCGCTCCTCGTGGCGCGCGATCTTCACCACGGGCACAGGCGCCTCGGGCGAAATGCGGTCGACATCGCCGAACCAGTAGCGGTCGAGCATCACGTCGCCCGCCACCAGCACGCGCCGACGCGCGACTGCGGCGGCGAAATCGGCGAAGTGCGGCGTCGTGGCGGCCATCGTCAGCGGCCGATGCCGAAATACTCGAGGCCGGCGGCGCGCACCTCGGCCGGGTCGTAGAGGTTGCGGCCGTCGAAAACGAGCGGCGTACGCAACATCGCGCGCATGCGCGCGAACGCGGGGCTGCGGAACTCCTTCCATTCGGTGACGACGATCACACCGTCGGCGCCGTCGATGGCGTCATACGGCGAGTCGGCGAAGGCCACGCCCGGCGTGGCGCGGTAGATACGCCGCGCCTCTCCCATCGCCACCGGATCGTAGGCGGCGATCGTGGCACCGCGTTGGCGCAGCGCATCGATGATGACGCGCGACGGCGCCTCGCGCATGTCGTCGGTGTCGGGCTTGAAGGCGAGGCCCCACAGCGCGAAACGGCGACCGGCGAGGTCGGCGCCGACGCGCGCGACGACCTTGTCGACCAGCACGCGCTTCTGCGCGTCGTTCACCTCCTCGACCGCGTGCAGCAGCTTGAGCGGCAATCCGTGCTGGCGCGCGGTGTACTGCAGCGCTTTCACGTCCTTGGGGAAGCAACTGCCGCCATAGCCGGCGCCCGGGTAGAGGAACTGCCAGCCGATGCGCGGATCGGAGCCGATGCCCTGGCGCACCATCTCGATGTCGGCGCCAAGGCGCTCGGCGAGATTGGCGAGCTCGTTCATGAACGAGATGCGCGTCGCCAGCATCGCGTTGGCCGCGTACTTGGTGAGCTCGGCGGAGCGCACATCCATCACCATCAGGCGCTCGTGGCTGCGCTGGAACGGCGCGTAGACGGCCCGCATGGCCGCGATCGCGCGCTCGTCATCAGCGCCGATGACGATGCGGTCGGGGCGCATGAAGTCCTCGACGGCAGCGCCTTCCTTGAGGAATTCCGGGTTGGACACCACGGCGAAGCCGACGTCCGCACGGCGCGCCGCGAGCTCCGCGGAAATCGCCTCGCGGACGCGATCCGCGGTGCCGACCGGCACCGTCGACTTGTCGACGATCACCTTCCATTCGTCCATCCGCCGCCCGATCGCGCGCGCCGCCGCGATCACGTACTGCATGTCGGCGCTGCCGTCCTCATCGGGGGGCGTGCCGACGGCGATGAATTGCAGCGTGCCATGCGCGACGCCCGCATCGACATCGGTGGTGAACGCGAGCCGCCCGGCATCGACGTTGCGCCGGATCAATGCCGCGAGCCCCGGCTCGTGGATCGGCACCCCGCCCGCCTGCAGCGTGGCGACCTTCGCCGCGTCGGTATCGACGCACAGCACGTCGTTGCCGACCTCGGCGAAGCACGTGCCGGTGACGAGGCCCACGTAGCCTGCACCGACCATCGTGATCTTCATCGGCGAGCGCCCCCGCGAAGCGCCGCGGCCGCGTGCGGGTTGCCCGGCGCCCGCGTCACGCGTTCACCCCGATCGACGCATTGATCGCGCGCAGCGCGGCCAGCGGCTCGGCGGCGGCCGTGACCGCGCGGCCGACCACGAGGTAGTCGGCACCGGCGGCGATCGCCGCTTCCGGCGTGAGCGGTCGCGCGTGGTCGTGCACGCCAACCCCGGCCGGACGCATGCCCGGCGTGACCAGTGCGAAGTCGCGACCGAAGGCCGCGCGCAGCGCGGGCGCCTCGTCGGCCGAGCACACGACGCCATCGAGGCCCGCCGCACGCGCCAGCCGGGCGAGACGCATCACCTCGTCGGCGGGGCTGTCGTCGATGCCGATCGCGGCGAGATCGCCGGCGCCGAGGCTCGTCAGCACGGTGACGCCGACGAGCAGCGGCGTCGGGCGACCCGACGCGCGCGCGGTGGCGGTGACCGATTCGCGCGCCGCGGCGAGCATGGCGGGACCGCCCGAGGCATGCACGTTCATCATCCACACGCCGAGGCGCGTGGCGGCGGCGCAGGCACGCGCCACGGTATTGGGAATGTCGTGGTACTTGAGGTCGAGGAACACCTTGAAGCCGCGCGCCACGAGGTCTTTCACGAGCTCGGGGCCGGCGGCCGTGAAGACTTCCTTGCCGATCTTGACGCCGCATTGCGCGGGCGACAGCTGCGCGGCGAGCGCCAGCGCCTCGCTGCCGTCGGCGAAGTCGAGCGCGACGAAAACGCGCGGCGGCTGGTCATGGGTATCGTCGTTCATGCGAATCCGTCCGGTGATTCCGTGCGCTTGGGCGAGTACGTTTCCCACTTCTGGCAGCTCGGACAGCGCCAGTAGAACTGGCGCGCGCGAAATCCGCAATTCTCGCAGCGGTACATGCCGAGTCGCTTGATGTGCGCGCCGACGAGACCCTTGACGAGCTCGAGGTCGTGGCGACGCTCGGGCGGCGCCGACAGGAGCTGCGCCTCCAGCAGCCGATCGAGGCCCACCAGCGTCGGGTTGCGCGCGAGCTCGTCCTTGATGAGGTCGGCGGCCGTCGACGGACCTTTCGCCTCGAGCACCAGCGCGAACAGCGCGTGGAGGATGTCGAGCGACGGATATTGCGCCTGCCAGCTCGACAGCACGCGAATGCCCTGCTCGACGTCGGCCTGCGCGCGAAAGCCGTCGGCGACGCGCTCCGCGGCGAGCGACAGGAACGCCGGGTTCTGCGTCTCGATTCGCTGCCATTGCGCGATCGCCGCGGCGGCGTCGCCATCGGCGCGCGCGAGGTCGCCGGCGATCAGCGTGGCGCGCACGCAGCCGCGGTGTGTGGCGAGCGCCTCACCCACTTCTCTGCGCACCGCCTCGTCGTCGCGTCGCACCAGCGCCGCCTGTGCGATCTCGCAGTGGTATTCGGCGATCTCCTTGAAATACGGCGTCTTCGACAGCTCTTCCATGCGCAGCGTGGCGTGGATCGCGCGCGGCCAATCCTTCTCCTGCTCGTAGATGGAGATCAGGTGGGCCAGCGACGCATGCTCGAACGGCGTGCCCGCGAGTTTGGTGAACAGCTCCTCGGCGCGGTCGAGGAGGCCGGCACGCAGGAAATCCTGCGCCAGCTCGAACGTCGCCATCTCGCGCTTGTCGGCCGGCAGGTCGGGGCGATCCAGCAGGTTCTGGTGCATGCGCGTGGCGCGCTCGGTCTCCCCCTGGCGGCGGAACAGGCTGCCCAGCGCGAAATGCAGGTCGACCGTCTGCGGATCGACCTTGACGACCTCGATGAACGATTCGATCGCCTTGTCGGGCTGCTCGTTGAGCAGGAAATTGAGGCCGCGGAAGTACGTCAGCGGCAGCGCGCGCGATTCGCGCAGCAGGTGCTTGATGTCGATGCGCGCCGCGATCCAGCCCAGCGCGAAGAAGAGCGCGGGAATCGGCAGGAGCCACCACAGCTCGAAATCCATGCGATGCGCGCGCCCCGTGCCGTCACACCGCGTCGTATGGCGGCCCGGTGCGTCCCGGCACCGTGCGCGTGTCGGCGCCGCGCCCCGCCAGCTCGCGCCGCAGGCGCTTCAGCTCGCGCCGCGCGCGCGCCGTGCGCAACGCGCCCGCGGTGAGTCCCAGCGCAGCGCCGATGGCGAACGCGCACAGCACGACGAAGATCAGCGGCGACTCGAGGGTGTACAGCCGGAAGAAGCGCAGCGTCACCATCTGCGCGTTGTCGAGCGAGACGAAGAGCAGCGCGACGAAGATCACCGCGACGACGATGAAGCGCACCACGCTCATGGCCACTATCCCGGAACCGATGTAACCGCCCGCCGCGCCGACCCGCTGCCGGGCCGCCGCCGCAGGTGGACGGCGCGCCGGCGGCGAACCTGCGCGGTCAGCCCTCTTCCTTGAAATCGACGCGTTCGCGCAATTCCTTACCGGCCTTGAAATGCGGCACGTATTTCTCGGGCACCTGCACCTTCTCGCCTGACTTGGGATTGCGTCCGGTGCGCGGCGGCCGGTAATTCAAGCCGAAGCTGCCGAACCCGCGGATCTCGATGCGCTCGCCCTTCGCGAGGCTTTCGGCCATCGCGTCGAGGACCATCTTGACCGCCAGCTCGGCATCCTTGGCAACCAGTTGCGGAAACTGCGCCGCGAGGCGGTCGATCAGCTCCGATTTGGTCATGAAGTCTATCCCGCGCTCAACCGTTGGTCTTGTTGTCGAGCTTCGCCTTCAGCAATGCGCCGAGGTTCGTCGTGCCCGTGCTCGTGCCGGCGTTTTCCGCGCTCATCCGCTGCATCGCCTCGGATTCGTCGGCATTGTCCTTCGCCTTGATCGACAGGTTGATGCTGCGGTTCTTGCGGTCGACATTGATGATCATTGCGTTGACCGGGTCGCCTTCCTTCAGCCGCGTGCGGATGTCCTCGACACGGTCGCGCGCGACTTCCGACGCACGCAGGTAGCCCTCGATGTCGCCGCCGAGCGCGATCACGGCGCCCTTCGCATCGAGGCTCTTGACGCTTCCCGACACGATGCCGCCCTTGTCGTGCATGGCGACGAAATTGCTG
>DATBOK010000129.1:0-10728 GCA_036553845.1 Casimicrobiaceae bacterium
GTGCTCGATGCGCGTGTCGCCGCGATCGACGCGGCGCAGCGGCGCGTGACGACGGAAGACGGTCGCGCCCATGGCTACGACGCGTTGCTGCTGGCCACCGGCGCCGACCCCGTCAGGCTGGAGATTCCGGGCGCCGACCCGTCGCGCCTCCACTACCTGCGCTCGTTCACCGACAGCAAGGCGATCGTCGCGCGCACCGGGGGCGCCACGCGCGCGCTGGTCGTCGGCGCGAGCTTCATCGGCCTCGAAGTGGCCGCGTCGCTGCGTGCGCGCGGACTCGAGGTCCACGTCGTCGCGCCCGAGCACGTGCCGCTCGAGCGTGTCATGGGCGACAAGGTCGGCGCGTTCGTGCGCGCCGTGCACGAGGCGAACGGCGTCGCCTTCCACCTCGGCGCGTCGCTTTCACGCATGGACGGCGACCGGGCGATCCTGTCCGACGGCACTGCGTTGCGCGTCGACTTCGTGGTGCTGGGCGTGGGCGTGCGCCCCTCGGTCGCGCTTGCCGAGCGCGCCGGACTGGCGGTCGACCGCGGCGTCGTCGTCGATGCCCGCCTGCAGACGTCCAAAGCCGGCATCTTCGCTGCCGGCGACATCGCGCGCTGGCCCGATCCGCACACCGGCGACCGCATCCGCGTCGAGCACTGGGTCGTTGCCGAGCGCCAGGGCCAGGTCGCCGCGCGCAACATGCTCGGCGAGCGCGTGGCGTTCGACGCGGTGCCGTTCTTCTGGAGCCAGCATTTCGACGCGGTCATCCACTACGTCGGGCATGCCGAGCGCTTCGACGACGTCGCCATCGACGGCTCGCTCGATGCGCGCAATGCGACGATCCGCTTCGTGCGCGCGGGGCGCACGCTGGCGGTGGCCACCGTCGGTCGCGACTTCGAGTCGCTGCGCGCCGAAGCCGCGATGGAGCGCGAGCCGGCGGCGGGCTGATCGGACGCTGCGCGCCCGCTACGATTCGTTCGGCAGGAATTCGGCGATCGACAGGTAGCGCTCGCCGGTGTCGTAGTTGAAACCGAGGACGGTCGCGCCGGCGGCGATGTCGGGGAGCTTCTGCTTGATCGCCTGCAACGTGGCGCCCGACGAGATGCCGACCAGCACGCCCTCCTCGCGCGCGCAACGGCGCGCCATCTCCTTCGCGCCGTCGGCGCTCACCTGGATCGTGCCGTCCATCAGCGACATGTCCATGATCGCCGGAATGAAGCCGGCGCCGAGCCCCTGGATCGCGTGCGGCCCGGGCTTGCCGCCGGACAACACCGGCGACGCATCGGGCTCGACCGCGAACACCTTGAGCCTGGGAAACCTGGGCTTCAGCACCTCGGCGACGCCGGTGATGTGGCCGCCGGTGCCGACGCCAGTGATCAGGTAATCGATGCCCTGCGGAAAATCGGCGAGGATCTCGGCGGCGGTGGTGCGCCGATGCACCTCGACGTTGGCCGGATTGTCGAACTGCTGCGGGATCCACGCATTGGGCGTCGACGCCGCCAGCTCCTTGGCGCGCGCGATCGCGCCGTTCATGCCCTTCTCGCGCGGCGTCAGGTCGAAGCTCGCGCCGTACGCGAGCATCAGCCGGCGGCGCTCGATCGACATGCTCTCCGGCATCACCAGGATCAGCTTGTAGCCCTTGACCGCGGCGACCATCGCCAGGCCGATGCCGGTGTTGCCGGACGTCGGCTCGATGATCACGCTGCCCTTCTTCAGCACCCCGCGCTTCTCGGCATCCTCCACCATCGCCATGCCGATCCGGTCCTTGATCGATCCGCCGGGATTGGCGCGCTCCTGCTTGATCCACACGTGGTGCGAATCGCCGAACAGGCGGTTGACCTTGACGTGCGGCGTGCCGCCGATGGTTTCCAGGATGTTGTTGGCTTTCATGCCGAATCCTCCGCGACTGGGTGCGCGCGAGCCGCGCGCAAAAGGATTTTCATCATAGCGGATTGGCGCGCCGTCGCCTGACGCGGCGGACATATGCTTATGCGGCAAGCCCTCGCCCGGGATAGCGCAGGGCCGGCTCCGGCATCCCCGATTCGCGGGGCTGCGGTGTTCAACCGGCGAGGAGCTTCAGCACCTCGTCGTGGAGCGCCGGATCGCCGCAGGCGACGACGTCGCCGCCGTCGTCGCAGCGCTCGCCGCGCCACGTCGTCATCGTGCCGCCGGCGCCGGCGACGATCGGCATCAGCGCCTGCACGTCGTACGCCTGCAACGAAGACTCGACGACGATGTCGATGAGCCCCATCGCCAGCAGGCAGTACGCATAGCAGTCGCCGCCGAAGCGCGTCAGCCGCGCGCGGGCGCGCACCCGCGAGAAGCCGGCCTGCGTGGCGAGCGTCGCGAACATGTCCGGCGTGGTGGCCACCAGCACCGCGGATTCGATCGACGCGCAGCGGCGGGTGCGCAGCACGCGCCGGGAGTCTCCGCGCCGCCATTCGGCCGGCTCGCCGGCGATCGCCAAGAACGCTTCGCCGACGAACGGCTGATAGGCGACACCCACGCGCGGCTGCGCGGCGTCGCGCAGCGCGATCAGCGTCGCCCAGTGCATCTGCCCGAGGATGAAGCTGCGCGTGCCGTCGATCGGGTCGATCACCCAGGTGTATGGCGACGATCCCGGGGCGTAGCCATGCTCCTCGCCATGCAATCCATGGGTCGGATAGGCGGCCGCGATGCCGTCGCGGATCACGGTCTCCGCGGCGCGGTCGGCCTCGGTGACGGGATCGTAGCCGCGCGCGCCGCCCTTGTCGTCGACGGCGATCGCCTCGCGAAAGTGCGGCAGGATCGCATCGCCGGCGCGGCGCGCGAGCGCGAGCGCGAAATCGCGCGCGGCGGCATAGTCGGGTGCGGAGCTCAATGAATGCCCAGGGTCGGCGGAAGCGGGCGCCGGCGCGCATGATCGCATAAGCCCGCGTGCACCGCCGTGCGGCCGCGAGCGGCCATCAACGCGCGCGGCCGCATGGCGATCGACGCGCCCCCGACCTGCGTCGCCGCATACACCACGCGCTGCGGCCTGGCGCGCGGCGTGCGCATGCGGTGGATCAGCAGCTCGGCTCAACACGTCGCTCAAGCCCGCCACCGAGGTGTTCGCCTCGCCACCGACGTTCGTGGAGGCGCGGTGGTCGCTCGACGCCTACGGCACCATCCTGGCGCAACGCCCGGTCGGCCGCTACTTCGTCACCTCGTCTACGCCATCACCGCCGGCGCGGTGAAGGGATGACGGACGCGGCGCGCTACTTCGCGCCGACGATCGCAAGCCCGTTGAGCTTTTCCTGCGCCTCGAGCAGCGACGGCACGTACTTGTCGCCGAAGCCGAGCGCATTGGCGTTGACGAGGCTCTGGTGCACCGCCTCGCCCATGATCGACGGCAGCATCATCGACTCGGTGAAATGCGTGTAGTAGCGCAGGTCCTTGGCGGCGTTGACCAGCGTGAACTTGAGGCCGTCGAGCTGGCCGCCGTCGAGCATCTTGCCGACCATCATCTGGAACAGGCCCGAGTTGACGCCGCCGGCCGAGATCACCTCGTGCAGCTTGCGGATCGACAATCCGGACTTCGCAGCGGCAGCGCAAGCCTCCGCCGTCGCCGTGCAGATCGCCTGCGCGATGAAATTGTTGATGAGCTTGAGCACGATGCCGTGGCCCGGCGGACCCGCGTGCACGATGTTCTCGCAGAACCCCTGCAGCACGGGCTTCAGCGCGGCGAACGTCGCGTCGTCGGCGCCGACCATGATGTTGAGCTTGCCGGCCTCGGCTTCGACCGGCGTGCGCGCGAGCGGCGCATCGACGAAGCGCACGCCCTTGGCGGCGAGCATGTCGCGCAGCCGCGCCGTCATCGCCGGCTCGCTGGTCGACGTATCGACGACGATCAGTCCCTCGCGCGCCGCGGCGGCGATGCCCTGCGCGCCACTGACCGTCTCCTCAACCTGCGGCGCACCCGTGACGCACAGGAACACGATATCGGCGGCGCGCGCGACGTCGGCGGAAGTCTTCGCTTCCTGTGCGCCGCGCGCGACGAGGTCGTCGACCGGCGCGCGGTTGCGGTGCGCGCGCAGCGTCAGCGGATAACCCTTGGCAAGGAGATTCTTGGCGATGCCGTGGCCCATCAGGCCCACGCCGATGAAGCCGATCCGCGGTTTGTCCATGGCGTCGCCGTCTCCCCTCGCATGTCCCGCGCGAACGCGCGGATTCGCCGGCAAAGATAGCATCCCCCGCCGTCAATCGACGGCGGTGGGACCCGGGGGCGGCTCGGCGACCGGCACCTTGCGCACGCGACTCTGGTGCATCAGCGTGATGAACAGGCCCGACAGCGCGATCACCGCCATGCCCGCCAGCGTCCATACATCGGGAAACGCGCTGAACACGACCCAGCCGATCAGCGTGGCGAACACGATCTGGAAATAGGTAAAGGGGGTGAGCGCCGACACCGCGCCGCGGCGGAACGCCAGCACGAACATGAAATGCCCGCAGGTGCCGACCAGCGCGCCGGCGACGAGCAGCGCCATGTCTCCCCACGCCACGTTGCGCGGCATTTCCGCCCACGGCAGCGCCAGCGACGCGAGGAGCGTTCCCACCAGCGCCGGATAGAACAGCGACACGCGCGGGTCGTCGCGCGAAACCGTGCGCGTCAGCACCTGGAACACCGAGTAGCAGGTCGCCGATCCCAGCGCGAACAGCGCCGCGCCCTGGAACACCGACGTGCCCGGGCGCACGATCAGCAGCATGCCGGCGATGCCCGCCACGACGAACGCGACGCCGGCGCGGGTAAGCCGCTCCTGCAGGAACAGCGCGGCGAGCAGCGTCACGATCACCGGTGTCGAGTAGTTGAGCGCGGTCGCCTCGGCCAGCGGCAGGTACTTGAGCGCCGTCATGAACAGGACCGACGAACCGATCAGCATCACGCCTCGCACGAGCTGCACCGGCAACGCGCGCGTGGCGAAGAGCTTGCCGCGCATCTGCGGCCCGAGCCAGGCGACGAGCGCCAGCGTCTGCACCGCCCAGCGCGCGAACAGGAGCAGCGGGATCGGATAGCGCGGGGCGAGCGACTTGATGATCGAATCCAGCGTGGAAAAGCACAGCGCCGAGCCGATGATCAGCGCGATCGACGCCAGCGGCACGTGATGATGCGATTTCACGACGACGGGACGTGCGCCGGCGGCAGCGATCGCGGGATCCGGCGCAAGGCGACGGGCGTCAGGGTGATTTGTCGGAGCGGGCGCGACGCTCGGGGACCGCGCTGCTGCGCGCCACCAGCATCAGCAGCCCCAGGATCACGAGCATTGCCGGGACGATGAGGCCGAACGACGTCCGGTAGCGGTCGTGGACGATCCAGGCGACGCCGATGGCGATGAGGAACGGTCCCATCACCACCGAATTCTTGGTGATGCCGTCGATCGCCATGACGCCGATGCCGGCGGCGCAGAAGCCGATCGCGATCGCCCAGTCCTTGTCGGGCAGCCAGCCCTGGTACAAGATGAGCCACACCAAGCCGACGACGATCAACGTGATCGGCAATGCCGCGTCGCGCATGCGATTCCCCCCGTCTCGCCACCCGTGCACCCGGCACCGCGCGCGACGGCTGCGCGCATCCCGGCTGGCGCAACTATACCGGGGTCACGATGCGGCGGAAATCGGCGTCCGCGGGAAACGCCGCGCTCGCGCTAGAATGCCCCGGCGCCGCGGGTGTAGCTCAATGGCAGAGCAGAGGCTTCCCAAGCCTACGACGAGGGTTCGATTCCCTTCACCCGCTCCACGCGCATGCGCGACCCGATTACCGCCGGCGTGCCGCGGCGATCGCGGCGCGCATGACAGGCGCGTCCTGACGTGCAGGGGCCTCGGCCCACTTTGGCTTGCAGGCAAACCGGCCGCGCGAGGCGCACTTCGCGTCGCCGTGCGGCGACACTCGGTCTCGCGCGTCCCGTCTTCGTGCAAGCGCGCGCATTGCATCCGACCGTTCGTCGGCCGGGCGTGCGGGCGCGCAGTCGAATCGACAATCGGGTAAGCCCACCGCCTACGTCACGCCGAGCCCGCGGCTTATGGCCCCCGGCTCGGCGACGCGGAAAATGGTGCCGTCGCCGCAATGCCCGTCGTGATCGACGCACGGGGTGCGCAGGGGCATTCGGCAGCGCACGATCGTGCACGGCACGACGCGCGCCAGGGCCCATCGCCAGTGGATCACGGCGGTGCCGACCAAACCACCATTACAGGGGCTACCATGCGCCGCCGACTGCTTACTCTCGCACTATCGACACTCCTGTGCGCCTCGGCCGCGGCCGAAGCGCAGGTTTCGTTCGGCATCCAGGCTCCGGGCGTCAGCATCGGCGTCAACCTGCCGGTGTATCCGACACTCGTGCGCGTGCCGAACTATCCGGTCTATTACGACCCGCAGGTGAGCGCGAACTACTTCTTCTATGACGGGCTCTTCTGGGTGTACTCAGGGGACACCTGGTATTCGAGCACCTGGTACGACGGTCCGTGGCAGCCCGTCGCGCCCGACTACGTGCCGTACTTCGTGCTGCGCATCCCGGTGCGCTACTACCGAGAGCCGCCGCCCTATTTCCATGGCTGGAGCTCGGATGCGCCTCCGCATTGGGGCGAGCACTGGGGACACGACTGGGAATCGCATCGCGCGGGCTGGGATCAATGGAACCGCAATTCGGTGCCGGCTCCCGCGCCGTTGCCGGTGTACCAGAAGCAGTACAGCGGTGATCGCTACCCGCATGCGCCAGCGCAGCAGCAAGCGCTGCGGACGCAGAACTACCACTATCAGCCGCGCGAGACGGTGACGCGACAGGCATTCCAGCAGCAGGGCAAGCCGGCACCGTCGCAGGCCGCGGCTCCGGCCCACGCCGCCACGCCGGCCGCGCCGCACGCTCCGACGCACACCGCGCAACCGCGCCAGCGGCAGCCGGAAACGACAGCCGCCACGCGCGCGCCGTCGCCGAACGTCGAATCCGCGCAAGTCGAGCACACGAAGCCACAGCCCCACCAGCAGGCCGCCCAGCAGCGGCCGCCCCGCGCCGCACAGGTGGCACACCAGCCGGAGCCCGCGCAGTCGCAGGTCGGACGCACGGCGCAGGCGAGCAAGGCTACGGAGCATGCGCCGCCGCAACAGCATGCGCAGAAAGCACCGCCGCCGGCGCGTGAAGCCCAGGCCGCGCACGAGACTGCGGGCGCGCCGCAGAATCGCGCCGCAGCGCCCGCGCACCCCGCGCAAACCCAGGCCAAGGCAGCGCCCAAGGAAAGCCATCCTGCACAGGGCAACGGCCAGGCGCGCCAGGAGCACGAGGAAAAGGCGAGCCCGCAGCAACAAGGCAACGTCGACAAGACGAACGAGCAGCACGGCTAGGCGCGCCGCGATCGCGGGTACGCCAATGCCGCGCGCATCCGCGCTGTGCATGGCGGGCATGATTTGCGCCGTCGTGCTGGCGGCCGGATGCGCGTCGTTGCCGCCCGGGTCCGATTATCCGAAGCTGCCGTCCGCGGCGATCCAGGCTTCGGCGACGACAAGGCTCGGTGGCGCATTCGACGCCGCGGCGCGCGCACACCCGGGGCAGTCCGGATTTCGCCTGCTCTCGGTCGGCGTCGATGGCTTTCTCGCCCGGGCGCAGATGATCGATGCGGCCGAGCGCACGCTCGACCTCGAATATTTCATCTTTCGCCAGGACGCGACCGGCCAGCTGCTCACCGCAGCGCTGCTGCGCGCGGCCGATCGCGGCGTGCGGGTGCGCGTGCTGGTCGACGACGGCGATACGCTCGACGGTGACGAGCGGCTGGTCGCGCTCGGCGCGCACCCGAACATCGAGATCCGCATCTTCAACCCGTTCGTCTATCGCGGCCATCTGCTCGCCATGCGCGCCTTCGAGTTCATGCTCGACTCGGGGCGACTCGACTACCGGATGCACAACAAGCTGATGGTGGTCGACAATGCGGTTGCGCTGATCGGTGGACGCAACATCGCCGATGCCTATTTCCAGGTCGATCCGGACTCGCAGTACGGCGACGACGACGTGTTCGCCGCAGGTCCCGTGGTGGGACGCCTGTCGAACACTTTCGATCTTTTCTGGAACAGCTCGCTGGCCATTCCGGCGCGGGCGCTGGCGGGCGGCGCTCCGGCGGCCGCCGAACTGGTCGCCTACCGCCAGCAGCTCGACTCGCAGCCCCAGACGCTGCAGGACGACGGCAAGCACTTCGCGCAGCGCTTGGCGGCCGGCGACCCGCTGGCCGGCATTCTCGCCGCACGGCTGCCGCTGGTGTGGGCGCACGCCGAGCTCGTCTACGACAGTCCTGACAAGAAGCGCGTCGAGAGCGGCGAGATGATCGGCAAGCTGATGCACCGCGCCGTGGCGAAAGTGGCGGCGGCGACGCAGTCCGAGCTGATCCTCGTTTCGCCATATTTCATCCCCGGCGACAGCGGCATGCGACTGCTCGCCGGCTTGCGCGCGCGCGGCGTGCGGGTGCGCGTGCTCACCAACTCGCTCGAGGCGACGACCGAGACGGAAGCGCATTCCGGCTACATGCATTATCGGCGGGCACTGCTCGAGGACGGCGTCGAGCTGTTCGAAGTCCGCGCGCTTCTCGGCAGTCCGCACGGCAGCGGCGAGAGCCGCGCGACGGCGCGCACCACGGACTACGCATTGCATGCGAAACTGTTCGTTTTCGACCGCCGGAAGGTCTACGTGGGCTCGATGAACTTCGACGAGCGCTCGCACCATCTCAACACCGAGATCGGACTCATCATCGACAGCCCGGAACTCGCGAGCCAGACGGCCGCGCGATTCGAGGCGATCGTCGTGCCCCAGAACTGCTACCGCGTGACCCTCGACGCCGACCGCCCGGGCGGACCCACGCACCTGGCGTGGCACACCGTCGAAGACGGGCAGCCGGTCGTATACGGCGAGGAACCTGCGCGCGACGCGTTGCAGCGCATGAAGGTGCTGTTCCTGACGATGCTGCCCCTGGACGGCGAACTGTAATGGACGCCGTGCGGCGCGGCGCGGCCACGCCGCGTGGCGCAGCCCGCCTGCTGGCCGGTTTGCGCCCATGGCTGCTCGGCGTCGCCCTGGCAATGCCGTGGATGCCGGCCGCGTTCGCACAGGACAGCCGGGACATCGCGGTCGCCGTGCACCGCGATGGCGAGGAGGTGGTGGTCGACGTCGATTTCCTGGTCGCCGCCACGCCGCAGGAAGCGTGGAACGTGCTCACCGATTACGACCACATGTCGCAGTTCGTCGCCGATCTCACCTCGAGCAGGATCCTGCGGCGCGACGGCGACCGCCTCGAGGTGGCGCAGCAGGGCCGCTTCCGCTTCGGGTTCTTCGAGCTCAAGATCGAGAACGTGCGCGCGATCGAGCTCGTGCCGATGCGCGAAATCCGCTCGCAGCTCGTGAGCGGCGACATGAAGGCGTCGGCTTTCACCACGCGGGTGGCGGTGGAAGGCAACGCCACGCGGATCACCAACCACGGCCGCTTCACGCCCGATCGCTGGATTCCGCCGGTCATCGGTCCCGCCGTCATGCAGGCCCAGACGCGCAAGCAGTTTGCCGAGATCCGCGCGGAAATCCTGCGTCGCAAGGCGGCCGCCGCGAAGCACGCCTAGCCCCGCACGCCGCCGGCGTTCCGCGTGCTCGTGCCAAGCCCTGCCGCGTTAAAGCAGGTCGTTGAGCGTGAGCCCGACGCCGATGGTTGTCTGCCGCCAGTTGTAGTCGATGAGGCTCTCGCCGTAGCCGGTGAAGATCTGGACGTAGCCCTTGAGCGGTCCGAGCAGCGGTGGCGTGCTGAATTCCAGCTGCGCGCCACCCTTGTGCGTGTGCGCGTTGTAGCGGCCGGTGGCGGTGAACGCATAGCCCGATTCCGAGCGATAGATCGCCTGCACGTCGCCGTGCCCCATGTAGTTGGTGATGTCCGGGTTGTTGTCGTCGTCGGTGCTTTCCCTGAATCGGTACCAGGGGCGCACGTAGAACGCGAAGTTGCCGTTCTCGACGCCGAACTGCGCGTAGGCGCGGTTCCAGCTGCGCGACAACGGGTCGGCGCGGCCGTTGGATTGATGCACGACGCCGAAATTGAGAAGGCGCCAGCGCCAGTCGCCGAGCGCGAGATCGGGGCGCAGCGCGACCATCAGCTCGGGCATGTAATCGGTCTCGCGGAACGGACGCGACAGCTGCTCGTTGAAGATCTGCCAGTTGCTCTGCTGCGTGTAGCCCAGCCACACCGCCACCCGGCGGTTCTCGGTCTCCCACAGCCGCGCCTTGAACGACACCTGGAACTTGAGCTCGTTGGGCTGCAGCGCCGACGGCAGCGCGGGCGCCTCGCCTTCGCTCGGCGAAAACGGACGGTCGTTGACGTCGTCGCTGTAGCGGAACATCACGTAGTTCGGATTGTGGAACCGCAGGTTGAAGCGCGGATCGCGCGCGTCGGCGTCGAGTGCCCAGGCTTCTCCCAGCAGCGAGCGCGGCGTCGGCGGCGGCTTGGCGATGTTGGTGGCATCGCCAGTGACCGAGCGCACCGCGCTCGACGTCACGGCGGCCGCCGCCGCGGCCGGCGAGCGGGCGGCGGGCGCAGGCTCTCCCGGCGCGGTGGGCAGCGCATTCGCCGCAGCCGGTGCCGGCACCCGGCCGGCCGCCTCGTCGTAGCAGGCGAGGCGTGCCTTGTCATCGGCGAGCGATGCGCATTCCGCGAGAGCGCGCGCGGCGTGCGCGGGCGCCGCCGCAAGGAGGGCCGCCAGGGCCGCGGCGCGCAACCGCG
>DATBOK010000147.1:0-5969 GCA_036553845.1 Casimicrobiaceae bacterium
TTCTTATACTTGTGAGGAAGACGCCTTATGGCAACCGGTACCGTGAAGTGGTTCAACGACGCGAAGGGCTTTGGGTTCATCACCCCGGACGACGGCGGCGAGGACCTGTTTGCGCACTTCTCGGCGATCAACATGCAGGGATTCAAGACGCTCAAAGAGGGGCAGAAGGTGCAGTTCGAGGTCACGCAAGGTCCCAAGGGCAAGCAGGCGTCGAATATCCAGGCACAGTGATCCGGTTTAGGGCGGCCACGCGGCTGCCCCGACCCGCGAAGGCCCGCCACTGCGGGCCTTCGCCTTTTTAGGCAGGCACTTCCACACGGCGCCGCAATGACACCACCTCGGTGCCACTCCGCGGTGCAAGGTGCATGCCTGCAGCGACGTGCGTGGCCCTCGTGCCGCGGGCCGCGCGCCCTGCGGCGACGCGCGGCAGGTCGACGGTCGCACGGATACACCGTCGTCAAGCCAGGCGCGCCAGGCGGTCCTGCAACAGCGTCAGCAATGTCATCGACCGGGCGACGTCGTCCAGCGGAACGTCGCGCAGCAGCTCCTTGCGCAGGTGGCCCGCGACGCGCCAGATCTCGGCGGAGAGCTCCTCCCCCTTGCGGGTCAGGTGCACCGTTTTGACGCGGCGGTCGCTGCCGACGCGCCGTTCGACGAGATCCTCCCGCTCGAGACGATCGACCAGGCGCACGATGCTCGGCCCTTCCAGCCCGAGATGCTCGGCAAGGCGGGTCTGGCTCGGACCTTCAAGCTTGCGCACCAGCACCAGCACCTGCCACGTCGCGCGCGACAGTCCCAACGGGCGCAGTCGGCGGTCGAGCGCCAGGCGCCAGGCGTGGGCCGTCATGTTGAGCACGCGGCCGAAGTCGTCCGAATCGATCCGCGCCGCGGGTAAGTTCATGGCGGTCCATGCAAATTATTAGTATGCTAACGATTAGCATAGGACGCGGAAGCTGCGCAAGCAAGTCGCGTTTGGGAAGTCTGCAATCGCCAACCAGGACGACGTAGGATCCACAGAGCAGCGACAGCTTGCACGAGAGTGTGCGCCCACTCTTAAATTCAGCAGGACCCCGGGGCGCCCGTCGCCCGTATTGCGGCCCGACCGCGGGATCGATCTGATCCCGTGTTCACTGTCGATTGCCGCCTGCCACCGGGCGGGCGAGTCGCCAGGCACGCACGTCGGTACCGGACAGCACGACCGTCACATGTGGGCGATCATGGCCGCGCCGAAGCCCGAGCAGGACACTTGCGTCGACCCCGGCAGGAGCCGTGCGAAGTCGTAGGTCACGGTCTTGGCAAGGATCGCCTTTTCCATCGACGACACGATGATGGCGGCGGCCTCCTTCCAGCCCATGTGCACGAGCATCATTTCGGCCGAAAGGATCTCCGAGCCCGGATTCACGTAGTCCTTGCCCGCGTACTTGGGGGCGGTGCCGTGCGTCGCCTCGAACATCGCCACGGTGTCGGACATGTTGGCGCCCGGCGCGATGCCGATGCCGCCGACCTGCGCCGCCAGCGCGTCTGAAATGTAGTCGCCGTTGAGATTGAGCGTGGCGATCACGTCGTATTCGCCCGGTCGCAGGATGATCTGCTGCAGGAACGCGTCGGCGATCACGTCCTTGACCACGATGTCGCGGCCCGTCTTCGGATTCTTGAACGAGCACCACGGGCCGCCGTCGATCTCCTTCGCGCCGAACTCCTTTTGCGCGAGCGCGTAGCCCCAGTCGCGGAACGCGCCTTCGGTGAACTTCATGATGTTGCCCTTGTGCACGAGCGTCATCGACCGGCGGTCGTTGTCGATCGTGTACTGGATCGCGCGGCGCACCAGTCGCTCGGTACCCTCGCGCGACACCGGCTTGATGCCGATGCCCGACGTCTTCGGGAAGCGGATCTTCTTCACCTTCATGTCGTTGACCAGGAAGTCGATCACCTTCTTCGCTTCGGGTGTCTCCGCCGCCCATTCGACGCCGGCGTAGATGTCCTCGGAGTTCTCGCGGAAGATCACCATGTCGACCTTTTCCGGCTCCTTCACCGGCGAAGGCACGCCCTTGAAGTACCGCACCGGCCGCAGGCATACGTAGAGGTCGAGCTCCTGGCGCAGCGCGACGTTGAGCGAGCGGATGCCGCCACCGACGGGCGTCGTCAGCGGCCCCTTGATCGACACCGCGTACTCCTTGAGGATCGAGAGCGTCTCGTCGGGAAGCCAGACATCCGGGCCATAGACCTTGGTCGACTTCTCGCCGGCGAAGATCTCCATCCAGTGGATCCGGCGCTTGCCGCCATACGCCTTCGCCACCGCCGCGTCGACCACCTTGATCATCACCGGCGTGATGTCGAAACCCGTGCCGTCGCCCTCGATGTAGGGGATGATCGGATTGTCGGGAACGCTGAGCGTGAAATCGCGATTGACGGTGATCTTGGCGCCGTTAGCGGGCACCTTCACGGGCTGGACCATGGAATCTCCTGGAAGCGCCCTCGCCGGGCGCCGGATGAATTCGGAAACAGTCGATTATCGCCGATCGTGAAATCCCGCACCGCGCATGGCTTATTCCGCAGGATCGTGCTCCTCAACAAGCCCTACGGCGTGTTGTGCCAGTTCACGGCGGACGGTCCGCGGCCGACGCTCGCCACGCTCGTGACGGTGCCCGGCGTGTATCCCGCGGGCCGCCTCGACGCCGACAGCGAGGGACTGGTCGTGCTCACCGACGACGGCGCGCTGCAGGCGCGCCTCGCCGACCCGCGCCACCACGCCACCAAGACGTACTGGGCGCAGGTCGAAGGCACGCCCTCGGCCGATGCGCTCGCATCGCTCGCGCGCGGCGTCGCGCTGCCGGACTTCACCACGGCGCCGGCGCGCGTGCGCGAGATCGAAGCACCGCCGCTGCCGCCGCGCGACCCGCCGATCCGCGTGCGCCGCGCGATTCCGACCGCGTGGCTCGAACTCACCCTCGGCGAGGGGCGCAATCGGCAGGTGCGGCGGATGACGGCCGCGGTGGGCCTGCCGACGTTGCGCCTCGTCCGCTATCGACTGGCGTCGTGGACGATCGACGGTCTCGCGCCGGGTGAAACGCGGCTCGTCGAAGGCGACGCATGATAAAATTTGCCGCTTCCAAATGTCGGCGCCGCCAGCCGCCGCCTTCGCTACCTTCCCGATGATCCGACGCCTGCTAGCCCGCCTCATGCCCGGCCGGCCGGCACACAAGCCGCGCGTCTACCCCCCCGACCAGCATCCGGTGCGGCGCACGCAACTGTCGCCGGGCGCGCGCAGCGTCACGCGCAAGCTGCAGGAAGCCGGGTTCAACGCGTTCATCGTCGGCGGCGCCGTGCGCGACCTGATGCTGGGCCTGACGCCCAAGGACTTCGACATCGCCACCGACGCCACGCCGGAGGATGTCAAGCCGCTGTTTCGCCGCGCCTACATCATCGGCCGGCGCTTCCGCCTGGTGCACGTGCACGCCGGGGCCGAAGTGCTCGAGGTGTCGACGTTCCGCACCGCGCAGACCGGCGAGGACGCCACCGACGAGCACGGCCGCCTCATCTCCGACAACGTCTACGGCTCGCAGGCCGACGACGCGCGACGCCGCGACTTCACGATCAATGCGCTCTATTTCGACCCCGAGACGGAGTCGATCTGGGACTACGTCGGTGGCGTCACCGATGTGCGCGCGCGGCGCCTCAAGCTGATCGGACCGCCGGTCACGCGTTATCGCGAGGATCCTGTGCGGATGCTGCGCGCGGTGCGCCTTGCGGCCAAGCTCGGCATCGCCATCGAGCCGAAGACCGCCGCGCCGATCCCCAAGCTCGCGCCGTTGATCCAGAACGTGCCGCCGGCACGGCTCTTCGACGAGATGCAGAAGCTGCTGCTGTCGGGGCATGCCGCCGACACCCTGAAGAGCCTGCGCGCGCACGGGCTGCACCATGGCCTCCTGCCGCTGCTCGACGTCATCCTCGAGCAGCCGCTCGGCGGGCGCTTCATCGATGCCGCGCTCGCCAACACCGACATGCGCGTGCGCGACGACCGCGGCGTGTCGCCCGCATTCCTGTTCGCCACGCTGCTGTGGCACGAGGTGCTGGTGACGTGGAACGCCGCCAAGGCCAATGACGAGAAGCCGCAGCCCGCGCTGTTCGAGGCGATGGACCGCGTGCTCGACGCGCAGGCCAAGCGCATCGCGATCCCGCGGCGCTTCGAGGCGACGATCAAGGAGATCTGGTCGTTGCAGCCCCGCTTCGAGCAGCGCGCGGGCTCGCGGCCGGCGCGGCTCGTCGAGCATCCGCGCTTTCGTGCCGCCTATGATTTCCTCGCGATCCGCGGCGAGAGCGGCGAGGTGCCGGTGGCGCTGGTCGACTGGTGGACGCGATTCCAGGAGGCGGACGACGCCGAGCGCGCGGCGATGCTCAAGCCCGACGAGGCGCCCAAGCGCAAGCGTCCGCGCAGCCGTGGGCGCCGCAGGAAGGCGGCGGACGCTCCGGCCGCGCCCGGCGACGACACGCCGCGCGCGTGATGCCGCGGGCGTTCATCGGCCTCGGCAGCAATCTCGCGCACCCACGGCGCCAGATCGCGCGTGCGGCACGCGCGCTGGCGCGGCTGCCGGCGACGCGCGTTGTCGCACTGTCGCGCAACTACCTGACGGCGCCGCGTGACCCCGCCGTGGCGCAGCCCGACTTCGTCAATGCCGTGGCCGAGATCGACACGGCGCTGTCGGCGCGCGCGCTGCTGCGCGCGTTGCACGCCATCGAGCGGCGCCAGCGCCGCCGCCGCGCCCCCGGCGCGCCGCGCAACCTGCCGCGCACACTAGACCTCGACCTCCTCACGTACGCGCGCGTCCGCCTCGCGACGCCGGCGCTGGTGCTGCCGCATCCGCGCATGCACGAGCGCGCCTTCGTGCTCGTGCCGTTGACGCAGATCGCGCGCAATGCGACGGTAGCGGGGCGCGGCCTCGCGCGAGGCTGGCTGCGCCGCGCGCAGGACCAGCGCGTGGCGCCGACGCGCGCCCACGCGCTTCACTGACACCCGGGATCCGATGGACATCGCCGCCTGCCATTACATCGTCGTCGAGGGGCCGATCGGCGCCGGCAAGACGAGCCTCGCGCGCGCGCTCGCCGTGCACCTGCACGCCGAGACGCTGCTCGAGTTGCCGGAGGAAAACCCGTTCCTCGCGCGCTTCTACGAGGACATGGCGCGCTACGCGCTGCCGGTGCAGCTCAATTTCCTGTTCCAGCGCGTCGACCAGCT
Organism: Casimicrobiaceae bacterium; assembly: GCA_036553845.1. Lineage (GTDB taxonomy): Bacteria > Pseudomonadota > Gammaproteobacteria > Burkholderiales > Casimicrobiaceae > VBCG01. The sequence goes on from DATBOK010000147.1 coordinate 5,234, forward strand.
GCGGGCGATCACCCAGCTCGACATGTTCCGCCGCCCGACCGTCGCCGACTTCCTGCTGGACAAGGACCCGCTGTTCGCACGCCTCAACCTCACCGACGACGAGTACGCGCTGTACGACAAGGTGTTCCAGCACCTGAAGCCGCAGACGCCGGTGCCCGATCTCGTGATCTACCTGCAGGCGCCGGTGGCGACGCTCGTCGAGCGCGTCGAGCGCCGCGGCGTCGGCTACGAGCGCGCGATTCCCGCCGAGTACCTGGCGCGGGTCGCGGACAGCTACACCCGCTTCTTCTACCGCTACGACGAGGCGCCGCTGCTGATCGTCAACAGCGAGCGGCTCAATTTCGTCGACAACACCGAGCACTTCGAACTGCTGCTCGAGCGCATCGCGGCGATGCGCGGGCAGCGCGAGTTCTTCAACCTCGGCCAGCCCTAGACAACGACGCCGCCTCCGGCGCGGAAGTGCAGCCGGCGGTCCACCGCCAGCAGGATGCCGTTGACGCCGGCGGCGAACGCCACGAGCAGGAACGTCACCGACATGATCATGTCGATGTTGTAGAGGCCGATGGCGTTCATCAGGAGGTAGCCCAGGCCGCCATACCGGCTGGTGCTCGCGATTCGCGTCGGCCACGCGCAACGCTGCCTCGACGACGGCGCGACGATCGCCGAGGCGGCGCAACGCGCGGGATTCGCCGACCAGAGCCATCTCACCCGCCACTTCAAGCGGATCGCGGGCGTG
>DATBOK010000166.1:0-19202 GCA_036553845.1 Casimicrobiaceae bacterium
GTCATCGTCGGCGCCGCCTCGATCAACGAGAGCGCCGTGACCGGCGAGAGCGCGCCGGTGATCCGCGCCGCGGGCAGCGACTTCGACACGGTCACGGGCGGCACCGTGGTGCTGTCCGACTGGATCATCGTGCGCATCGCCGTCAATCCGGGCGAAGCGTTCCTCGATCGCATGATCGGCATGGTCGAGGGCGCCAAGCGCCAGAAGACGCCCAACGAGATCGCGCTGACGATCCTGCTCGTCGCGATGACGCTCGTGTTCCTGCTCGCCACGGTGACGCTGCTGCCGTACTCGATCTACAGCGTGGCGGTCGCCAAGGCCGGCACGCCGGTGTCGATCACCGTGCTGGTCGCGCTGCTGGTGTGCCTGATCCCGACGACGATCGGCGGCCTGCTGTCGGCGATCGGCGTCGCCGGCATGGGGCGGATGATGCGCGCCAACGTGATCGCGACGTCGGGCCGCGCCGTCGAGGCCGCCGGCGACTGCGACGTGCTGCTGCTCGACAAGACGGGCACGATCACGTTCGGCAACCGCCAGGCGTCATCGCTGCACTCGGTCGCGGGTGTCACCCAGCAGCAGCTTGCGGAAGCCACGCTGCTCGCGTCGCTCGGCGACGAGACACCCGAAGGCAAGAGCATCGTGGCGCTGGTGAAGCGGTCGTTCGGCATCGTGCCGCCGGCGCTCGAGCCCGGCCAGTTCACGATCATCCCGTTCTCCGCGCAGACGCGGATGAGCGGCGTCACGCATCGCGGCCGCGAGTTGCGCAAGGGCGCGCTCGACGCCATCCGCGCGTGGATCGTGCCGCAGGGTGGCAGCGTCGACAACGAGGTGATCGCGCGCGTCGAGGAAGTCGCGCGCCGCGGCGCGACGCCGCTCGTCGTCGCCGAGGGGCGGCGGGTGCTCGGCGTCGTCGAGCTGAAGGACATCGTCAAGACGCACATCAAGGAGCGCTTCGCCGAGCTGCGCCGGATGGGCATCAAGACGATCATGATCACCGGCGACAACAAGCTGACGGCGGCGTCGATCGCCGCCGAGGCCGGCGTCGATGATTTCCTGGCCGAGGTGACGCCCGAGGCCAAGCTCAAGCTGATCCGCGAGATCCAGGCCGACGGCAAGCTCGTCGCGATGACCGGCGACGGCACCAACGACGCGCCAGCGCTGGCGCAGGCGGACGTGGCGGTGGTGATGAACAGCGGCACGCAGGCGGCGAAGGAAGCCGGCAACATGGTCGACCTCGACTCCAACCCGACCAAGCTGATCGAGATCGTCGAGATCGGCAAGCAGCTTTTGATGACGCGTGGCGCACTGACGACGTTCTCCATCGCCAACGACGTGGCCAAGTATTTCGCCATCATTCCCGCGGCGTTCGCCAGCACCTATCCGGTGCTGGACGCGCTCAACGTGATGCATCTCGCGACGCCGCAGAGCGCGATCCTGTCGGCAGTCATCTTCAACGCGCTGATCATCCCGGCGCTGATCCCGCTCGCGTTGCGCGGCGTCAAGTACGTGGCGGCAGGCGCTGCCGCGGTGCTCCGCCGCAACATGCTCGTCTACGGCGTCGGCGGCATCATCCTGCCGTTCGTCGGCATCAAGCTCATCGACCTCCTGCTCGTCGCGCTCAAACTCGCCTGATACGGGAATCCGCCATGTTCGCCTCGATCGTCCCCGCGTTGCGCATGCTGGTCGTGCTGACGGCGCTCACCGGCGTCGTCTACCCGCTCGTCACCTGGGGCATCGCGCAAGCCCTGTTCCCGCGCGCCGCCAATGGGAGTCTCGTCGAGCAGGGCGGCAAGGCGGTCGGCTCCGCACTGATCGGCCAGTCGTTCGATGACCCCAAGTACTTCTGGAGCCGCCCGTCCGCGACCTCCCCGCAGCCCTACAACGGTGCCGCGTCGTCGGGTTCGAACCTGGGCCCGCGCAACCCGGCGCTCGCCGATGCGGTCGCCGCGCGCATCAAGGCCCTGCGCGACGCCGATCCCGGCAACACGACGCCGGTCCCCACCGATCTCGTCACTACGTCGGCCAGTGGACTCGACCCCGACATCAGTCCGGCCGCGGCCGAGTTTCAGGCGGCGCGTGTGGCGCGCGTGCGCGGCTTGCCGCTGCCGGCCGTGGAGGCGCTCGTCGCGCAGCACACCGAGGGCCGCACGCTCGGGGTGCTCGGCGATCCGCGCGTCAACGTTCTGTCGCTCAATCTCGCGCTCGACCAAGCTGCTGGGAAGCCGGCGCCATAGTGGCGACGGTGGACGGCAACGGGTAGTCTGCGATGCGCGGCATTCGCCGAATGCCGGCGACCTACTGTTGATGCCAACCGCGGATGAGCGAAGCGCGCCCCGACCCGGATGAACTGCTTGCGCAGGTGACCGCGCAGGCGGCCTCCGCGAAGCGCGGCCGCCTGCGCATCTATTTCGGCGCGTCGGCCGGCGTCGGCAAGACGTTCGCGATGCTCTCGGCGGCTCGCGCACTGCGCCACGAAGGCAAGGACGTCGTGGTGGGGCTGGTCGAAACACACGGCCGCAAGGAGACCGAAGCGCTGGTGCAGGGCCTCGAGATCCTGCCGCGCGCGAGGCTCGCCTACCAGGAGCGGATGCTCGAGGAGTTCGATCTCGATGCGGCGCTGGCGCGCCATCCCGCGCTGATCCTCGTCGACGAGCTCGCGCACACCAACGTCGAGGGCTCGCGCCATCCCAAGCGCTGGCAGGACATCGACGAGCTCCTGGCGGCCGGCATCGACGTGTTCACCACGCTCAACGTGCAGCACATCGAAAGCCTCAACGACGTCGTCGGCGGCATCACCGGCATCAACGTCTGGGAGACGGTGCCCGACTTCTTCTTCGACCAGGCCGACGAGGTCGTGATGATCGACGTGTCGGCCGACGACCTGCTGGCGCGGCTCAACGCCGGCAAGGTGTACCTGCCGGGCGAGATCGAGCGCGCCGCCAGCAACTTCTTCCGCAAGGGCAACCTGATGGCGCTGCGCGAGCTCGCGCTGCGCCGCACCGCCGACCGCGTCGAGGACGACGTGCAGGCCTATCGCTCCCGGAAGTCGATCGAACGCGTATGGAAGACCGAGGATTCGCTCTTGTGCTGCATCGGCCCTGGCGCCGGGGGCGAGGACACCGTGCGCAGCGCGGCCAGGCTCGCGGCGCAGCTCGGCGTCGGCTGGACGGCGGTGTACGTCGAGACACCGGCACTGCAGCGGCTGACGTCGGGCGAGCGCGAGCGCATCCTCGTCACCGTGAAGCTGGCGCAGGAATTCGGCGCCACCACGGCGATCCTCGCCGGCAGCGAGCCGGTGACCGAGATCGTCGAGTACGCGCGCTCGCACAACTGCTCGAAGGTCGTGCTCGGCCGCACCCGACGCGCGTCGGCGTGGCCGTGGGCGCGCGGCACCGCGGAGCGCCTCGGCCAGATCGCGCCGGACATCGACCTCATCGAGGTGGGCCGTGGCGATGCGGAGGTCGCGCCGCCGCGCGCATGGGACCCCGGCGAGCGCGACGCCGACGACCCGCGCCGCGGCGGCAAGCGCCTGCGCTACGCGTGGGCCGTCCTGGCGTGCCTCGCCACCACGCTGCTGGCGACGCCGCTCGTGTCCTACTTCGACCTCGCCAACATCGTGATGCTGTTCCTGCTCACCGTGGTGCTGGTCGCGCTCAAGTGGGGCCGCGGGCCTGCGGTGCTTGCGGCATTCGTCAGCGTGGCAACTTTCGACTTCTTCTTCGTGTCGCCGCGCCTGAGCTTCGCCGTCGGCGACTTCCAGTACCTGCTGACATTCGCCGTGATGCTCGCGGTGGCGCTGATCATCGGCCAGATGACGGCCGGGCTGCGCTACCAGGCGCGCATCGCGTCGTACCGCGAGGAGCGCGCGCGCGTGCTCTACGAGTTTGCGCGCGACATGTCGAGCCTGCTGCTCACGGACGACGTCGTCGAGGCCGCGACGCGCAGCATCGCCAACACGTTCCGCGCCAAGGTGGCGGTGCTGGTGGCCGACGCGCAGGATCGGCTGCAACTTGCGGCGGGCGACCCGCAGGGGCTCGCGATCGACGCCGGGGCCGCGCAATGGGCCTACGACAAGTCCGAGCCCGCGGGCGCCGGCACCGACACGCTGGCCGGCAACGCGTACCTGTACCTGCCCCTGCGCGCGCCGATGCGCACGCGCGGCGTGCTGGTGCTGAAGCCCGACAACCCGCGCATCCTGCTGGTGCCCGAGCAGCGCCGCCACCTCGACACGTTCGCCGCGCTCACCGCGATCGCGCTCGAGCGCGTGCACTATGTCGAGGTCGCGCAGCAGGCGCTCATCCACATGGAGTCGGAGCGTCTGCGCAATTCGCTGCTGTCGGCGCTGTCGCACGACCTGCGCACGCCGCTCGCGGCGCTGGTGGGACTCGCCGAATCGCTGGCGATGACGCGTCCGGCACTGTCGGCGGCGCAGCTCGAGGCGGCGCGCGCGATCGCCGACGAGGCGCGGCGGATGGGCGCGCTCGTCACCAACCTGCTCGAAATGGCACGCATCGAGAGCGGCGAGGTCAAGCTGCGGCGGCAGTGGCATTCGGTCGAGGAAGTGGTGGGCGGCGCGCTCAAGTCCGCGCAGGCGGCGCTCGTCCACCATCGCGTCGACGTGCATATCGCGCGCGACCTGCCGCTGGTCGAGATGGATGCGACGCTGATCGAGCGAGTGCTGTACAACCTGCTCGAGAACGCCGGCAAGTACACGCCGCCGGGAACGCCCATCAGCGTGACGGCGGACATCGCCGGCGCAGAGCTTGCCATCAGCGTCAGCGATCGCGGCCCCGGCATTCCCGAGGGCCAGGAAGAGACGATCTTCGACAAATTCACGCGCGGCAGGAGCGAGTCGGCGACGCCGGGCGTCGGGCTCGGGCTCGCGATCAGCCGCGCGATCGTCGTCGCCCATCGAGGCAGCATCCGCGCGCAGAACAATGCCGACGGCGGCGCCCGTTTCACGCTGACGCTGCCGCTCGGCGTGCCGCCCGCGACGCCCGACGAGCCCGCGAGCTTGCGCTGACGGGAAGACGCTATCATCCGCTCGCGTGTCGCGGCGCCCGGCGCGCACGCTGCGCGCGCCGGCCGGCGGGCCTGAACCGGGGTCGACTCGATGGAACGATCGCGTGAGTGATCCCGCACCCGTTGCGCTGTTGATCGAGGACGAGCCCCAGATCCGGCGGTTCGTGCGCATCGCGCTGGAAAGCGAAGGCTGGCAGGTCTTCGAGGCCGACACGGTCAAGCGGGGCCTGATCGACGCCGGCACCCGCAAGCCCGACCTCGTCGTTCTCGACCTCGGGCTGCCCGACGGCGACGGCGTCACGTTCATCCGCGACTTTCGCGCGTGGTCGTCGGTGCCCGTCATCGTGCTGTCGGCGCGCACCGGCGAAATGGACAAGATCGAGGCGCTCGATGCCGGCGCCGACGATTACCTCGGCAAGCCGTTCGGCGTCGGCGAGCTCTTAGCGCGCGTGCGGGCGACGCGCCGGCGCAGCGCCGGCGTCGCCAGCGAGGATGCGGCACCTTTCCGCTTCGGCGACGTCGAGGTCGACCTGGCGCGGCGCACCGTGCGCAAGGGCGATGCCACGCTGCGCCTGACGCCCATCGAGTTCCGGTTGCTCGCGCTTCTGGTCAACAATGCCGGGCGCGTGCTGACCCACCGCCAGATCCTGCGCGAGGTCTGGGGCCCGGCGTATGTCGAGCACGAGCATTACGTGCGCGTGCACATGGGACACCTGCGGCAGAAGCTGGAGGCCGACCCCGCGAGGCCGGTGCATCTCGTGACCGAGACCGCAGTCGGCTACCGGCTGCTCGCCTGAAGTTGCGCGCGCGGCGCCGCGCGCGCCGTGCCTAGTGCAGTCGCTGGCGCGACTTGCGCACGCTGCCGGGCATCACGCGACGCCCGCCGCTGCCGCGCGCCTCGGTGCCGCGGCGGCGTTCCTGCCACCAGCGGTAAATCAGCACGCTCGCCACCGGCAATTCCTCGACCAGCGAGGCGCGGCGCTCCTTGTCGTCGATCCATTCGGCGAATTCGGGATCGTGGTCGCCATAGGCGAGCGCCTCGACCGGGAACATCCAGTCGCGGGATTCCTGCGCGTCGTACAGCGGCTGCCACTCGTCCTCGCGCAGCTTCATGCCGGCGACGTAGCCTTCGCACCACGCGGCCGCTTCGGCCGGCGCCTTTTCCTTCTGTGCGTGGTCATCCGCGTAGTAGAGCAGCGGGCGGAACCGCGTCGGCGATTCGGCGAGCGTGCGCTGGATGCCGACCATGTGCCGCAGCACCAGCGCCATGATGCGCTGCGCCTGCTCGTTGGATGTGTAAGCGGGCGAGGCGCTCTTGCCGCCCTCGCTCCACACGCCGGGCAGCCATTCCGATGGCTGGATCTCCTCGGGGCCGCTGACGATCGAGGTCAGGTAGCCGTCGAGCATCTCGAGGTCCATGCAATCCTGCGGCACCGAGTCGGACGCGAGAAATGCCTCGAGCTCGTCGAGCTCGATATCGGAGAGCGGTTCGTCCAGCGCGCGTGCGTCAGCCATGGGTGTTTCCCGGCATAGAGGTGCAGAGCGCTCGATTATCGCAGAATCGGCGGTGTCTCCCGGCGGGCCGGCAAACTCCGGCTGCGCGGCCCGCGCGCGACGGCGCCGGCGCTGCGGGCGCCATGCCGCTCGCGCGTTTCAGCGCAACGCGTGCGCGACGTTGAGGGCGAGCGCGAAGGTCAGCACGGCGCCCGCCTGGTGCAGCGCGGCGAGCGGGATCGGCACCACGAGCAGCAGCGTCGAGATGCCGAGCGCGATCTGCACGGCCAGCATGGCGAGAAGGCCACGGCTGCCGATGCGCGCGCGGGCGGGCACGCCGTTGCCGCGCAGCGTCCACGCCAGCACCGGCACGCCGATCGCCAGCGCGTACGCGATCATCCGGTGATCGAACTGCACGGTGGCCATGTTCCAGAACAAGTTGCGCCACCACGGCACGATCGACAGGATTTCCGGCGGAATCGCGTGTCCGTTCATCGACGGCCACGTGTTGTAGGCGAATCCCGCGCGGATGCCGGCGACCAGGCCGCCGGACAGGATCATCGCGAACACGAGGGTGGCGACCGCGAAAGCGAAGCGACGCGCGCCCTTGGGCACGCCGCGCGCGCGCAGCGGGTCGAGCAGCGACAGCGCAGTCCATAGCATCGCCCCGAGAATCAGAATGGCGAGACCCAGGTGCGCCGTGAGGCGGAACTGCGACACGTGCGGATCGTCGACGAGTCCGCTTTGCACCATGTACCAGCCGAGCGCGCCCTGCAGGCCACCGAGCACGAAGATCGCCGCCAGCGGCCTGGCGTAGCCTTGGGGGATGCGCCGTCGCGCGAGGAAGTACAGGAACGGCACGAGGAACACGATCCCGAGGGCGCGCCCGAGCAGGCGATGGAAGTATTCCCACCAGAAGATGCCCTTGAACTCGTCGAGCGTCATCGCGCGGTTGACCTCGCGAAACTCGGGCGTTGCCTGGTAGCGTGTGAACGCGTCCTGCCAGTCCGCGGTCGAAACCGGTGGAATCGTGCCGACGATCGGCTGCCATTCGGTGATGGAGAGGCCCGAGTGCGTGAGGCGCGTGACGCCGCCGACCACCACCATCAGGAACACGAGGACGCAGCAGGCGAGAAGCCACGCGGCGACGGCGCGCGGGCGATGCGCGCCACGGGCGGGCGTGCGCATGGCGACACGGGGTTCGGCAACCAGCTGCATGATGCGATTTTACCGTCCCGTTGCGGACAACGGGCCACAGGCGAACAGCATGTACCGCAAGGGCGACACACGATGCACCGCAGAGACTTCCTGACCCTCGCGCTGGCCGCCGCCGCGCCCCGCGCTTTTGCGATTGCCGAAGGCAAGCCCGCACCGCCGTTCGCAGCGACCTTGTTCGACGGCCGCGCGTTCTCGCTCGCGGACGCGCGCGGCAAGGTGGTGCTCATCAATTTCTGGGCGACGTGGTGCGCGCCCTGCCGCGCCGAGATGCCGGCGATCGACGCGTTCTATCGCAAGCACCACGACGACGGCCTGGTCGTCGTCGCGGTGAGCATGGACCGGCCGGCCGACGAGGCGAAGGCGCGCGCCGTCGCCGGCGACTACGCGTTCGCCGCGGCGTTCGCCAGGGACGCCGCGTTCAAGGACTACGGACGCATCTGGCGCCTGCCGCTCACGTTCGTGATCGACCGCGCGGGCGTGCTGCGCCGCGACGACTGGTACGAGGATCCGGGCATCGACGCCGCGAAGCTCGACGCGGTGGTGCTGCCGCTGCTCGCGCGGCCGGGCTAGCGCGACGGCGCGCCGCGGGACGCGCCGCTCCCGGCAACGGGCCGGGGCCGGGGTGCTCACATCGACAGGCTCACTCCCGCCGACACCGTGTAGCGCGGCTCGAGCTGCAGGCCGTTGACGCGCTGGTACACCGGCACCTGGAAGAAGGCGTAGGCGTGCAATTCGTGCGTCACGTGCCAGATGATGCCCGGCGACAGGTACACGAGCGTCGCGCCGCTGTTCTCGACGTCCGCCTGTGCTCCCGACTCCCGCTTTTCGGAGCGCACGTTGAGCTGGACCTGCGGCACGACGCTCTCGAACGACATGTAGCGGAAGCCGGCATTGACGTTGAGTCCGGCGCCGGGCTTGAAGTCCTCGCGCGAGTTGAGCGGGACCTGCAGCAGGCCTTCGGCGAAGTAATCCCAGTCGCGCGACAGCGAGCCGAAGTTGAAGGCGCCGGCGAGAAGGTCGGTGGTGCCGGTGCCGGGCTGCAGCCCGCGGTCGACCGGCTCGCCCGCCTGCGGTCCCGACTGGAACGTGTCGTGGAACGGTCCGGTCGGCAGCTTGAGCCCGGCCTGCAGGCCGATGCTGTGGTCGTCGCTGAGTCCCATCCAGCGACCGACAACGCGGGCGTCGCCGAGGTCGCGCGAATGCGACGTCGACACGGCGGTGTCGCCGGGTGCAATCGTCGTGTGATAGCGGTCGAACCATGGCACCAGCATGTTGACGCCCCACACGCCGGCGCTGTAGTCGGCGGTGAACGTGTAGTTGCGGTTGATCGTCTCCTGCTGGATCTCTTCGTCGCTGGGAATCGCGAGGCTGGCGCGGTCGACCGAATGCGTGCCCGAGCGCAAGTCGTCCTGATTGAAGTAGTCGTAGCGCAGGTCGAGCGTCCAGCCATTGTCGCTATCGGCACCCTGAGTGCCCCAGTTCGACGACAGCGTGCAGCCGCAGCTCGAGCACGCATGGGCGGCCGCGGCGGCACACAGGCCGAACGTTGCAACTGCGGCGCGGACGGTGATGAGGGTCGGTTTCATCGCCGTGCCCTCATTGCGTATGCGGCATGTTCATCGCGCCGCCGGTCATCGGCTCGACCGCGAGGTCGACGTCGACGCTGCCCGCGTGCTCGAACGTGAGGCGCAGCGGCACGTGCGCGCCCGCTACCAGCGGCTCCTTGAGCCCGACCAGCATCAGGTGCAGGCCGCCGGGCTTCAATTCGACGTGCTGGCCGGGCGCGATGTCGATGCCGGGCACCGCATGCATGCGCATCACGCCGCCGTCCATCGCCATCGTGTGCAGCTCGACCGCGTCGGCGGCGGGGGACGACGCGCGCACGAGCTTGTCGGCGTGGGCGCCCTTGTTGTCGAGCGTCAGGTAGGCGCCGCCGACCGGCGCTCCCGGCGGCGTGGCGCGTGCGTAGGGATGGCCGATGGCGAGGTCGGCCACCTGGTAGTCGTGCGCATGCCCGGCACTGGCGAAAACGCTGGCCGCGACGGCGAGCGTTGCTGCGATGACGCGTTGCATGGAGTTCTCCTGCGGCGAAGGTCGGCGATGCGCCGGCTTCGCTAAATCGCGGCAGGCGGCGCGTCAGGCGGAGCGGATTGGCGGGGCGGGCGGCGCGCGCGCGTCGGCGTGGGCATGGACGAGCGCGATGACGCTGAAGCCGGCACCGTTGACCGCGAGGGCCGGCGCGGCATCGACTGGCGCGAGCACGGCGGCGGCGCACGTCAGCGCCGGCGGCGCGCCATGCGCACACAGCGCGCAGTGCGACGACCCGTGACCGTGCAGCGGCGTCGCCGGTTGCGGGTGCTGCGGCCCCGGCCGATGGCCCTCCAACGCCCGCGCAACCGAGCAGATGTCGCCCGCACCCGGCACGAATGGCGTGCGCGCATACGCCGCGAGCGGCAGCGTGAGCTGCAACGCGGCGACGACGATGGCCAGAATGCGCCGGGCAACGGTCATGGCGGCCATTCTACGCGCCGCGGGCACGGCTACAGCCGCTGCCCATGCTCGCGCGTCGCGTGGAACGCCACCTTCGGCCAGCGCTCCATCGTCACCTGCAGGTTGTACTTGTTGGTGGCGAGGAACACCGGGTTGCCGTCGACGTCGCTGGCCAGCGCCGCGGCTTGCTCGCGCTCGAAGTCGCGACGCGTCGCGGCATCGGCAAACACCAGCCAGCGTGCGGTCGCCACGTTGGCATTGTCGTAGATCGCGTCGACGCCGTACTCGCGCGCGAGCCGGTCGGCGACGACCTCGAACTGGAGCTGGCCGACGGCGCCCAGCAGCAGCGTATTGCCCGAGGTGGTGGCGAAGACCTGGATCGCGCCCTCCTCGCCGAGCTCCTGCAGGCCCTTGGCGAGCGGCTTCGACTTGAATGGGTCGCGCGGGCGCGCGACGCGGAACATCTCCGGCGCGAAATAAGGAATGCCCTTGAAGGCCAGCGCCTCGCCTTCGGAGAGCGTGTCGCCGATATGCAGCTGGCCGTGGTTGTGGATGCCGACGATGTCGCCGGCCACGGCATCGGTGCTGGCGACGCGCTCGTTGGCCATGAACGTCAGCGCGTTGGCGATCTTCATCTCGCGCGCTTCGCGCAGGTGCCGCACCTTCATGCCCGGCTGGTAGCGGCCCGAGCACACGCGAAAGAACGCGATGCGGTCGCGATGCCGCGGATCCATGTTGGCCTGGATCTTGAACACGAAGCCGGTGAAGGGCGCTTCCGCCGGCTGCACGATGCGCGCGCCACCGTCGCGCGGCTGCGGCGGCGGCGCCCATTCGACGAGCGCGCGCAGCACTTCCTGCACGCCGAAATTGTTGATGCCCGAGCCGAAGAACACCGGCGTCTGGCGCCCGGCGAGGAAGCGGTCGAGCGCGAACGGCGCGCTGGCCGAGCGCAGCAAGTCGACGTCGTGGCGCAGCGCGCCGATCTCGCCCGGAAACAGCGCGTCGAGCCTTGGATTGTCGATGCCCTCGATCAGCTCGCTGTCCGCCGACACGCGCTCCTCCCCGGGGGTGAAGCGCAGCAGGCGATCGGCGAGAAGCTGCCACACGCCGCGAAACGACTTGCCCATGCCCAGCGGCCACGACACCGGCGCGCAGTCGATCGCCAGCACCTCTTCGATCTCCTGCAGGAGGTCGAGCGGCTCGCGCACTTCGCGATCCATCTTGTTGACGAACGTGATGATCGGCGTGTCGCGCAGCCGGCAAACCTCGAGCAGCTTGATCGTCTGCGCCTCGACGCCCTTGGCGGCATCGATCACCATCACGGCGGCGTCGACCGCGGTGAGCACGCGGTAGGTGTCCTCGGAAAAATCCTGGTGACCGGGCGTGTCGAGGAGGTTGATCGTGTGGTCGGCGTAGTCGAACTGCATCACCGAGCTGGTTACCGAGATGCCGCGCTGCTTTTCCACCTCCATCCAGTCGGAAGTCGCGTGCCGCGCGCTCTTGCGCGCCTTCACGGTGCCCGCCATCTGGATCGCGCCGCCGAACAGCAGGAGCTTCTCGGTCAGCGTCGTCTTGCCGGCGTCGGGGTGGGAAATGATCGCGAACGTGCGGCGGCGGGCGACGTCGCGCACAAGATCGGCAGGTTGGGCGGGCTTGTTCATTGCGATGCGGCGCCGGATCGGACGCTGCCGGCCTCCAAAACAAAAGCCGCCGGCTCGCGACGACGCGGGCGGCGGACAGGCGTGATTATAGCAGCGCGGCCGCCTTAAACTATCCGCGATGGCCGACCGCAGCCGCCTCATCGCGCACCTCGACATGGACGCGTTCTACGCGTCGGTCGAGCTCCTGCGCTATCCCGAGCTCGCGGGCAAGCCGGTGGTGATCGGCGGCGGCCGCCAGCACGCGCCGCGCGAAGCCGTCGATGCGGCCAGCGGCCGGGTGACGCGCACCTTCAGCACGCTGCGCGACTATCGCGGCCGCGGCGTCATCACCACCGCGACGTACGCCGCGCGCGCGTACGGCCTGCATTCGGCGCAGGGAATGATGAAGGCGGCGGTGCTCGCGCCCGGGGCGATCGTGCTGCCGGCCGATTTCGACGAGTATCGTCGCTATTCGCGGCGCTTCAAGGCGGCAGTCGCGGCGATCGCGCCGCACATCGAGGACCGTGGCATCGACGAAATCTACATCGACCTCACGGGACTCGTCGACGCGCGCGGTCCGCTCGCCGAGGACGCGCGATTCGACGCCGCGCGCGTGCTCGCGCAGTCGATCAAGGACGCCGTGCGTCGCGCCACCGCGCTGTCGTGCTCGATCGCCGTCGCCCCCAACAAGCTCCTCGCCAAGATCGCGTCCGAGCTCGACAAGCCCGATGGCCTCACGATCGTGCGCCCGCAGGACCTGGCGGCACGCATCTGGCCGCTGCCGGCGCGCCGGATCAACGGCATCGGCCCCAAGTCGGCCGACAAGCTCGATGCGCTGGGCGTGCGCACGATCGGCGAGCTGGCGGCGGCCGACCGGATATGGCTGTGCGAGCGATTCGGCCGCAGCCAGGGCGCGTGGATGCACGACGCGGCGAACGGGCGCGACGCGCGCGCCGTGGAGACGGTGAGCGAGCCGCGCTCGATCAGCCGCGAGACCACGTTCGACCGCGACCTGCACGTCAAGCGGGATCGAGCCGAGCTGGCGGAGATCTTCACGCACCTGTGCGAGGGCCTCGCCGGCGACCTCGTGCGCAAGGGCTACGTGACGCGCACGATCGGCGTCAAGCTGCGCTTCGACGACTTCAGCACCGTGACGCGCGACCGCACGATCGAGTCGCCGACGCAGGATGCGGCGACGATACGTGACGCTGCCGGGCGCTGCCTCGCGCGCGTGACGTTCGCGCGGCGAATGCGCCTGCTCGGCGTGCGGGCGTCGGGCCTCGCGCGGGCGGACGCGGCGGCCGAGGCAGCGCCGCGCGCCCGCGAGCCGACCCTGTTCGACTGACGCCTGGCGCGACGTTCGTCTGCCGCGCGACCGCCGCCGGCCGGACCAAGGTATACGCGGGCGCGGGGCCGCGGTATCGTGGGCGCCCGGGGAATTCGCGCGTGCGGCCAAGGTCGAAGCGGCGCGTTCCCGACAACGCGAGCCCGCCATGAGCCATCGCCTGCACGCCTTCTTCGTTCGCACCGCGATGGTCGCCGCCACGGCCGCAAGCGTCGCCGCATCGGCCGCGACGCCCTCGTTCGATTGCGCGGGCCGCATCAACGCCGCGCAACAGCTGATCTGCGGCGACGATGCGCTGGCGGCACTCGACCGCAAGCTCGGCGACGTGTTCGGGCGCGCGGCCAAATCGCTGCCCAACGACAAGTCGATCGCGTACTTCGTCGCCGAGCAGCGCGACTGGGTGCGCAGCCGCGACGGCTGCCCGACGACGCCCAATCCGCAGGCGTGCCTGTCGAGCGTCTACCGCACGCGCATCGCCGAGCTGCAGGGGCGTTTCCGCATGGTGCCGGCGCGCGGCCCGTTTCGCTTCGCGTGCGACGGCACGCCGCCGCAGGACGTCGTGGTCACGTGGTTCGACACGGATCCGCCGTCGGGCACGCTCGAGACCCGCGATGGCGCGACACCGATCTTCGAGACGGCATCGGCCAGCGGCACGCGCTATGTCGGCGACGACGTCGCATTCAGCGAGCACCAGGGCACGGCGACACTGACCTACGGCATCACGGCGCAGGAGCTCAACTGCCGGCAGAAGCCCTGAGCGAGGCGCCGGCGGCTTGCCTTGGGATGCCGACATCCCGGCGCAGACCGGGTTCCGCGCATTGACGCAGCGTGCTGGCTGGATTCCCGTTTGCGCAGGAATGGCGGCGCATCCGCGCGGGAATGACGGGGCGATGCGGAATCCGGGCGCTAGGCGGGAATGACACCACGCCGCTTGCGCGTTCCGGATTCCTGCGACGGCATCGACTGCACGCCCGGCACTTGCGGCGGCGGCAGGTTCATCACGTCGCGCTCGACTGCTGCGAGTTGCGCCGTCGTGTCGGGCAGCGCGGGCACGTCGTAGCGAGGCGGTTCGCCCAGCCCGAGCGTCGCGGTGAGATCGCCGCACGTCGCGCGACGCCATGCCGAAAGGTTCG
The DNA here is from genome assembly GCA_036553845.1 of Casimicrobiaceae bacterium. Classification (GTDB taxonomy): domain Bacteria; phylum Pseudomonadota; class Gammaproteobacteria; order Burkholderiales; family Casimicrobiaceae; genus VBCG01. The sequence goes on from DATBOK010000166.1 coordinate 14,343, forward strand.
GCACCTCGACGCCGAAGCGCGTCTCGATGAGACGCAGCGTCGACGTGTGGTCGAACGTGTCGCTCACCACGTAGCCGCCACGGCTCCACGGCGAGATCACCACGCACGGCACGCGGAAGCCCAGCCCCGCCGGCAGGCCGTTGATGAACTCCCCCGGTGTGCCGGGTGGCGGCGTCGGCGGCGCGACATGATCGAACTGGCCGTCATTCTCGTCGTAGTTGAGGACGACGACGGTGCGCGCCCACGCCCTGGGATTCGACCAGAGCGCGTCGAGCACGCGCCGCGTGTGATCCTCGCCGCGCGCGGGAAGGAAGTCGGGATGCTCGCTCGCATCGGCCGGCGGCACGATCCACGTCACCTGCGGCAGGTTGCCCGTGGCGAGGTCGTGCAGCAGCTCGTAGAAGGGGCGGTTGACGAGCGCGTTCTGGCGCAGCTCGGATGTCCTGCCGGCGTCCTGGTAGGCGTTGAAGTACTTGACGACGTTGCATCCGTAGTCGTCGACGTCGTGGTAGATGCGCCACGTGATGCCGGCGCGCTGGAGGCGCTCGGGATACGTCTCCCACGTGTAATGGCGGCCGCTGTTGTCGAGCGCCGGCTTGCCGTATTTCGCATCGGCGTCGATCGTGCCCGACATCAGGAAGTAGCGGTTGGGGAAGGTCGGGCCCATCAGCGACGCGTGATAGCCATCGCAGACGGTGAAGGCGTCGGCCAGTGCATAGTAGTACGGCAGGTCGTCGCGCGCGAGGAAGCCCATCGTCAGGGGCGCCGCGGCGCCGTCCACCTTGCGCAGCATCGGCACCCAGTTGTCCATCCGTCCGTGGTTGAAGTAGGCGTGCAGCGGTCCCCAGCTGTGGTTGAGGTCGTGCAGCCGCTGCGCACTGGTGCGCCGAGTGTCGAGGTGGAACGGCAGCACGTAGCCGTCGGCGTTCGCGGCATCGGGCTGGTGGAACACGCTGCGGCCGTCGGCGAGCACCAGCGCGCCCTTGTCATCGAAGCCGCGCACGCCGGCGAGCATGCCGAAGTAATGGTCGAACGAGCGGTTCTCCTTCATCAGGATGACGATGTGGTCGATGTCGGAGAGCCTCGCGGGTTGTGTCGGCGACGCCGGCATCTGCATGCACGACGGCAGCGCGGCGGATACGGAGAGGGCGCCGGCGGCCTGCAGGAAATCGCGACGGTTGATGGTCATGGCGTCGCGCGCGCCTTTTCAGGCAGCGCGTCCGTGGCATTGCTTGAACTTGCGGCCGCTGCCGCAGGGGCAGCGCTCGTTGCGTCCGACCTTCGGCGCATCGCGCTTCGCCGGCACGCGCGACGTGCGCAGGTCGAAGAAGTGGTGGCGGATGTCGACGAGAATGCCGACGAGATCCCGCGCGGCTTCGCGCCGGTACGCCGCGACATCGGCGATGCCGTCGACCAGCGCCGGATCGGCGTCGTCGCCGGCGGCGAGCACCTCGATCGGCAGCAGGAGCTCCGCCGCCGCGGCATCGCCCTCGTCGGCGGTCCACGCGACAGGCGACGCATCGACACCTTCGAGATAGCCGCGGCACCACGTCGTGTAGTCGGGCCTGCCGTCTTCGCCATCGAAGAGGATCAGCGACAGCTCGTCCTCCGCCTCCAGCATCTCGCGGCGGCACTGCTCGGCGAATCGCACGAGGAGCGCAACGACCGCGTCGCGCGACTCGCCGCTCTCGCCAGCCGGGGAGGTGCCGATGAGCAGCGCCATGACGTCGGCGGAATCGGGAAATTCGCCGGGTCCGCTCGCCAGCGCATACAGCGCGCCCTGGGCGGCATCGAGAGGCATCGCGTCGGCCATGCGCTCGGATGCGAGCGCGGCGGCGAGGCGGTCGAGCTCGGCGGCGCCAAGCGGGATGTGCGCGGAACGCGAATCGGTGGCGGCCATCGGATGTCGGGCTGCGGCGGCGGCACGTGCGCGCGCTGGTGTTGCATCGACGCCAATGCCGCGGCGTTCGTGCGCGTTTTCGCTTGCCGCAGGAGAATGCGAAACGGTAAGATTACTCCACTCGTTCCTGCGGCCGCATCGCAGGCAATGTCAAGGCAATCCCAGAAAGGCGCCGGATGACTCACCACCTTCGCAAAACGCTGAACCGCAGCCGTGCCGTCATCGGCGGGCTTCGTGTCGGCGGCTGCGCGGGCGGGACGAAACCGTGCGTCTTCAACGTGCTGCCGCCCTCGCAAGCCATGCGATCGGGCGTCATCGCGACCCTGTAGCTCCCGGCCGGACGACATTCCGCCGGGACCGGCGGAACTGTCGAATGGTCGAAATCCCGGCCCTTCAAAGCGGTTCCTCCGGCGAGGAACGAGCGAGCCCGTCATGCGTGCATTGCGCGCACGACGGAACTTCGACACGACGACGAGAAAGGAGCGCGACGATGACCGATCCCATGCTGCAACGCGGATCACCGATGTCGATGCGCCCGCCATGCCGGGCCGTCCGGCGCATGCCGCAGTGCGTGATGGCGGCGGCATTCGGCAATGGCGATGGCAACGGCAACGGCAACGGCCGCGACCGGACTGGCGACAGGGAGGCATGCGCATAGCGCGTCCGTCTCCCCGACAACGACAAGCCCGGATCGCCCCCAGAAGGCACCGGGCTTTTTCATTCCCGGTGCGTCGACAGGAACAAGAGACGACAACGAGGCACCCGAAATGAGACTGCATCCGATGCAACCACCCCGCCGGCGCGATGACGCGATGCTCGTGCGCGGCGTCGAGCGGGGGATGTACTGGCAGGCCCGCGACGGCATGGTCGTGCATGTCGCGGCGCGCGAAGAGCGCCGGCGCCATGTGCCGCCCGAGCCGCGGCTGCTGGAGGCCTGCGCGCCGGAAGGCGGCATCGTGCACGCCGCCGCGCGCGTGGCGCCGCATCCGCGCGCCGAGCCCGCGCGCGTGGGCGCTGCCGGGTTGGCGATGGCGCTGTGGATGCGCCTGTTCGCCGACAGCGCGTGATCGCCGGCACGGGAGGCCGGGCTCCATTCCGGCCTCCCGGGCTTGCGCCCCGCGCGCGGCGCCGTCATGCTTGGCCGGTCGCGTTCGCCGCATTCCCGATGGCTTCGCTGCTCACCGTCGTCGACCACCCGCTCGTCCAGCACAAGCTGACGCTGATGCGCCGGCGCGAGACGTCGACCAACAACTTCCGGCGGATGCTCGGCGAGATCGGCGCCTTGATGGCCTACGAGGTGACGCGCGACATGCCGATGCAGTACGTCGACATCGACACGCCCCTGGAAACGATGCGCGCGCCACTGATCGACGGCAAGAAGCTCGTGTTCGTGCCGATCCTGCGCGCGGGCACCGGACTTCTGGACGGCTTCCTGACCGTGGTGCCGGCGGCGCGCGTCGGCCACATCGGCCTCTATCGCGATCCGGTATCGCTGGCTGCCGTCGAGTACTACTTCAAGATGCCGCAGCACATGGAGGAGCGCGACGTCGTCGTGCTCGATCCGATGCTCGCCACGGGCAATTCCGCGGTCGCTGCGGTGGCGCGATTGAAGGCCATGCGACCACGCTCGATCCGCTTCGTCTGCCTCGTCGCCGCGCCGGAAGGGGTGCGCCATTTCGGCGCCGCGCATCCCGACGTCGCGATCTACACCGCCGCCGTCGACCGCGAACTCGACGCTCACGGCTACATCGTGCCGGGTCTCGGCGACGCCGGCGACCGGATCTTCGGCACCAAGTAGCGTCGCCGCCCGGCGATGCCCTCGCGCTGGCAACCGGGAGCCGCGGTCGCCGACAGGCGACACCCGCGGGCCGACGGCCGTTGCGTTTTTGCACGGCTGTAGCAGTAACTCCTACAACGGTATGCGACCGGAGCCGATTGGGTGTCCTTCGTTGTTGCACGACCATGCACGCTGAGTCGCCGAACCACGGCACGCATTCACGGCAACGTTGAGGAGACCAGGATGACGACACGCAAGCACCAGAGTCATACCAGCGTCACGACGCCCGCACCGAAGGCACCCGTCAGGGAGCCTGGCACGCCGGCGCCGAAGAAGTCCCAGCAGCAGGCCGGCCAGGCACCCGCCGATTCCGGCCGCGGTCAGCAGCAGGGCGGCAAGGGCGAGTTCGGCGAAGGCAACTACGCGGCGAGCCGCGCGTACGACGACGGGGTGGCGCGCCACCTCGCGACCCACGACGTCGAGCGCGAAGCCCGCGCCGCGGCGCCGCGCAATCGCAAGGAAGCGGAGGACATGGAGCGCGCGGAGGCGATCGGCCGCGCGCGTGGACGCGGTGATGACATCGAGGAAGACAAAAATGCCTGAAGGCGCACGTGTGACCACCTTGCCACGGCGTGGCGACGCCACGCGCGAGCGGCTGCTCGACGCCGCAGAGACCCTCGTCTCGGAGCGCGGCTTCCGCGACCCGTCGCACCGAGCGCTCGCGGGCGAAGCGGGCGTGCACGTCGCGCTCGTCAATTATCACTTCGGCAGCAAGGAGTTGCTGTTCGAGGAGGCGCTTTCGCGCCGCGCGTCGCGGCTGATCAGCGCCTGGCGCGAGGCGCTGGCGCAGGTGCGTGCGCAGCCGGCATTCACCGCCGAGGAAGTGCTGCGCGCGTACTGGCTGCCTTTCGAAGGCATCGAGTGCGGAAACGACGGGATGTGGCGCAACTACCTGTGCGTCGTCGCGCGGCTCGTCGAGGCGCCGGACGGCGCGGCATGGCACGAGCGCTATTTCGGCCCCGTGCTCAACGAGTTCAAGCGCGCGCTCGAGGCGTCGTTGCCCGGCATTTCCGCATTGCATCTCGACGCCGGCTTCCGCTACTCGCGGCAGGTGTTCGACACGGCGCTGCTGCACCGCTGCGGCAAGACCGGTTTCCGCACGGTGCCGCAGGGCTATGGCGCC
>DATBOK010000171.1:0-14839 GCA_036553845.1 Casimicrobiaceae bacterium
CGCGCCAGCAGCGGCGGCATCCGCCGCCGCGCGAAGAACGCGATGAACGACAGCCGCGAGAGGTAGTTGAGCACCCCGACGACGACGATCACCGTCCACAGGGTCACCGCGCCGACCATCGTTCCCTGGCCATGTCGACAAGCGTGCCGGCGACGATGCCCACGAGGCCGGCGGCGATGAGGTTGAGCTTCATCGGCAGCCCGGCGAGCGCGAACACGGCCACGGCCGCGCTTGTCGCGGCGACGAGTGTCGGCACGGTGTTGAGATGCGGCGCGATCAGCGCGATGAAGCACAGCGGCACCGCGAATTCGAGCGACCAGCTTGCCGGGATGAGATTGCCGACGAAATAGCCGGCGACATTGGTCGCCTGCCAGCAGCCCCATAGCGCAAGTCCGCCGCCGAGGAAATGCAGCGCGCCCGCGCGCGGATCGTGCTTTGCGTCGAAGCGGCGGATCGATGCCGCGAACGCCTGGTCCGTCAGCAGGAACGCGAGCGCGTTCTGCCAGCGTGCTGGAAGCGGCGCGAGGTAGGGCGCCATCGCCGCGCTGTACATCAGGAAGCGCAGCCCCGCGACGAAGCACGTCAGCACGACGACCGCGAACGGCGCGCCGGCGGCGAGGAGCTGCGAGGCGAGAATCTGCGCCGCACCGGAGAACATGATCATGCTCATGCCGAGCGCCGCCCAGAAATCGGCGCCGGCGGCCGCCGCGCCGACGCCGCAGACGAGGCCGAACGGCACGAGTCCGACGCAGGCCGGCAGCATTTCCGCGAAGCCCTCGCGGAAATCGATGGACGCGACGATGTGGCGCATGAACGAAAAAGAGGAGGCATCACCTCCTCGTCGAGCGCCGATTATACCGGCGCGCACGGACGATGCTCTAGAATCGCCGAGTACGCCGTTGCGGCGCGCGCCGCCCAACCTTTTTCCCGAGGTCGTCCATGGACATGCCCGTCAACCCGTTCCGGCGGAGGATCGCCGCGCCCGGCGCCGCCATCGGCTGCTGGATCTCGTCGGCGTCGGCCATCACCGCCGAGGCGCTCGGTGGCGCCGGCTACGATTTCCTGGTGCTCGACATGGAGCACGCGCCCGCCGACATGGCCGAGATCATCGGCATGCTGCGCGCCGTCGCGGGCACTGCGGCGGCGCCGGTGACGCGCGTGCCCTGGAACGACATGGTGATGATGAAGCGCGCGCTCGATGCCGGCGCACAGACGCTGCTGCTGCCGTTCGTGCAGAGCGCGGAGGAAGCGGCGCGCGCCGTCGCGCACATGCGCTATCCGCCGCACGGCGTGCGCGGCGTTGCCGGCATCCACCGTGCCAGCCGCTACGGCCTCGTCAAGGATTACGCGCTGCATGCCGCCGACGAGCTCTTCCTCATCGTGCAGATCGAGACCGCCGCGGCGCTCGCCGAATTGCCGAAGATCGCCGCGGTGCCGGGAGTCGACAGCATCTTCGTCGGCCCGAGCGACCTCGCGGCGTCGATGGGCCATCTCGGCGACTTCACGCACGCCGACGTGCAGAAGGCGCTCGAATCCGCGGCGCAGGCCTGCCGCCGGCTCGGCAAGCCCTGCGGCTGCCTCGGCGGCAATCCGCAGATGGCGAAGCGCTATCTCGACTACGGCTACACGTGGATGGCGATGGGCTCCGACATCGGCATGATGATGTCGCGCGCGCAGGAATGGCTCGACGCGGTGGGCCGCCCCGAGGTGGCACCGGCCAGGGCGCCGAGCGCGTATTGACCGCGACGATCGAATTGCGCGCCGGCGGCGCGCGCGTGACGCTGGCGCCGGCAATCGGCGGCGCGATCGCGGCATTCGCGCTCGACGCCGAAGACGTGCTGCGGCCGATGCCCGCCGAGGCGATTTCGCGCGGCGACGTGCGCCTCGCCGCCGCCTATCCGCTGATCCCCTATTCCAATCGCATCCGCGATGCGCGGCTCCGCGTGTGCGGCGTCGAGCATGAGCTCGTCCGCAATTTCGGCGATGATCCGAACTCGATCCACGGCGTGGGCTGGCAAAGCCGCTGGCGCGTGGATCGCGCCAATGCGACGTCGGCGCAGCTTGCGCTCGACCACGATGCCGCGGGCGCCGCCGCGCGTGCATGGCCGTGGCCATTCGCCGCGATGCAAACCTTCGCGCTCCTCGCGCGCGACCGCGGCGCCACGCTCGCGACGACGATGACGATTCGCAACACCGGCGATGCCGCGTTCCCGTTCGGCCTCGGCTGGCACCCCTACCTGCCGCGCACGCCGGCGACGACGCTCGCGTTCGGCGCGGACGGCGTCTGGCGCAACGACGCGAACATGCTGCCGGTCGCGCACGTCGCGCTGCCGCCGGCGTGGAATTTCGCGCAGCCGCGCGCGATCGGCGCGGCGGCGCTCGACAACGTCTTCACCGGCTTCGACGGCCGCGCGCGGCTCGCAACGCCGGGCTCGCCGCTGGTCACGACGATCGACGCCGACAGCGCCTGCCGCTGCGTCGTGGTCTACGCGCCGCCGGCACGCGATTTCGTCGCCATCGAACCAGTCACGCACGAGACCGACGCGTTCAACCGCGAAGCGGACGGCGCAACCCGCACGGGCACGCGCTGGCTGCCGCCCGGCGCGGCCTTTTCTTGTACGATGCGCATCACCGCCGCGCGTTCGCCCTCCGCATGAATCCAAGCCCCGCCGCCGCCCCCGATCGCGCATCGCCGTTCACCTGCGTGCTCGACCAGCGGGCGTCGCTCGGCGAGTCGCCGGTGTGGAGCGTCGACGAGCAGGTGCTCTATTTCGTCGACATCAATGCGCCCTCGATCGTGCGCTTCGACCCGGCCACCGGCGGCGCGACGTCGATGCCGATGCCTGCGTCGATCGGCTGCATGGCGCTGCGCCGCAGCGGCGGATTCATCGCGGCCCTGCGCGACGGCATCTGGCTCGTCGCGCGCGACGGCACGCTCGGCGAGCGCGTCGCGGCGCCGCCGTACGATCCCGCGCACCATCGCTTCAACGACGGCCGCTGCGACATGCAGGGCCGGTTCTTCGCAGGCTCGATGAACGAGCGGCGCGATGCACCGTCGGGGTCACTGGTGCGCCTCGACCCCGACCGCGGGCTGCACGTCGTCCTCGAGGGCATGACCATCAGCAACGGCCTCGCCTGGAGCCCCGACGGCCTGACGATGTATCACGCCGACACGCCGACGCGCACCATCCGCGCGTTCGACTACGACGCCGCACGCGGCACGCCGTCGCACCCGCGCGTGTTCGCCGCGTTCGACGGCGAGACCGACCGGCCCGACGGCGGCGTCGTGGACAGCGCCGGCAACTACTGGTCGGCGTTCTACCGCGGCGGCAAGGTGGTGAAGCTCTCGCCGCGCGGCGAGCGGCTCGCCGAATACGCGACGCCGGCGATGTGCCCGACGATGTGCGCGTTCGGCGGCCCCGACCTTTGCACGCTGTACGTGACGAGCGCGCGCAACGAGCGCCCGGCGGAGGAGCTCGCGCGCCTGCCGCAGTCGGGCGGCGTGTTCGCGATGCGCGTCGATACGCCCGGCCGCCCGGAGCCGCGCTTCGCGGGTTGAGCGGCGGCGCCGCACGTCATGGCGATCTTCATCGACCCGGCCGCGTACCTGCGCATCGACGCGTTGCAGTCGTTCGCCACGTCGCCCTCGGGCGCCTCGTTCGCCACGTCCACCGGTGACATCCTCGAGGTCGCGAGCCACGGCCCAGGCATCTTTCGCGTGCGCCTCGGGCCGCGCACGCTGCCCGACTACGGCATCGTCGTCGGCCGCACGAAAGCCTGCACGGTGACTCACCTGCGAGGCGAGTCGCGTTTCGACGCCGGTGACGCGTCGCTCGAGCTGGAAGGCACGCCGCTGCGCTTTCGCCTGCTGTGGAAGGACAAGCAGGTGCTCGGCTCGATCACCGACGAGCACCAGCGCGGCTGGACGCGTCTGCCGGCGTTCGGCCGCCTGCGCTCCGCCGCGCAATGGACGGCGGCGTTCGCGCTGGCGAGCGGCGAGGCGGTCTACGGCCTCGGCGAGAAATTCGGCGCACTCGACAAGCGCGGCCAGCTCGTGCATTCGCAGGTCGACGACGCGCTGGGCGTCAACACCGCGCTCGCCTACAAGAGCACGCCATTCGCGTGGAGCCCGGGCGGCGGCGACGGCGCATGGGGCGTGTTCGTGCACACGCCGGGCATGGTGTCGCACGGCGTGGGGCATCCCGACTGGTCGCACCGCAGCTACGCCGTCGTCGTCGAGGACGAGGCGCTCGATCTCTTTTTCATCGCCGGCGAGACGCCTGCGGACATCATCGACTCCTATACCGCGCTCACCGGCCGCGCGCCGGCGGTGCCGCGCTGGAGCCTCGGCCTGTGGGTGTCGCGCAATTACTACGAGACGCCGCAGGAGGCGGTGGACGTCGCGCGCAAGCTGCGCGAGCGACGCATCCCCTGCGACGTGCTGACGCTCGACGCGCGCGCGACCTGGAAGACATCGACGCGCTTCGACTTCACGTGGGATGCCGAGCGCTATCCCGACCCGGCGGCGGCGCTCGCCGCGATCAAGGCGCACCAGCTGCGCGTATGCGTGGCCGAATCGCCGTATGTGTCGGTGCACTCGCCGCTGTTCCAGGAACTGGCGCAGCGGCGCTTCCTGCTCGCCAACGAGGACGGCTCGGCGGCGATCTTCGGCTGGAACCTCAACCCCGCGACAACGGTGTTCGGCGGCGCGATGACGCCGCTCGCCGAGAGCGGCATCGTCGACTTCACCAATCCCGCCGCGTACGATTTCTGGCGCGACGCGCACGCGGCGCTGTTCGAAGTCGGCGTCGACGTCGTCAAGAGCGCGTTCGGCGAGCACGTGCCGGACGACGCCGTCGCGCACAACGGCGACCGCGGGCGGCGCCTGCACAACGTCTATCCGATGCTCTACAACCGGTGCGTGTTCGAGGCGACTGCCAAGTTCCAGCCGCAGGCGGATGCGCCGCCGATCGTGTGGGGTCGCGCCGGCTGGGCCGGCAGCCAGCGCTATCCGGTCGGCTGGGGCGGCGATCCGCAGAGCGACTGGGAGGGTCTCGCGGCGTCGATCCGCGGCGCACTGTCGCTCGGCATGAGCGGCACGCCTTATCACGCCAGCGACATCGGCGGCTTCTACGGCTCGACGCAGCCGGCGCCCGAGCTCTACCTGCGCTGGCTGCAGATGGCGGTGTTCGCTTCGCACATGCGCGTGCACGGTCTCGGCGAACGCGAGCCGTGGGCGTTCGGCGCGCAGGCCGAGGCCGTGGCCCGCAAATGGCTGCAGTTCCGCTACCGCCTCGTGCCGTACCTCGAGCGCACCATCGCCGCCGCCGCGCGCAGCGGCATGCCGGTCATGCGCGCGATGCCCCTCGTGTTCCCGCAGACGACGCTGGTGCGCACGTGCGACACGCAGTTCATGTGCGGCGACGCGCTGCTCGTCGCGCCCATCATCCGCGCGGGCGGCGGCGTCGACGTCGCGCTGCCGCCAGGCGCGTGGTACGACCTCAACACGCGCCAGCGCTTCGCCGGCAAGCAGGTCCTGCACTACACGGCCCCGCTCGACCAGTTCCCGGTGTTCGGCCGCGAGGGCCATGTGCTGCCGCTCGGCCGCGCCGTGCAGCACACCGGCGAGATCGACGCCGCGCAGCCGCTCGAGATGGCGTGGGTGTTCGGCGCGCCGGACCGCGCCGTCCACGATTACGCGCAGCTGCGTGTCGAGGCCGGCGGCGCGGTGCGTGCCGCGCAGGGATTGCGCGTCGAGGTCTTCGGCGACGCGTCGACGGTCAACGTGCGGCCGCTGTGAGCGCGGGCGACGCACGCGGCGACGCCGCGCCGCTGGTCGCGATCACCTCCGGCGAGCCGGCGGGCATCGGCGTCGAGCTCGTGGCGATGCTGGCGGTGCGCCACGCCGCGACGCCGTTCGCCGCGCGCCTCGTAGTGCTCGGCGATCGCGGCATGCTGGCCGCGCGCGCGGCGCGCATCGGCGTGCACGCGGCCTTTCCGGCGTTCGATCCGGCGCGGGCCGGGACGGCCCCCGCGTTGTCAATATGGCACATGCCGCTGCGCGTGCCCGCCATTCCCGGCACGCCCGATCCAGCCAATGCCGAATACGTGCGGGCGATGCTCGCGCTGGCCTGCGACGCCTGCGCCACCGGCGAGTTCGCCGCGCTCGTCACGGCCCCCGTGCAGAAGAGCGTCATGCAGGACGCGGGCATCGCCTTTTCCGGGCACACGGAGTTCTTCGCCGCGCGCACCGCGACGCCGCGCGTGGTGATGATGCTGGTCGGCGGCGACGCCGCGGCGCCGCTGCGTGTCGCGCTGGTGACGACGCACCTGCCGCTGGCCGCGGTGCCGGCGGCCATCACGCGCGCGGCGATCGACGAGACCTTCGCCATCGTCGCGCGCGACCTCGCCGGCAAGTTCGGCATCGCGCGCCCGCGCCTCGGCGTCTGCGGGCTCAATCCGCATGCCGGCGAAGGCGGCCATCTCGGCCGCGAGGAGATCGACACGATCGCGCCGGCGATCGACGCCGCGCGTTCGCGCGGGATCGACGTCACCGGGCCGCTGCCCGCCGACACGATTTTCGTGCCGCAGCACGCGCGCGCGTTCGACGCGATCGTCGCGATGTACCACGACCAGGGACTGCCCGTGCTGAAGGCGGCGAGCTTCGGCGGCGGCGTCAACGTCACGCTCGGGCTGCCCTTCGTGCGCACCTCGGTCGACCACGGCACGGCGCTCGATCTCGCGCGCGACGCCTCGCTTGCGGCGAGCGCCGACCCAGGCTCGCTCTACGCCGCGCTGGATCTCGCCATCGCACTCGCAGCGCGGCGCGCGGCCACCGGCTGAACGGCGCCGCCGCGGTGGATCGCCACGTCGCGCGCCGTCGCTTCGGCCAGAACTTCCTGGTCGATGCGCATTACATCGCGCGCATCGTCGCCGCCATCGCGCCGCGCGCGGGCGACGCCATCGTCGAGATCGGACCGGGGCTTGCGGCGATCACCGCGGGCCTCGTCGCGCATGCCGGGCACATCACGGCGATCGAGATCGACCGCGATCTCGCGGCGCGCCTGCGCACGCAATTCGCGCCCGAGGCGCTGGCGCTCGTCGTCGCCGACGCGCTCGACTTCGACTTCGCCACGCTCGGCGAGCGCCTGCGCATCGTCGGCAACCTGCCGTACAACATCAGCTCGCCGCTGCTGTTTCGCCTCGCGGCCTTCGACAGCCGCATCGCCGATGTCCACGTGATGCTGCAGAAGGAGGTCGTGGCGCGCATGGTGGCCGCGCCGGCGACGGCCGACTATGGCCGCCTGTCGGTGATGCTGCAGGCGACGTTCGCGATGACGCGCCTGTTCGTCGTGCCGCCCGGCGCATTCAACCCCGTGCCGAAGGTCGACTCCGCCGTGGTGCGTCTCGTGCCGCTGGGCGCGCGGAAGCCGGTGCTGGCCGATCCTGCGCTATTCGCGAAGGTCGTCGCCGCGGCGTTTTCCCAGCGCCGCAAGACGCTGCGCAACGCGCTCGCCGCGATCTGCGATGCCGGCACACTGGCGGCCGCCGGCATCGATCCCGGCGCGCGCGGCGAAACGCTCGGCGTCGCCGACTTCGTGCGGCTCGCGAACCGCTGCGCCACCTGACGACGCGCGCTCGCGGGCGCCGTCGCGGGAGTCTCCGGCGTGCGCCTCCCGGGTGCGGTCAGAACAGGATCTGCGCCAGCGCCGCCTCGAGCCGCGGGATCGTGAGCAGCACGATCTGCGCGAGCACGATGACGATCAGCGGCGTCAGGTCGAGCGTGCCGCCGAGCGGCGGGATGCGCTTGCGCAGCGGCCGCAGCAGCGGAAACGTCAGCGCGTTGAGCACGCCCGACAGCGGCCCGTCGGGCGCCACCCACGACAGGATCGCCTGCGCGAACACCGCAATGATCAGGATCCACAGCGCCGCTTCGCAGAGCTTGACCAGTGCGAGGAGCGCGACGTAGCCGCTGCCGGTGACGGACAGCAGGTCGAAGCCGGCGCCGAACAGCAGGAAGATCGCGACGATCCACAGCACCTGCAGCACGAACGCCGCCACGAACGTCGCCCAGTCGTAGCCGCGCATGCCGGGGACGATGCGCCGCAGCGGCTTCACCGCCCAGTCGGTGAGCGCCATCGTCGCCTGGCCGAGGGGATTGCGGAAGGGCGCGCGCATCGCCTGCATCGCGAAGCGCAGGATCAGCGCGTAGACCACGAGCCCGAATGCGACGTCGATGACGAGCTTCAGCGCCTGGTTGATGATCAGCATCGCGTCACTCGCGCCCCGCGGCGTCGCCGAGTTCGCGCGCGCGCGCCGCGGCCGCCTTCACCGCGTCGATGAAGCGCTGCTTGACCGCGCCGTCCTCGAGCAGGCCGATCGCGCGCTCGGTGGTGCCGCCCTTCGACGTCACTTGCGCGCGCAATGCCGCCGGTTCGGCGGCGGACGCCTCGGCCAGCCGCATCGAGCCCGCGAACGTCGCATAGGCGAGCTGGCGCGCGTCGGCCTCGCCGAAGCCGAGCTCCATCGCCGCCTCGGTGAGTCCCTCGAGGAAATAGAACACGTACGCGGGACCGCTGCCGGACACGCCGGTGACGGCGTCGAGCGCCGTTTCGCGCGGGCACGTGACGATCGCGCCGGCCGCCGCGAGCACCTCGTGCGCGGTCGCGAGCCCCGCGACCGGCACGTCGGGGTCGGCGTAGACGCCGCTGATGCCGGCGCCCACCAGCGCGGGCGTGTTGGGCATCGCGCGCACGATGCGCGTATAGCCGCCGAGCCAGCGCGCCAGGTCGGCGACGCGCACGCCGGCGACGATCGACAGCAGCGCCGGCACCGCATGGATGGGCTCGCCCAGTGCCGCGGCGGCCATCCGCGCGTGCTGCGGCTTCACCGCCAGCACCACGAGCTCGACGCCGTCGAGCGCAGCGCGCGCCGCGTCGTCGACGCAGCCGATGCCGGGAAAGCGCGCGGCCAGCGCCGCGCGTTGCGCCGCCAGCGGCTCGACGACGACGATGTCGCTCGAGCGGCGGCCGCGCGCGACCACGCCGCCGATCAGCGCCGTGGCCATGTTGCCGCCACCGACGAACAGGAGGCCGCTCATCGCCGCGTCCCGCGCGGCATCCGCGTGCACGGCGGCGAATCCCCGGTCCTCGATGTCTCGCCTCGCGTCATGACAGCTCTGGGGCGACGTGCGCCTCGTCGTCGCGCGCACGCGCGCCGAAGATCGCCGAGCCGACACGCACTTCGGTCGCACCTTCCGCGATCGCCGCCTCGAGATCGGCGCTCATGCCCATCGACAGCGTGTCCATCCGCAGGCCGTCCGCGATCGCGGTGTCGAGGCAGGCCTTGAGCGCGCGAAACTGCACCCGGCACGCCGGCTCGTCGAGTCCGGCCGCGGCGATGCCCATGAACCCGCGCAGTGCCAGCATCGGCAGCTTCGCCACCGCGTGCGCCAGCGGCAGCGCGTCGCCGAGGCGCACGCCGCGCTTCTGCGCCTCGCCGCTGATGTTGACCTGGACCAGCACGTCGAGCGGGCGCGCGGCGCCGGCGTCGGCGCACGCGGCCGACAGCCGGCGCGCGATATCCAGCCGGTCCACCGATTCGACGGCGTCGAACGCGCGTGCGGCGCGCGCGGCCTTGTTCGACTGCACGGGGCCGATCAGCCGCCATTCGATGTCGGCGAGGTCGACGAGCGCCGCGCGCTTCGCCTCGCCCTCGCGCACGTAGCTCTCGCCGAACACGCGCTGCCCGCAGGCGTGCACGGCGCGCACGGCATCGGCCGGAAAAGTCTTGGAAACCGCGAGGATATGCACGCTTTGCGGGTCGCGTCCGGAGGCCCTGGCGGCATCGGCGACCCGGGTCGCCACGGCTTGCCACGCCTTCTCGTAGTGGCTCATAATCGTCCGGCAACGATGCCGGCGGCATAAGACGGCATGAAACTTGCTCCGGACAATTGCCCTAACGACTTGATTTCTCGGGCGATCCGTTCCGGCCTTTGCCCGATCGCGCGGCGATGACAGGATTATAGATGGACATCACCGAACTCTTAGCGTTTGCCGTCAAGAACAAGGCCTCGGACCTGCACCTGTCGGCGGGCCTGCCGCCGATGATCCGCGTGCACGGCGACATCCGGCGCATCAACCTGCCGCCGATGGAGCACGAGGACGTGCACGCCATGGTGTACGACATCATGAGCGACTCGCAGCGCAAGAACTACGAGGAGATGCTCGAAGCCGACTTCAGCTTCGCCGTGCCCAACCTCGCGCGCTTCCGCGTCAACGCCTTCAACCAGAGCCGCGGCGCCGCGGCCGCGTTCCGCACGATCCCGAGCAAGGTGCTGTCGCTCGAGGATCTCAACGCTCCCAAGGTATTCGCCGAGATGACCAACCGCCCGCGCGGCCTCATCCTGTGCACCGGGCCGACGGGCTCGGGCAAGTCGACGACGCTGGCGGCGATGACCAACCACGTCAACGAGAACGAGTACGGCCACATCCTGACGATCGAGGATCCGATCGAGTTCCTGCACGAGTCGAAGAAGTGCCTGATCAACCAGCGCGAGGTGGGGCCGCACACGCTGTCGTTCGCCAACGCGCTGCGCGCGGCGCTGCGCGAGGACCCCGACTACATCCTGGTCGGCGAAATGCGCGACCTCGAGACCATCCGCCTGGCGCTCACCGCCGCGGAGACCGGCCACCTGGTGTTCGGCACGCTGCACACGAGCTCGGCGGCGAAGACGATCGACCGCATCATCGACGTGTTCCCGGCCGCGGAAAAGGACATGGTGCGCGCGATGCTGTCGGAGTCGCTGGTGTGCGTGATCGCGCAGACGCTGCTCAAGACCAAGGATGGCCAGGGCCGCGTGGCGGCGCACGAGATCATGATCGGCACGCCGGCGATCCGCAACCTGATCCGCGAGGGCAAGGTCGCGCAGATGTACTCGTCGATCCAGACGTCGCAGGCGCTGGGCATGCAGACGCTCGACCAGTGCCTCGTGGAGCTGGTGCGGCGCAACGTCGTCAACACCGCGGAAGCGCGCAACCGCGCGGTCAACAAGGATCTGTTCGCCGGCTGACGCCGGCCGGAAGGCGCTGCCATGGAACGCGAACGCGCGACCAAGTTCATCCACGAGCTGCTCGACCTGCTAGTCAAGCAGAAGGGCTCCGACCTCTTCATCACCGCGGGCTTTCCGCCGGCGGTGAAGGTCGACGGCAAGATCTCGCCGGTGTCGAAGACCGCGCTCACGCCGCAGCACACGATCGAGCTCGTGCGCAGCGTGATGAACGACAAGCAGGCGGCCGAGTTCGAGGGCAACAAGGAATGCAACTTCGCGATCGCGCCGCCCGGCGTCGGCCGCTTCCGCGTCAACGCCTTCGTGCAGCAGGGCCGCGTCGGCATGGTGCTGCGCACGATCACCACGGACATCCCCAAGTTCGAGGACCTCGGCCTGCCGCCGGTGCTGAAGGACATCATCATGTCCAAGCGCGGCATCATGCTGTTCATCGGCGCCACCGGCGCCGGCAAGTCGACGTCGATGGCGTCGCTGCTGGGTTATCGCAACGAGAACAGCTACGGCCACATCATCACCATCGAGGATCCGATCGAGTTCGTGCACGAGCACAAGAACTGCATCGTCACCCAGCGCGAAGTG
The DNA here is from genome assembly GCA_036553845.1 of Casimicrobiaceae bacterium. Lineage (GTDB taxonomy): Bacteria > Pseudomonadota > Gammaproteobacteria > Burkholderiales > Casimicrobiaceae > VBCG01. Next base: position 11,648 of record DATBOK010000171.1, read on the forward strand.
GGCGTCGATTGCGAGGGCTGGCAGATCGCGCTCAAGAACTCGCTGCGCCAGGCGCCCGACGTCATCCTCATCGGCGAAGTGCGCGAGCGCGAGACGATGGACTACGCGGTGTCGTTCGCCGAGACCGGCCACCTGTGCCTGGCCACGCTGCACGCCAACAGCACCAACCAGGCACTCGACCGCATCATCAACTTCTTCCCCGAGGAGCGCCGCGCCCAGCTGCTGATGGACCTGTCGCTCAACGTGCGCGCGTTCGTCGCCCAGCGCCTGATCCCGCGCCGCGACGGCCGCGGCCGCGTGCCGGCGGTGGAGGTGATGCTGAACTCGCCGCTGATCTCCGACCTGATCTTCAAGGGCGACGTGTCGGGCATCAAGGACATCATGAAGAAGTCGCGCGAGCTCGGCATGCAGACGTTCGACCAGTCGCTGTTCGACCTCTACGAGTCGGGCCTCATCAGCTACGAGGACGCGCTGCGCAACGCCGATTCGCTCAACGACCTGCGCCTCGAGATCAAGCTGCACGGCAAGGAGGCGAAGAACCGCAACATCTTCGCCGGCACCGGCAACCTCGACATCGTGCCGGAAGCACAGGGCGCCGCCGTCAACCGGTTCTAGGTCCCGCCGGCCCGGCGGGCAGGCCACCCCGCGCATCGCGCCAGCTGCGTGACGCCGCAGCCGGGATCGCGTGCGGCTCAGCCAGCCGATTTCGCCGCGTCGCGCTGTTCCCGGGTAATCACTCGTGGCGCCACGACGGGATCGCCTTCGCCCGTGAAAAACGGCGACGCGGGCGAGCCGCCGCGAAGGCGCGCCCACGCCATCAACGCGGCGAAGCGGCCGATGGCGCGAAGCGTGCCCAGCCGCATCGGATCGGGCTTGCCTTTGGCGGTCGCCGTATTCACGCGCATCCGCACCGGCCCGAACGATCCGTCGATCGCGCCGTCGCTGCCGAGGCACGTGTGCACGACGCCGATGTAGGGCATCCGCCGGTTGCGCGTCGTGTTGCCGATCGGCGTATCGCAGCAGCGCGCATACCAGCGCAGGAGGCCCCGCGGCGTCAGCGACAGGCAAGCCAGCGCGTCGAGCCCCGCGGTGAACGCGATGTGTCGCTGGAAGGTCGCCACCACGTCGGTGCCGCCCATCGCGTCGAGCACGTCGCCAGGATCTCCCAGCACGCGTGCGTACGCCTGGCAATCGCGGCAGTAGCAGACGCCGCGGCTGATCGCATTGTGCGGACGGTCGACGCGCCCCTGCAGCGTGCCGCACCGGCAGCGCAGCGGATGGCTGGCGTGCGTCATGTCGATGCCCGTCGTCGTGCGTCCATCGTGTGGGGTTGTATGCCGATTCCGCGGCGAGTTCAATGCCGTCCACACAGTCCCGCGCCGGCAATCACCCCTTTGCGCGGGGCGCGGGGCGCGCGGCGCTGGTTCGCGCATCGTGCAATCCGCCGTCGCGCATCGCGCCAGCCGGCGCCGCCGGCCGGCCGGACCCGCCACGCCGCTGCACCCATCGCGGGACGATGCCCTGTGCTAGGCTAATCGTTCCTCGGAACGATCATGGCCGGCACGTCCACCACCATCCCGCAGCCCACCGCGGTCACACTGCACCAGGCGTCGCGCGTGCTCGAGATCGGCTTCGACGACGGCAGCGTGTTCCGCCTGCCGTGCGAGTACCTGCGCGTGTATTCGCCGTCGGCCGAAGTGCGCGGCCACGGTCCCGGTCAGGAAGTGTTGCAGGTCGGCAAGCGCGACGTCGCGATCTCGGCGATCGAGCCCGTCGGCCACTACGCGCTGCGCCCATCGTTCAGCGATGGCCACGACACCGGGATCTATTCGTGGGATTACCTCTACGACCTCGGCGTGCGTCACCAGGAGCTCTGGCAACAGTATCTCGGTCGCCTCGCCGACGCCGGCGCTTCGCGCGACAAGGCCGGATGACGGCGCGATGAGCGAGCGCATGCATTTCGGCTACCAGGAAGTGGCCGCCGACGAGAAGACGCGGCGCGTGCGCGGCGTGTTCGAGTCCGTGGCGTCGAAGTACGACCTGATGAACGACCTGATGTCGGGCGGCATGCACCGGCTCTGGAAGCGCTTCGCCGTGGCGATCTCGGGCGTGCGCGAAGGCAGCCAGGTGCTCGACATCGCCGGTGGCACGGGCGACCTCGCGCGACTGTACGCGAAGGCCGCGGGCGCATCGGGCCACGTGGTGCTGACCGACATCAACGGCGCGATGCTCGCCGCGGGCCGCGACAAGCTGATCGACGCCGGCCTCGCGCTGCCCGTCGTGCAGTGCGACGCCGAGGCGCTGCCGTTCGCCGACCGTCGCTTCGACTGCGTGTCGATCGCCTTCGGCCTGCGCAACGTCACGCACAAGGAAAAGGCGCTCGCCGAGATGCGGCGCGTGACGAGGCCCGGCGGCGTGGCGCTGGTGCTCGAGTTCTCACGCATCGCGGCGCCGCTCGCGCCGGCGTACGATTGGTACAGTTTCAACGTGCTGCCGCGCCTCGGCCAGTGGGTCGCCGGCGACGAAGCGAGCTACCGCTACCTCGCCGAATCGATCCGGATGCACCCGGACCAGGAGACGCTGCAGCAGATGATGCGCGACGCCGGTTTCGACCGCGTCGATTTCCACAATCTCGCCGCCGGCGCGGTCGCCGTGCACGTCGGCCGGGTGTATTGAAATGGCTCTGCGGAGGGCTTCCATGAATCACCGTTCCCTGCTGGTGGCGTTCTGCGCCGCCGCTCTTTGCGCCGCGACCGCGGCAGATGCCGCGCGCATGGGCGGCGGCCGCAGTTTCGGCACGCAGCGTCCCTCGGTCTCGACGCCGCATGCAACGCCTGCGCCTTCCGGCAACCTCAGCGGACCCGCGGCCGATCCCGTGATGCCGCGTACGGCGGCTCCCGCCGCCGCGGCGCCGGCGACTGCGCGCGCCGCGCCGGGCGCGACGCCTCCGGCCGGCGGCTCGCGCTGGCTCGGCCCGATCGCCGGCATCGCTGCGGGCATCGGGCTCGCCGCGCTGATGTCGCATTTCGGCGTCTCGTCCGGTTTCGCCGACATCCTGCTGCTCGCGCTCTTCGCGTTCGGGGCGGTGATGCTCGTCCGCCTGTTCATGGCGCACCGATTCGCCGCGGCAGGCGGCGACGCGATTGCCGCGCCGCCCGCGCCGAGCGCCCCCGAGCCCGATGCCGGCGATCG
>DATBOK010000213.1:0-2587 GCA_036553845.1 Casimicrobiaceae bacterium
TGCGCATCCACACGGTAATGCGCGCGCCGACGCCTTCGTCCTCCGGTTCGTACAGGCCGTGCAGCTCGCCGTAGCCGTCGGCCGGACGGCGGGCCATCACGCGCACTCGCACCGGCGGCACCCGATAGCCGCCGGCGAGCGCCGTGATCAAGACCTGGCAGCCGGCCTGGACGGCGGCGCGGTCCTCCTCGCGCAGTCCGCGCGCGATGCGCGCCACCGTGCCCCCGAGTACCAAGCCCGACGGCAAACCGATCGATTCGATCGCATCGCTGCGCAAGTAGATGCGTTGGCGGGCGCGGGAGAGCTTGTCGAAATAGGCGAAGCGCATCGGCGAAGAGTCTACCCAAGTCCTGGCGCCTCGCAAGCCGCGCACCCGTTGGCCGCGGCGGCGCGGTGAGAGCGCCGCGGCCGGCGCTGCGCATCGTGCCCGCGCTGCTCGCGTACGACGCTTCGGGCAACCCGTTCTCGCCGGAATTCGGCGACGTCTATCACAGCGCGGACTCGGGGCCGGGCCAGGCGCGGCACGTGTTCCTGCACGGCAACGATCTGCCGGCGCGCTGGGCCGGCGCACGGGTGTTTACCATCGTCGAAACGGGCTTCGGGCTCGGCCTGAATTTCCTCGCGACCTGGCACGCCTGGCGCGACGACCCGCAGCGCTGTGCGCGCCTGCATTTCGTGTCGATCGAGCGCTGCCCGTTTGCAGGCGGCGATCTCGCGACCCTGGACGCCCGCTATCCGGAATTCGCGATGCTGTCGTCGCAACTGCGCGCCGCATGGCCGCCGCTGGTGCCGGGCATGCACCGCCTACATTTCGACGACGAGCGCGTCACGTTGACGCTCGCCTTCGACGAAGCGATCGAGGCAGTGCGGGGACTGGAGCTTGCCGCCGACGCCTTCTATCTCGACGGTTTCGCACCCGACCGCAATCCCGCGATGTGGTCGCCGCAACTCATCAAAGCGCTGGCGCGTCTCGCCGCGCCCGGCGCGACGCTCGCGACTTACACCAGCGCTGGCGCCGTGCGCGAAGCGCTCGGCGCTGCCGGCTTCGCCGTGGAGAAACGCGCCGGCTTCGGGCGCAAGCGCGAGATGCTGGTCGCGCGCTACGCACCGCGCTGGCCGGTGCGCCGGCGACCGCGGCCGCACCCATCGTGGCCGGAGCGGCACGCGATCGTGATCGGCGCGGGCCTGGCCGGAGCGGCGGTGGCGGCGCGGCTGGCAGCGCGCGGCTGGCGGGTCGACATCGTCGAGCGCGGCAGCGCACCGGCGGGCGCGGCGTCCGGATTGCGCGCCGGCGTGTTCCAGCCGCACGTCTCGCGCGACGACAACCTGCTGTCGCGTCTCACCCGCGCCGGGTTCCTGTATACGCAGCATGTCTGGGCTGCCGCGCTCGACGGGGCCGCGACAGTGCCCTGGAAACACTGCGGCGTGCTGCAACTCGCCGACGGCGCAGAGAACGAGGTGCGCGTCGCCGATACCGCGATCGCTCTCGCCTACCCGGTCGACTACGCGATGCACGCGACGCGGAGCGACGCGTGCATCCTCGCCGGCGCGAGCGTGCCGATCGGCGGCTGGTGGTTCCCGACGGCGGGATTCGTGCGACCCGCAGAGATCGTGCAGGTTCAGCTCGATTTCGCCGTGCGCCGTGGCGTCGGCGCGCCGGCGCTGGTGCTCCACGTCGATCGCGCGGTCGCCAGCCTGCTGCGCGACGGCGATGCCTGGATCGCGCGCGACGCCACCGGCGCGGCGATCGCCACCGCGCCGGTCGTGGTGCTGGCCAACGCGGGGGACGCCGCCCGACTGGCCGATCTCGGCACGGATCCGCTGCGGCGCATACGCGGCCAGCAAAGCTACCTGCCGGCCCCGCCTTTCGCGGCGCCGCGCGTCGTCGTCGGCGGCGACGGCTACGTCTTGCCGGCAGTCGACGGCATCGCCGTCGCCGGCGCGACCTACGATCTCGACAACGACGATGCGCATCCGGATGCGGCGAGCCACGCCGTCAACCTCGCCCGCGTCGAGCGCATGCTACCGGGCAGCACGGCCCGCGTCGATGCGGCAACGCTCGCCGCCGGCGTCGGATTCCGCTGCGTGGCCGCCGACCGGCTACCGATGGTCGGCGCGATCGTCGACGACGACCGCGCGCGAGCCGACCGCTCGAGCCTGGTCGGCGCGCACCTTGCCGACCTGCCGCGCGTTCCCGGCCTCTACGCCGCGTTCGCGTTCGCCTCGCGCGGCCTGTCGTGGTCGGCCATCGCGGCCGAGGCGCTCGCGAGCGACATCGACGGCGAGCCCGCGCCGCTCGCGCGCGCGTTGCTCGATGCGATCGACCCCGGCCGCTTCGTGCTCAAGGTGCTGCGGCACGGCACGTTATAGGCGCAGCCGAAGCGCGATAACATACGCGGAGGAACCCGAAGACATCATGCCCGAACCGATCGCCACCCTGCTCAAGCCGCACGCGCGCGACATCGGCGGACTGCTGGTGCAGCGCCTGCTGCCGTCGTCGCCGATCCAGATGATCGGTCCATTCATTTTTTTCGATCACTTCGGTCCGGTGCAGTTTCCACCGGGACACGGCATCGACGTGCGGCCG
>DATBOK010000223.1:0-1699 GCA_036553845.1 Casimicrobiaceae bacterium
ACCAGGGCGCCAGTTGTTCCGATGGCGCGAGTGGCGCTGCGCCGAAGAAGACCCGCGAAGACTCCCGCCCCGTCGGCTTGTCGGCATCGGGACGGGTCAGATGCAGCGGCGCCAAATCGCGATGCAGATCGATGTCGAACGTCGTCGACGCATCGGGCGTCGGCGGCGGAAAATCGGATTGCGAGTACGGATCGAAACGGTCGTCGTCCTTGTGCAAGGCGGCGTCGACCTGCGCGTTCGGCACCGGCGCGATCGCCAGCGCCGGCGGCAGCGGCGGCAGCGGCCTGCGTTTGCGCGGCACCAGCGCGTCGCGCTTGTCGCGGCGGTTGACCGCGGGGAACTGCAACGGCGCGCTGCCGTCGCCGAGCTGCTGCGAGCCGATCGCGGCCGTCAGGTCGAGTGGATCGAAATTGGCGAGCGCATAGAGCGGCGGATGCGGGATGCGCGTGCCGAGCGGGCGCGGCATGCTGAACATTGCGACGTGGATCGTACCGAAGGGCGAGGCGATGAGATGTTCGCGCCAGCGCTGCGCGACGCCGGGCTGGTGCACGAGCAGCGCACCGAGATCCGAATAGGCGACGGTGGTCGGGACCAGGATCATGAGCCAGGCGACAAGCCCGACACGAATCCACCTCGGCCGTCGGCGCACCAGCGCGTTTCGATGCCGTCCGCTCACGCCACACCACAACAACAGAGAACGCCGCAACGCGCGGCGTTCGACTGACACCGTTATGGCCCGATTAACCTTGCGAAGCGGTTAACCACGATCGTGACGCCGCCGCCGGTTGCCGGGCGTTAACCCTATTGCAAGCCGTCGCCGTCAAAATCGCGCAAATTTCAGACGACGGGGCAACATGTTAGCGACGGATTTCGCAGGTGAAGTTCCCGGCGGCGTCCTTCTTGCGGCGGCGCTCGGTGTCTGCGCCCTCTCGCTCGCGCTCACCCGGAATCGCACCGGGCGCGCGCAGAACCGCCGCCTGCTCGACGCCATCGACAACATGTCGCAAGGCCTGTGCATGTTCGATGCGCAGACGCGCATCGTGGTGGTCAACCGCCGCTATCTCGAAATGTACAAGCTCTCGCCCAATGTGGTGAAGCCCGGCTGCACGCTGCGGCGGCTCATCGAGCACCGCAAGCAAACCGGTCTGTTCGTCGACGACGTCGACTCTTATTGCCAGCGCATCATCGACAGCGTGAAACAGGGCGGGAGCACGCCGATTTACGTGCAGGCGAGCGACGGCCGCATCGTGCTGGCCAGGAACGAGCCGCGGCCCGGCGGTGGCTGGGTGTCGACGCACGAGGACATCACCGAGCGGCGGCAGGCCGAGGAAGAACGCGCGGCCATCCGCGAGCAGGAGAGCCGCCGCTCGGCGATCGAGGCGGCCATCGCGGCGTTCCGGCCGATCGCCGAGCGTCTGCTCGACAGCGTCGGCGCCAGCGCCAGCGCCATGCGCTCGACGGCGGGCGCACTGTTCGGCTTCTCCGAGCAGACGACGACGCGCGCCCAAAGCGCCGTGGACGCCTTCAACGAAGCGTCGACGAACGTCGACGGAGCGGCCGTCGCCGCCGACGAACTGTCGCATTCGATCGCCGAAATCAGCCGGCAACTGACGCAGACCGGCACCATCGTCGCGCAGGCGACCGACGAGGCGCGGCAAACCGACACCGAGATCGCCGCGCTCGCCGCCGGCGCGCAGAA
>DATBOK010000233.1:0-3268 GCA_036553845.1 Casimicrobiaceae bacterium
ATGTTCGTGTCACGAGAGCGCGCGTATCACGGTGTCAATTTCGGCGGCGTGGCGCTGTCCGGCATCGTCAACAACCGCCGCAAGTTCGGCCCCGGGCTGCACGTCGCGCACATGCGCCACACGCACGTCAAGGAGAACTTCTTCGTGCGCGGCCAGGGCGAGCACGGCGCCGACCTCGCCGACGATCTTGCGCGCTTCGTCAATCTCTATGGCGCCGAGAACATCGCCGCCTGCTTCGTCGAGCCGATCGCCGGTTCCACCGGCTGCCTGGTGCCGCCCAAGGGCTACCTCGAGCGCCTGCGCGCGATCTGCGACACGCACGGCATCCTGCTCGTGTTCGACGAGGTGATCACGGGCTTCGGCCGCACCGGACAGCCGTTCGCCGCGCAGAGCTTCGGCGTGACGCCCGACATGATGACGATGGCGAAAGGCATCACCAACGCGGCACAGCCGATGGGCGCGGTGGCGGTGGCGACGAAGATCCACGATGCGGTGATGGGGGCGGCGCAGGAAGGCGCGATCGAGCTCTTCCACGGCTACACGTATTCCGGGCATCCGGCCGCCTGCGCGGCGGGTCTCGCCGCGCTCGACATCTACGCCCGCGACGACCTGTTCGCCCGCGGCCGCGCGCTGTCGCCCTACTTCCTCGACGCGATCTGGTCGCTGCGCGACCTGGCCATCGTCACCGACATCCGCGGCTACGGCATGTTCGCCACGATCGATCTCGCGGCCGACGGTACACCCGGGCGGCGCGGGCATCTGCTGCAGAAGAAGCTGTTCGACAACGGGCTGCATCTCAAGCCCACCGGCGACAGCGCGCTGATTGCGCCGCCGCTGATCGCCGAAAAATCGCATATCGACCGCATCGCCGAAATCCTGCGCGACACGCTGCGCACGCTCTAGCATCCGCGCCGCGCGCCACCGCGTCCGATTTATCCAAGCAAGGGGAACGCAAGATGAACGTCCGTGACATGCTGAAATCCGCCGTCGTCGCCGGCCTCGCCGCGCTCGGCATCGCCGCCGCCGCGCCGGCGCTGGCGCAGAACGAAGTGACGATCGCCTACCAGGACATGCTCGATCCGTATCGCGTGATGCAGGACTCGAAGGCGCTGGAGAAGGCCACCGGCTACAAGATCAACTGGAAGCAGTTCGGCGGCGGAGGCGAGGTGATCAAGGCGCTGGCGTCGGGCGCCGTGCAATTGGGCGAGGTCGGCTCGGCCGGCGTCGCCGCCGCGGTTTCGCGTGGCGAGCCGCTCGAGCTCTTCTGGATCCTCGACAACATCGGCGACGCCGAGGCGCTGGTCGTCAAGAAGAACTCGGGCATCAACTCGGTGGCCGACCTCAAGGGCAAGAAGATCGCGACGCCGTTCAACTCCACCAGCCACTTCGACGTGATGGTCGCGCTCGAGCAGGCCCACGTGAATCCCGCGGACGTGCAGATCCTCAACATGCGTCCGCCGGAAATCCGCGCAGCGTGGCAACGCGGCGACATCCAGGCAACCTTCATCTGGGACCCGGTGCTCACCGAAGTCAAGAAAGATGGCAAGGTCATCACCAGCTCCGGCAGGATCGCCAAGGAGACCGGCAAGGCGACGTTCGACGGCTACGTCGTCAACCGCGACTGGGCCAAGTCGCACCACGACTTCGTCGTGGCGTTCGTCAAGATCCTCGCGGCGGCCGACGCCCACTATCGTGACAACAAGTCGAAGTGGAACGCCACGTCGCCCGAGGTGAAGGCGGTGGCGAAGTGGTCGGGTGCCAAGCCCGAGGACGTGCCGGCCAGCATGGCGCTTTACGAATTCCCGTCGCTCAAGGAGCAGTACGACACGTGGCTCGGCGGCGGCAAGAACGGCCTCGCCGCCAAGGCGCTCGCGGCGACCGCGGAATTCCAGATGTCGCAAAAGCAGATCGAGAAGGTGCTGCCCGACTATTCGACGGCAGTGAACGCGAGCTACGTGCGCGACGCGATGAAGTGACGTTGCGCGGTTGCGGGACGCAATCCTGCACGATCATTTCCCCGCGCGCGCGGGGAGTCACGCGCGGCGCAACGCTGCGCCGGACGCCGGCCCCTGCCTTCGCAGGGGCGGCGCGCCGTGACGCCGCGCTCTACACGAGCCGGGCAGCGATCATATGACCGATGCCTCGCGGCGCCGCGCGCCGCGAATCGTGCATACTCGCAGCGACGAGGCCTACGCTTGAGCAAGCTCGAGATCCGCAACCTGTCGGTCCACTACGCCGGTCGCCACGGCAAGAGCGTGCACGCGCTCGCCGACGTCGACCTCGCGATGGATCCCGGCGACTTCGTCGTCGCCCTCGGCGCTTCGGGCTGCGGCAAGACCACGCTCCTGTCGTGCATCGCCGGCTTCATGCAGTACTCGTCGGGGTCCATCCTGCTCGACGGGCGGCCGGTAACGGGTCCCGGTGCCGACCGCGGCGTGGTATTCCAGAAGCACGCGCTGATGCCCTGGCTCAACGTCGCCGCCAACGTCGAATTCGGTCTGCGCATGCGCGGCGTCGACCGTGCCACCCGGCGCGCGGCGGCGATGGACAAGCTGAAGCTGGTCGGCCTCGAGAAGTTCGCGGCGTCGCCGATCTACGAGATCTCGGGTGGCATGCAGCAGCGCGTCGGCCTCGCGCGCGCGCTCGCCAGCGACCCGGAGGTGATGCTGATGGACGAGCCGTTCGGCGCGCTCGACGCGCTGACGCGCGAGCAGCTGCAGGAGCTGATGCTCGAGCTGTGGGCGAAGACCCGCAAGATGTTCTTCTTCATCACGCACAGCGTCGAGGAGGCGCTGTTCCTCGCCACCGAGCTCGTGGTGATGACGCCGTCACCCGGCCGCATCGCCCACCGCTACAAGCTCGACTTCGCGCGCCGTTTCATCGAGTGCAAGGATGCGCGCGTCGTCAAGTCCGATCCGTCGTTCATTGCATTGCGCGAAGAAGTGCTCAACGTCATCCACAGTTCGCGTCGCGACGAGGAGCTCGTGGCGTGACGCCTAATGGCCCCGCCGCCACCGCGGCACCCGCCGATCCGCCGCGCGCGACGGCGATGACGTCGGCCGCGGCATCGCCTGCGACGTCGACTGCGGCACCGGCGAAGGCCGCGCGCACGGTCACCGGCTACAGCATCCCCGGCGAAGGTTCGAGCACGCTGATCAGCGTCGTCACCGTGATCGCGCTGCTCGCGCTGTGGTGGGTGGCGACGCACCTCGGCTGGATCCGCGACCTGTTCCTGCCGACGCCGGAAAAGATCATCAAGGCCTTCGGC
>DATBOK010000252.1:0-1739 GCA_036553845.1 Casimicrobiaceae bacterium
CGCGGTCATGAGCGACACGGCGCCGCCGCGGCGCGGCGACTTCCCGCATTTTCTCGCGATACCGACGCGGTGGATGGACAACGACAGTTACGGCCACGTCAACAACGCCGTCTACTATTCGTATTTCGACACCGTGGTCAACGAGCATCTGGTCCGCGCCGGCGGTCTCGACATCCGCCAGGGTCCGGCGATCGGCCTGGTCGTCGAAACGCTCTGCCGATTCCATCGACCGCTGTCGTTTCCGGGCAGCGTCGACGCGGGGTTGCGTGTGGCCAGGCTGGGCGCCTCGTCGGTCCGATACGATATCGGCTTGTTTGCCGGCGGCGAAGAAGCTGCGGCCGCGACCGGCCATTTCGTTCACGTCTGGGTCGATCGCGCCACCCGGCGCCCGACGCCGGTGCCGGACGCCATCCGGGCCGCGCTGGCGCTGCTGCTGGTCAGGACGCGCTAACGGCCGGCATGGTCACGCGCGCCAGCGTGCCGCCGCCATCGCGCGCGAGAACGTCGAAGCGGGCGCCGTGCTGTCGCGCGATGCGTTCGACGATCGCGAGGCCGAGCCCGGCGCCGCCGCCACCGCTGCGCGCCGGCTCGCCGCGCGTGAACGGCCGCTTCAGGCGGTCGACCTGATCGGGCGGAATGCCGGGACCCCGGTCGCCGACTTCGATCACCACCGCGGCCCCCTCGCTGCGCGCCGCCACGTCGACCGGCGCCCCGCCGTAGCGCAGGGCGTTGTCGATCAGATTGGAGAGCAGGCGCGACAGCGCGGTCGCGCGCATCGGCAGCGCCGGGATGTTGCCTGCACTGTAGCGAACGTCGTTGCCGGCGCGGCGATACCGCTCGAGCAGCGGCGCCACCACGTCGTCGAGCTGGCGCAGCTCCAGCGCGACGTCGCGATCGTCGCGGCCGAAGTCGAGAAACTGGCCGATGATCTTGTCCATTTCCTCGATGTCGGCAACCATGCCTTCGCGCATTGCATCATCGTTGGTCCCGACCTCGATGCCGAGCCGGAGGCGCGCCAGCGGCGTGCGCAGGTCGTGCGACACGCCGGCCAGCAACAACGCCCGGTCCTGCTCGGCTTGCCGCAGATTGGCCAGCATCTGATTGAAGCCGCGATTGAGGTTGACGATTTCCGAAGGGCCGCTTTCCGGCAGCGCCGGCTGCGCCTTGCCGGCGCCGACGTTGGTCACCGCGTCGTTCAGCTGCCGCAGCGGCCGGGCCAGGTAGCGCGCAAAGACATACGCGCTGGCGAGCAGGACCGCAAGGGCGATCAGTATCCACTCGAGGGTGCGTGTCTGGATCGCGTCGCCGGTGCGCGGCGGCAGCGGAAAGCCCGCCCAGTACGCCTGGTCGCCGGCCTGCATCCTGATCCAGAGCCGCTGCTGCCGCGGCTGGATGCGCAATTCGGTTTGCGGCCCCAGGTCGCGCTTCAGGCGGTCGCTGAGCTCGACCAGCAGCGGATTTGCCGGCTCGGCGCCGAAAGAGCGGCGGCTGTCGTCGGCGACGATGCGTGCCCCGTATTCTTCGCCGAGCCTCGTCAACGTTTCGCTGCGCTCGTGCAGGTCGGTCGCCGCCAGCGCGGCGCGCAGCGCTTGCAGCTGCAGGAGCTTGGTGTCGCTGAACTGGCGCGCGACCAGCGTCGCGCGGTCTTGCCGGTAGAGCAGCACCGCGGTGGCCTGGCTCACGACGATGACCAGCAGCAGCAGCAGCGCCAGCCGCCCGAACAGCGAGCGCGGCCACAA
>DATBOK010000254.1:0-1942 GCA_036553845.1 Casimicrobiaceae bacterium
CAAACTCGTCGAACGGGCGCAGCGCGCGGAGCAGGCCGGCTTCGAATTCGCGATGGTGTCTGACCACTACCATCCGTGGACCGATCGTCAGGGCAACGCGCCCTTCGTCTGGAGCGTGCTCGGCGGCGTCGCGATGACGACGCAGCGCCTGCGCGTCGGGACCGGTGTCACCTGTCCGATCGTCCGTCAGCACCCGGCGATCGTCGCGCAGGCGGCAGCGACGGTCGCAGCGATGATGCCGGGGCGTTTCTTTCTCGGTGTCGGCACAGGCGAGAACCTGAACGAGCACATCACGGGTGAGCGCTGGCCGGCCGTTTCCGTACGCCGGGAGATGCTCGAAGAGGCGGTCGAGATCATCCGCGAGCTGTGGAGCGGCGAATTCACGCAGTACCAGGGCGAGTACTTCACCGTCGACGACGCGCGGATCTACACGCTGCCCGACCCGCTGCCGCACATCTACGTCGCCGCCGCCGGCATCGAGTCCGCGGATCTCGCCGGGCGCATCGGGGACGGCTTTATCTCGACGGCGCCCAAGCGCGAGCTGGTGCAGGAGTTCGACGCCGGCGGCGCGCCGAACCGCCCCCATTACGCGCAGATCACCGTCTGCTATGCGAAGGACGAAACGCAGGCGCGAAAGACGGCGCTCGAAGTCTGGCCGAACGCCGGGCTCCCGGGCGAACTGAGCGCCGAGCTACCGCTCCCGCGGCACTTCATGCAGGCGGCGAAGATCGTGACCGAAGACGAAGTCGCCAAGACCATCGTCTGCGGGCGTGACCCGGAGCGGCATCTGCAGATGATCCGGAAGTACGAAGCAGCCGGCTTCGAGCACATCTTCTTCCACCAGGTGGGCGACGACCAGGAAGGCTTCTTCCGCTTCTACGAGGAGCAGGTGCTGCCGCAGGCGCGCAGCAGCCAGACACAACGGCGCGGCGCTGCCTAATAGCTGTCAGCGGTTAGCCGTTAGTGCTCGGTTCGGGGTCCGCTCGGTTCTCAGATCATAATCGCCGTTTTGCGAATCGCGCGATCGTTCGTTGTTTACAAGCGCGACGCGCGGCACTGTCATCTGCGCGCAATGCCGGCCGGCCTAGACTCATCCATCACGTGATTGGGGAGGTTCTATGCCACAACGAGGACACAAGGCGCAGCGCAGCGGCACGAACAGCAGCGATCAGGCACGGCGTGGCGCGCGGGGCCGCGGCCATGGCACGACGACGGTACATCGCAATTCGGCGCGCGGGACGATGAGCACGGCGAACGCGCTCACGGGGGCGCGGGAAAGCGGCAGCACGCAGCAGCGCACCGCACCGAGCCGCACGACGAGCGGCGTCGGCAGCGGCGCCGAGCAGCCCGGACGGCGCAACGCGAGCAGGCGCCGGGAGCCGAGTGCGCCGGCGACACGCGGGCAGGCAGCGGGCCGCGCGAGCACCGGCGTCACGCGCACCGGACGGTCGGGAGAATCGCCGGTCCGCCGTGAGGTGCGGCGATCCCGGCACCAGCCGACGGGGCCAATCGGGCCGAGCGGGCGGCCGGCGCGCGAGGATGGCCTGCTGCAGACGAACCAGGTCGACCGCGGCCGGGCGTCGCGCGGAAAGGCGAGTGCCTCGAAGCACGACCGCAGCGACCAGGCCCGCACGCGCGGTCCGTCGCGTAACGACGACGATGCGATGCCGGACGGATTCAGCGGCGTCGCCGAGGACGCGTTCGAGGTCGACGACAGCGCGGAGTAACGGCGCTTCGAACATGATCGCCCGCGCACGATCAGTCGGAGTATTGCGGAGCGCCTGCGCCGGTGATTGGCTGCGATCAAGTGAGCGCGAAGTAACGCGGACGCACAGACGGTACGCGCAGAGACAGCGAGGGAGGCGCACATGCCCGCCGGATCCAACAAGAAGCGCGAACGCGAGTACGAAGAGATCAAGCAGGAGTTCAAGAAAGAGGGCCG
>DATBOK010000175.1:0-3093 GCA_036553845.1 Casimicrobiaceae bacterium
GACGATCTCGGTGGGGCAGACGAACGTGAAGTCCTTGGGGTAGAAATAGATCACCTTCCACTTGCCGGGGAACGACTTCTCGGTGATCGTCTCGAATGCGGACTGGCCGCCTTCCTGTGGCTGATTGAAGCCGGGCTTGACGCCGGCGACCTTGAAGGGCTCGAGTTTCTGGCCAACTGTCTTCATCGGATGTCCTTTTGCGTGATAGTTTGTGAATGAGAACGATTCACACAATAGGGTCGCGCAGTCGATAAGGCAAATTGATATTTGCTAACCTGGTGATAGATTATTTCAATGAGTGCGGCATCTGCTGGCACGTTGCCGGGGCACCTGCCGCCACAACGCCAGCGCAGGGGTCCGCGCTCGCGCAGGCCAATCTCGAAGGAGCCGTGATGACCATGCAATCGATCAATCCCGCCGACGGCGAAGTCGTCGGGTCCTACGCCGAGATCACGCCGGCGGCGGCGGCCTCGGCGGTCGGCGCCGCGCATGCCGCATTCCCGGCGTGGAGACGCACGTCGTTCGCCGCGCGCGCCGCATTGATGCGCAAGGCCGCCGGCGTGTTGCGCGCGCGCTCGGACGAATTCGCGCGGCTGATGGCGCTGGAGATGGGCAAGCCGGTGACGGCGGGTGCGGCGGAAGTGGCCAAGTGCGCGGTCGGCTGCGAGTACTACGCCGAACATGCCGAGCGATTTCTCGCGCCGGAGGCCGCGCCGACCGAATCGCGCAAGAGCTTCGTCGCCTATAACCCGGTCGGCGTGGTGCTGGCGGTCATGCCGTGGAACTTCCCGTTCTGGCAGGTGCTTCGATTCGCGGCGCCGACGCTGATGGCCGGCAATACCGCGGTGCTCAAGCATGCGTCGAACGTGCAAGGTTGCGCGCTGGCGATCGAGTCGGTGTTCCACGACGCCGGCTTTCCGCGCGACGTGTTCCGTACGCTGGTCATCGGCAGCGGCCAGGTCGATGCCCTCGTCGAGAATCGCCACGTGCGCGCGATCACGCTGACCGGCAGCGGACCGGCGGGACGCAAGGTCGCGGCCAAGGCGGGGGCGATGCTGAAGAAGACGGTGCTCGAGCTCGGCGGGAGCGACGCCTATCTCGTGCTCGAGGACGCCGACCTCGATCTCGCGGCGGCCGCCTGCGCCAAGGGGCGGCTGGTCAATTCGGGACAGAGCTGCATCGCCGCCAAGCGCTTCGTCGTGGTGGAACGCGTGCGCGCACCATTCGAGGAGCGCTTCGTGGCCGAGATGGCGAAGGCGCGTTTCGGCGATCCGCTCGATGCCGCGACCGTGTACGGGCCGCTGGCGCGCCAAGACCTGCGCGACGAGCTGCACCGGCAGGTGGAGGCGAGCGTCGCCGGCGGCGCGCGCAAGCTGCTCGGCGGCGAGGTTCCCGCCGGTCGCGGCGCGTTCTATCCGGCGACGGTGCTGACCGACGTGCGCGCCGGCACGCCGGCGCACGACGACGAGCTGTTCGGCCCGGTGGCCTCGATCATCTCGGCGCGCGACGAAGCGGACGCGATCCGCATCGCCAACGCCTCGGCCTTCGGCCTGGGAGGCGGCGTATTCACGCGCGATCTCGCGCGCGGCGAGCGCATCGCGACCGAGTCGCTGGAGGCGGGGTCGGCATTCGTCAACCAGACGGTGGTGTCCGACCCGCGCCTGCCTTTCGGCGGCGTCAAGGAAAGCGGTTACGGCCGCGAGCTCGCGAGTTTCGGCATCCGCGAGTTCGTCGACGTCAAGGCGGTGTCCGTCGCCTGAAGCCGCGCGACGCCGCGCCGTCGGCTATTTCTTCGCGAGCATCGTGCCGCGGCAGCGGCGCGCGCCGCAGCGGCAGGTGTAGGCGGCGCGCATCTTCTTGCCCATGCGCCCCTCCCAGGTCAGCTGGTAGTCGTACGTCAGCTCCTCGCCACGCTCGATGCGCCGTCGCGCGGCGATGAACACGCGGCCCTTGTCGTCCTCGTAGGTCTCGCAGTTCGGGCGGCAGGAATGATTGATCCAGCGCGCGGCGTTGCCGCGCACGTCGGCGTCGATCACGCGACCATCGTCGAGCCCGAACAGGAACGTGTGATACGGGTTGTCGGGATCGGAGGGCGGCCGCGCGTTGGCCTCGTCCCATGTCGTGCGCTCGCCGCGATATTCGATGATCGTCTGCTTGCGGCGGATCGTGCGCGCGGCGAACACCCCGCGCCCGTGGATCGGCGAGTTGCGCACGACGTAGTAACGGATGGGCTTGGCCGCCGCGCTGCGGCTGCGCGGCCCGGCGCTCGCCGACGCGGGCTTGCGGCGCGTGGACTTGGTCGATGTTGCCTTGCGGTTGGAATGGCCGGTTCTTGCGTCCTTCTGATGTGCCGCCACGCGTCGGTGCTCCCTGGAAATGCGCATTATGCCGGGCAGGCGTCTCGCGACGGCGCGGAGGCTTTGCCGTACGCAGCGGCGCGCGTCAGCGCGCGAGTGCCGCGAGCGCGACCAGCGCCAGCGGGGTCGTCAGGGCGGCGATCGCGGTGGTCAGCACGAGGCTCGAAGCGATCGGACCTTCCAGCGTCGCGAACTGGCGCGCCATCAGGTAGACGTTGGCGCCCGTGGGCAGCGCCGCGAGCAGCACGACCGCCATCGTCTCCGGTGCGGGCAGGAGCGCGATGCGGGCCAGCGCGAACACGCAGACGGGCAGCGCGACGAGCTTGAGCGCGGCGATCGCAACGCTCTGCGCGAACCCCGCGCGGATGCCGAATTCCGCGAGTCCCATGCCGAGCACCACCAGCGACATCGGCACCGCTGCCGTGGCGAGCAGCGACAGCGTGGCGTCGGCGACGTGGGGCAGGGCAAGACCCGTGTAGCCCCATGCGGTGCCGAGCAGGATGCCTGCGACCACCGGGTTCAGCACGACGCTGCGCGCGGTCTTGCCGAATCCCGCCAGCGACAGGTCACGATGGCGCGCCCATTCGACCGACACGGTGACGAGAGTCCACAGCAGGAGCGAATTGAACACGACCACCAGCGACACCGCTGGCATCGCCGCCACCGGCAGGGTGGCCTGCGCCACCGGCACGCCCAGCAATACGGCGTTGGAGAAGATACCCCCCATCGCGAATAC
>DATBOK010000201.1:0-28685 GCA_036553845.1 Casimicrobiaceae bacterium
GGCGCGCGTGCGTTGCTGGTGGCCGAGGCCGGCGCGGGTCGCATCGTCGGCACCGCGCAGCTGGTCCTGGCGCTCCCCGACAACCAGCCGCACCGCGCCGACGTCGCCAAGGTGCTCGTGCATCGCAGTGCGCGTCGACACGGTGTCGCCGCGCGACTGATGAGCGCGGTCGACGCCACGGCACGCGTCGAGCACCGGACGCTGCTCGTGCTCGATGCCGTGACGGGCGGCGACGCCGAGCGCCTCTACGCGCGTACCGGCTGGCAGCGCGTGGGCGAGATCCCGCGTTACGCGCTCATGCCGGACGGCGCGCCGTGCGCGACGACGTATTTCTACAAGGAAGTGTGAGCAGCCGCAGCGCGCTCGTGCCGCCGGTCCACCGCAATTGCGCGATCCAAGCCGGCGGCCTCACCTTCGTCGCGCCTCAGTAGGTACCTCCTTCGTGACCACGCACCGGCGTTGCATACGCCGACGCCGAGGGAGCCCTCGCCACGAGGAAATGATAATCCGCCGTGTAGGGCACGCGCGCGACCTGTCCCACGGTGGCGGGCGCGCAGCCGGACTTCGGTGCGCTGCCGCCGGCGGTGTTCACGCGCTGGACGCTCGCGACGTTGCTGAACGCGCCGTCGGGGCCGACGGACTTCGCGCTGAGCAGCAGCCAGGGAATGGCATCGGCCTGCGGCGCATCGATCCGCTCTTTCGCGGTGCCTGCGATCGTGCTGCCGTCGTTTGATTCCCAACGCGGACCGGCATAGTGCCTGCCGATCTTCCTGCCACTCGCGTCGAAGAGCTCTGCCTCGGGCGCGACGAAAGCCCACTCGGCGCTTGCGGCGTCCTTGCCTGCACGGCATTCGTATATCTGGACGCCCCGCGCGGCGGCGATCACCGCGAGCGATTCATTCGCAGCGCCCTTGAGGTTGTCGGGCACTTGCACCGCCGGCGTCAACGTCGGCACCTGGGCGCACGCCGACAGGGCGAACGCAAGCGGCAATGCGAGAAGTTTGCGATGCATGTCTTTCCTTTGTTCCACACGGAGGTGGCTTCGCCTCCGTGTCGATCCTTGGCTGGACGACGGTTCGATTCAGCGGAGGATGGTGGCGTTGCCGATCCACCGGCCGCTGGCGGTGCGAATCAGGAATGCGATGTCCGGTTCCGTGTCGCACAGGACAGGCAGCGATACGTTGCCGCTGAAGTGCGCATTCCCCTCGTCGTCGAGGTTGACGAGCGGCGTGTCGACGAGAACCGAGTTGCCGCCGGACGCGCTGCCGTCGGTGTCGCACACCAGCGTTCCCTTGACCTGCGCCACCGCGCCGGTATTGCCGATCGAATTGCCGGCGGCGAAGACGAGGCCGGTGACGTCGAACTGGATCTTGCCGCGCGCCATGTCCACCGAAACGTGCCCGCCTTGCGCCGACCACGGACCCGGGGCGCCGGTGACAGCGCCCGTTCCGCTGCCGACCACATTCCCGCCCTGGATGATGCCGATGACCGACTGCCAGCGTGCGATGTCCGGACCCGTGCGGGCGAAGTCGCTCTGTGCGGCGTGTGTCATTTGAGCAGCGCCGAGCGCCAGCGCGGTAGAGACCAACGAATTGCGTAACCACGTTTGCATGTTCTTCTCCGATTGCAAAGGAATGAATGCGATTGAGAAAGCGCGATTCGCTTTCAGACCGATATACGGAGTGGATCGGCGATCGGAGACAGTGGAACCGCCGGACGACGGGACTACCAGAGCTTGACGCAGTGTCCCGCCAGCACGAATGGCGACGGCGTCGCCCCGGGTGCGGGCACACCCGTCTCGAACGACACGGCGAGTCGTTCCACATTGGAGAACAGCTTGTCGGACGTGTCCGCAAGCACGACGGTCGCCTTGTCCTCAGCCGGCACGACGCCCACCGCGAAGGGCGCGCCGTCGCGCGGCAACGCCCACAGCACGGCCACGCTACCGGACGGCACATTCGCGGGTCGCAGCCACTTGACCGACAGCACGCGCCCGTAACGCATCGAGCTGGCGACCAGCACCACGTTGTTCTGCGCATCGGTCAGCAGGCCGGCGTAGCTCTGGGGCAGCGTGCCGCGCTCCTGGACGATCGACTCGATCAGCGTTGCCTGCGGGAAGAGCTCGATGACGCCCACCGTCGCTAGAATGCCGAACGCGAATCCCATCGCCGGGCGCCGCCAGGACCACGCGCCCGTGGACGCTCGACGCGCACCGCCGCCCGTCCGTGCGTCGATCGCGCTCCACACGCGTGCGGGCGGTCGCTCCGCCGGCACGGAGCCGGACAGCGGCATCAGTCGCCGCTCCCAATCGAGCGCCGCCTTCTCGGCGGCGGGCAGCTCCCGGCGCAGGCGCTCGAACCGCCGGCGCGCGCGCGATGACAGCGAGCCGAAGACATATTCACCGGCCAGGCGATCGAGCAGTTCGGGATCGTCGTATTTCATTGCGTTCTATCGAGGCAGCGCTTGAGGCGGTCGAGCCCGCGCCGTATCCAGACCTTGACGCTGCCGATCGGCGCGGAGAGCTGTGCCGCCACTTCGGAATGCGACAGGCCGTGGTAGTACGCGAGCGCGATGCACTGACGCTGCGGGCCCTGGATGTCGCCAAGGCAGTCACGGATGCGGACCTCGTCCACCGCGCGCTCGAGGAGGCCGAGCGGATCGGGTCGCTCGTCGGCCGGGTCATACGCCTCGCCCGTCTCCTTGTCGTACAGCGACTCCGCCGGGCGCGCGCGCTCGCTGCGCAGCATGTCGAGCGCGCGGTTGCGTACGATCGCGGTGAGCCACGTCATGGGGCGGCTTTTGCCTTCCGAATAGCTGGCCGCGCGTTGCCAGACGTTCACGAAGGCGTCCTGGATGGCCTCCTCCGCGCGGTCGCGCCGGTTCAATATACGGACGGCGACGCCAAACAGAGACGGTGAGGTCGCGTCGTACAAGGCGCGAAACGCCTTGCGGTCGCCGAGCGCAACGCGCGACAGGAGTCGCTGCAGCTCGTCGACATCGACCATGGTGGGTAACCGTCGGGGGGAGTGCGAACCGTACGGCAGGGCCCTTGCCTCGTCAACTGCGGCAGCGGGTGGTGTTATGCCTTCAATGGCAAACGGCGGGGCCGTCGCCCGCGCCTGCCCTTCTACTCCACCGTCACGCTCTTCGCCAGGTTGCGCGGCTTGTCAACGTCGGTGCCGCGCAGCACCGCGGTGTGATACGCGAGCAGGTGCAGCGGAATCACGTGCACGATAGGGGACAAGAGGCCCGCATGCTCGGTCAGGCGGATGGTGTGCATGTGCGGGTCCGGCGTGATGTGGCTGTCGAGGTCGGCGACGACGTAGAGTTCGCCACCCCGCGCGCGCACTTCCTGCAGGTTCGACTTGAGTTTCTCGAGCAGCGCGTCGTTCGGCGCCACGGCCACCACCGGCATCTGCGCGTCGACCAGCGCCAGCGGACCGTGCTTCAGCTCGCCGGCCGGGTACGCCTCGGCGTGGATGTACGAAATCTCCTTGAGCTTCAGCGCGCCTTCGAGCGCGATCGGATAATGCAGGCCGCGGCCGAGGAAGAGCGCGTGCTGCTTCTTGCCGAAGGCCTGCGCCCACGCGATCACCTGTGGCTCCAGCGCCAGCGCCGCCTGCATCGCCGCCGGCAGGTGCCGCAGGCCCTGCAGCCACTTCGCCTCGTCCGCGGCCGACAGGCGGCCATTGAGCTTGGCGAGCGTGAGCGTCAACAGGAACAGCGCGACGAGCTGCGTGGTGAACGCCTTGGTGGAGGCCACGCTCACTTCGGTGCCGGCACGCGTCAGGAACACCATCTCGGTGAGTCGCACCATCGAGCTGGTGGCGACGTTGCAGATCGCGAGCGTATGCGACTGCCCGAGCGACTTCGCATGTTTCAGCGCGGCGAGCGTGTCGGCGGTCTCGCCGGACTGTGACACGACGATGACCAGCGTGCGCGGATCGGGCACGCTGTCGCGATAGCGGTATTCGCTGGCGATCTCGACGACGCAGGGGATGCGGGCCACCGATTCCAGCCATTGCTTGGCGACGAGGCCCGAGTAGTAGCTCGTGCCGCAGGCGAGGATCAGCACGCGGTCGACGGCGCGCAGCACCGCCTCCGCCTTCGGTCCGAAGTTCTCCGGCGTGATCGTCGCCACGGCCTCCAGCGTGTCTGCCACGGCGCGCGGCTGCTCGAAGATCTCCTTCTGCATGAAATGGCGGAACGGGCCGAGCTCGACCGCCACGTTCGACGCATCCACGGTGATGACCTCGCGCTCGACGCGAGCGCCCTGCGCGTCGTAGATCGCGTAGCCTTCGCGCCGCACGTCCGCGACGTCGCCTTCCTCGAGATACGCCACGCGCCGCGTCACCGGCACCAGCGCCGACGCGTCGGAGGCGAGGAAATGGTCGTCGGCGCCGATGCCGACGACCAGCGGGCTGCCGGCGCGCGCGCCGACGACGCGGCCCGGCTCGCGCGTGCTGATCGCCGCGATCGCGTACGCACCGGCGAACTCGCGCACCGCCGACTGCACGGCGCGCAGCAGGTCGCCGCCGCCGGGCGAGTGCCAATGCGCGTGCACCAGATGCGCGATGACCTCCGTGTCGGTCTGCGTGGCGAACACGTAACCCTGCGCCCTGAGGCGCTCGCGCAGTTCCTCGTAGTTCTCGATGATGCCGTTGTGCACGACGGCGATCTCGCCGCCCGAGGTGTGCGGATGGGCGTTGCTCTCGGTGGGCGCGCCATGCGTCGCCCAGCGCGTATGCGAGATGCCGGTGGTGCCTTCGAGCTGACGCGCGTCGGCCTGCGCCGCGAGGTCGGCGACGCGCGCGACGCTGACGAGGCGCTGCAGCACCGGCGCCGTGCCGGCACCGATCACCGCGAGGCCAGTCGAGTCGTAGCCGCGATATTCGAGGCGGCGAATGCCGTCGATCAGGATCGGAACGACGTTGCGCGTCGAGGACGCGCCGACTATGCCGCACATGCGAATGAGCCTTTCCTGGAACAGTGCCCGCCACCACGCGCCGCACCGGCACCGCAGCATACCCGGGGGCACCTCATGGGCGCGACAAGACGCGTGTTCACGACGGCTTCGCCTTGCGTGGCCGCTGCCAGCCCGCCACCGACACCTGCCGCGCACGCGCGAGGGTGAGCTCGCCGGCCGGAGCCGCCTGCGTGATCGTGCTGCCGCCGCCGATCGTCGCACCCGCGCCGATGTCGATCGGCGCCACCAGCACGCAATTCGAGCCGACGTGCACGCCGTCGCCGATCAGCGTGCGGTGCTTGTTGGCGCCGTCGTAGTTGGCGGTGATCGAGCCGGCGCCGAAGTTGACGTCGGCGCCGACGGTGGCGTCGCCGATGTAGGCGAGATGGTTGGCCTTGCTGCGCGCGCCCATCGTGGCCGCCTTCACCTCGACGAAGTTGCCGATGTGCACATCCGCGGCCAGCGCGGCGCCGGGGCGCAGCCGCGCGTACGGCCCGACGCGCGCATGCGCGCCGACCACGGCCCCCTCGAGGTGGGAGAAGGCGTGGATGCGTGCGCCCGGTCCGACCTGCGTGTCGCGCAGAATGCAATAGGGACCGACCTCGGCGCCCTCGGCCAGCGACACCTCGCCCTCGAACAGGCAGCCGACGTCGATGAACGTGTCCGGCGCCGCGACGAGCGTGCCGCGCACGTCGATGCGCGCGGGATCGGCCAGCGTGGTGCCGCCCAGCATCAGCGCATCGGCGCGCCGCCGCTGGACGATGCGCTCGGCTTCCGCGAGCTGGGCGCGATCGTTGACGCCACGCGCGACGTCGGCATCGTCCGCGAGCTCGGCGTGTACGGGTACGCCGTCGGCGAGCGCCATCGCCACCACGTCGGTCAGGTAGAACTCGCCCTGCGCGTTGTGCGGGGTGAGCTTGCCCACCCACGCCGCCAGCAGCGCGCTCGGCGCCGCCAGCGCGCCCGTGTAGATCTCGTCGACCGCACGCTCGGCGGCGTTGGCGTCGCGATCCTCGACGATCGCGCGCACGCTGCCGTGGGCGGTGCGCAGCACGCGCCCCAGCCCGCGCGGATCGGCGACGCGCGCCGTCAGCAATGCCAGCCGGCCATGCGCAGCCATTCCGGCCAGCGCGGCGAACGTCGCCGCCGGGATCAGCGGACAGTCGCCGTTCGCCACCACCGTGACTCCGTCGTGCGGCAACACGGCGAGCGCGCAGCGCACTGCGTCGCCGGTGCCGCGCGGCGGATCCTGGCGCACGAACGCGAGGTCGGGCGCCGCCAGTGCCTTCTCGACCGCGTCGCCGCCGTGGCCGACCACCATCGCGATCGACAGCGGATGCGCCTCACGCGCGGCCTCGATCACGTGTGCCACCAGCGGCATGCCGGCGAGCGGATGCAGCATCTTGGCGCGCGCGGAGCGCATGCGCTTGCCCTGGCCGGCCGCCATGATCACAAACTGAAGTGGGGAATTCGGCACGCTCGCGTCGCGTCTTCAGGAGTGCCGCTCGTTGCGGCGCTGCAATGATAGCGGGAATCGGCAAGCGCCCGTTGCGCAACCGGCGCATTCGGCTGCCGGGAAGCGGGGCGTGTGCGCACTTCGCGTGGTGTACCCTCGGCCTTTTGCGTAGATCGCGCGCGCATGTCGATCATCGCGGTGTTCAACCTCAAGGGCGGCGTCGGCAAGACCACGACGGCGCTCAATCTCCTCGCCGCGGTGGCGCAACGCGGCGTGCGTCCGCTCGGCATCGATCTCGACCCGCAGGCGCACCTGTCGCACATCCTCGGCGTCGAGCCGCGCTCGCCGGACGACACGATGGTCGCGTTCTTCATGCATCAGCGGCCGATCGACGACATCGCCACGATCACCACGAGCGGCGTGATGCTGTGCCCGGCGCACCTCGACCTCGCCAAGATCGACGCGCTGCTCGGCAAGGGCGTCAACATCATCACGCGGCTGCGCCTCGCGCTGCGCGACAAGGCGCTGCCGCCGATGCCGGTGGTAATCGATTGCGGGCCACTGCTCAACGCGCTGTCGCTCAACGCGGTGTTCGCCTGCGACCTGGTGCTGGTGCCGGTGTCGGCCGACTACCTGTCGCTTCAGGGTGCGAAGGAGGTGGAGCGCGCCCTGAACGCGCTGGAACCCGTGTTCAAGCGGCGGCTGCCGCGGCGCTACCTGCTCACGCGGTACGACCTGCGGCGCAAGATGAGCGCCGAGATCGACGCCACGATGCGCGCGACGTTCCGGCCCGAGGAGGTGTGCGAGACGCGCATCCGCGAGAACGCCAAGCTCGCGGAAAGCCCGTCGATCAAGCTCGATATCTTTCGTCATGCGCCGTCCAGCCGCGGCGCGCATGACTACCAGGCGCTGGCGACGGAGCTAGCCGCGCACGGCTTCGTGCGGTGAAGCGCCGGCGCTGCTGATGAGGCCGATGATGCTCTCGACGTCCAGCACATCGACGCGGCGCGGCACGGCGTTCTCGCGGCGTTCCAGGATGTCGCAATGCTGATACATCTGTCGCAGCCGTCGCTCGGCGTCCTCTGGCGTGACCGCCATGATCTGGATGCTTTCCACACGTTGGCCATGCCGCGTCTTGATCGTGAAGCCGTAGCGAGTCATCGGTTGCCCCCTGATTGCCGCACCGCAATTGCCATCCCTTTTCGATCAGGGGCTTGGCCAGCGGTCTTCGTGGCGTAGGTAAACTCGCTGTGCAATTCCCGTTCCCGATCTGTCAGGATTGCGCAGGACCCGCCGCCGTGACACTCCATTCTGCGCCATTGGCTGATGCCGAGCATGACAAGCTGTGTGATGCAATAAGACATATATTGAAAGTGAGCGCTGGCTCTCAGCTCGCGCTCGCGCCGCTGGCCGGTGGCGTTTCGTCCGATATCTATCGCGTCGACGAGGGCGGCCGGACGTTCTGCGTCAAGCGCGCACTGCCCAAATTGAAGGTCCCGGGCGACTGGCGGGCACCCGTCGAGCGCAACCGCTCGGAAGTGGCGTGGCTCACGCGCGTCGCGGCGTTGTGCCCGGGTCACTCCCCGCGGATCCTCGGCGAGGATGCGGCTGCCGGCCTCTTCGCGATGGAATGGCTGCCGCCCGAGACGCATCCGGTCTGGAAGGAGCGTCTGCGCGACGGCCTGATCGTCGACGCCGAGGCGGCCGCGGTAGGAGACGTGCTCGGCCGCATCCACGCCGCCACCGCCGACGATGCAGGCATCGCGCGCAGCTTCGCCAACGACGCCATCTTTCATGCGATCCGCCTCGAACCCTATCTCGTGGCCACCGGGCGCGCGCACCCCGACCTCGCCGGCGCGCTCGCCGCACGCGTGGAGGACACGCTCGCCCACAAGCGCGTGCTGGTGCACGGCGACTATTCGCCGAAGAACATCCTCATCGGCCCCGCGGGACCGGTGATCCTCGACGCCGAATGCGCGTGGTTCGGCGACCCGGCGTTCGATGTCGCGTTCATCGCCAACCATCTGCTGTTGAAAGGCCTTTGGCGCGCGCAATGGCGCGGCCGCTATCTCGCCGCGTTGGCGGCGCTGGTCGACGCTTACCGTGCGCACGTTCGCTGGGAGCCGTGGCCGGCGCTCGACGCGCGGATCGCCGCGCTGTTGCCCGCGCTTCTGCTCGCGCGCGTCGACGGCAAGTCGCCCGCCGAATACCTCACCGGGAACGACCACGCGCAAGTGCGCGCATTCGCGCGGCCGCGCATCGTCGCGCCACCGCCGACGATCGCCGCAATCGCCGAAGCCTGGAACCGCGCGTGAGCGCCACGACCATCGTTCGCGTGCATGGCCGGCGCGTCTTCGATTCGCGCGGACGGCCGACCGTGGAAGTGGACATTGCGCTCGCCGGCGGCGCAAGCGGCCGCGCGATCGCGCCGGCCGGCGCTTCGCGTGGATCGCACGAGGCCGTCGATCTGCGCGACGGTGGCGCGCGTTTCGGCGGGATGGACGTGCAGGTCGCGCTCGACAACGTCAACCGCGCGATCGCCGACGCAATCGCCGGGCTCGACGCCTGCGACCAGGCGGGCGTCGACGGCGCGTTGGTGACGCTCGACGGCACCCCGCAGAAATCTCGCCTCGGCGGCAATGCCACTGTGGCGACGTCGCTCGCGGTGGCGCATGCGGCGGCGGACGCGGCGGACGTGCCGTTGTGGCGGCACCTCGCCGGCGACGCGATGGTGTCGCTGCCGTTGCCGCAGATCCAGGTGTTCGGCGGTGGTGCGCATGCGGGCCGGCGCATTGACGTGCAGGATCTGATGGTCATGCCGGTGGGCGCCTGGACCTACAGCGACGCGCTGGGGATCGTCGCCGACGTCTACCGTGCGGCCGGCGAGCTGATGCAGGAGGCTGGCACCCTTGCCGGCGTTGCCGACGAGGGCGGCTACTGGCCGCAATTCGCGCGCAACGAGGACGCGCTCGAGATGCTGGTGCGCGCGATCGAGCGCGCAAATCACAAACCGGGCGAGGACGTGGCCATTGCGCTCGACATCGCGGCCTCCGAGTTTGGCCGCAACGGTCGCTACACGCTGGCACGCGACGGCGCGAGCCTCGATCGCGATGCGCTGGCCGAGCTCCTGCTGCGCTGGGTGGACCGGTATCCCATCCTGTCGATCGAGGATCCGTTCGCGGAGGACGACCCTGCGGCATGGATCGCCTTCTCACGCGTTGCACCTGCGCGACTGCAGATCGTCGGCGACGATTTCCTGGTGACCTCGGCGGCGCGCGTGGAAGCCGCGGCGCGTGATCGCGCCTGCAACGCCGTCCTGATCAAGATCAACCAGGCCGGCACGCTCACCGAGGCGCACGCGGCGCTCGTCGCTGCCGGCCGCGCGGGTTTCGGCGCGATCGTATCGGCGCGCTCGGGCGAGACCGAGGACGTGTCGATCGCACACCTCGCCGTGGGCTGGAACGCCGGGCAGATCAAGGTCGGCGCGTTCGCGCGCGGCGAGCGCATGGCGAAGTGGAACGAGCTGCTGCGCATCGAGGAAGCGGGCGGCGCCACGCTGCCGTTCGCCGGCACCGGCGCGCTGCGTCACGGCTGACGCCGCCACCAGGCCTTCGCAAGCGTCCTGCCGCAACGTGCCGCAGGCCCGGCTGCGCCAGTTTCGCCCACGGGAACGTGAAATCGCCGCTGTTTCGCGCGAGAATGTCGGTCTCGAGCGCCGCGGAACGGCATCGCGCACCACGCGCGATGATGCACCGGCCTTTTCGCGCTTTTGGACACCCGCGCGCCAACCTCACCCAAGGAGGCAGCATGCATTGCGGTCAATGCGGCAAAGCGGTCGACGCGGATTCCCGGTTCTGTACCAATTGCGGCGCCAAGCTCCCGCCCCCGGCGGCGAGCGTGCCGCCGCCAAGCCCCTCCGCGCCGGTATCAGGGAGCGCGGCGGCAAGTGGCGCAACGAGCGCCGGCGGCGCGCCGTTCACGGGCGCCGCGGCCAGTGCCGGCGCCTCGGCGAGTGCCGCCGCCGCGAGCGTGGGCACCGCCGCCTCGCACGCCGCACACGCGGCGAGCGAAGCACTCGGCAAGGTCGACACGCAGGGCATCATCGCGCGGATCAAGAACATCCTGCTGACGCCCCGCACCGAGTGGCCGGTGATCAGCGGCGAGGGCAAGACCGCCGCCGACGTGTACATGGGCTACGTCGCGCCACTGGTGGCGATCTCGGCGATCGCGGGCGCCATTGGCATGATGCTCATTGGCCGCTCGATTCCCTTCATCGGCACGATTCGCATCGGCGTCGGCGCGGCAATCCTGCAGATCGTGCTGCAGTTCGTGCTGACGTTCGTCGGCCTCTTCGTGATGTCGCTGATCATCAACGCGCTGGCGCCGACGTTCGGCGGCCAGAAGGACTCGATGCGTGCGCTCAAGGTGGCGGCGTACAGCTTCACGCCGGCAGGGGTGGCCGGCATCCTGACGATCGTGCCGGCGCTCGGCATCATCGCCGGACTGCTCGGCCTCTACGGCTTCTACTTGCTCTATCTCGGACTGCCGGTGATGATGCGCTCGCCGCAGGAGAAGGCGATGGGCTACACGATCGTCACGGTGCTGTGCGCGATCGTCGTCGGCATCGTCGTCAGCTTCGTGGTCGGCGCGCTGATGACCGCGATGGGCATGGGCATGGCCGGCGCCATGGGCAAGCTCGGCGCGTCCGGCGGCGATCGCGGCAACGCCGAAGTCGCGAGCGCGCTGTCGAGCATGATGGGCGGCAAGAGCGATGCCGACAAGCAGCGCGTCCAGGACGCGATGGCGGCGCTGACCAAGATGGGACAGCAGGCCGATCAGGCGGAGAAGTCGGCGAAGGCCACGGGGCAGGATCCCGGCGCCGCGGCGGCGAAGTCGGTGGACCTCAACACCGCGCTCGCGGCGGTGGGCACGATGGCGACCGGCGGCAAGGACGTGCAGCCCGTCGATTTTCACGCGCTGAAGGACCTGCTGCCCGCCAGCATCGACGGCATGCCGCGCAGCGAGCTGTCTGGCCAGAGCGGCGAGGCCGTCGGCATGAAGGGCAGCAGCGCCACCGCGCATTACGCCAACGGCGCGCAGGGCTCGCTGACGCTCGAAGTCGCCGACATCGGCTCGCTGTCGGGTCTCGCGGGCCTTGCCGCCAAGTTCAATCCGAACGCCGAGAAGGAAACCGACACCGGCTACGAGCGCACGCGCACCGTCAACGGCCAGATGATGCACCAGCGCTACGACCGCCAGTCGAAGTCCGGCGAGTTCGGCGTGATGGTCGGCAACCGCTTCGCGGTCACCGCGAGCGGCAACAACGTCAGCGAAGCGACGCTCACCGCCGCCGTCAAGTCGGTCGACATCGGCAAGCTGCTGGCGCTGGCGAAATAGATCGGTGTCACTCAGCCGAGCAGGTGCTCGGCCAGCTGCGCAAAACCTTCCCCGCCCGCCGCCGCGGTGACGAATGCCGGCGGCGTGGCGATGCGATCGAGGTGCTCGCGCACGTTGGCGACGCCCACCGAGCGCGGAAAGTACGCGAACATCGGCGCGTCGTTCGGCGAGTCGCCGGCGAACACGAAGCGCTCCCTGTCGGCGTCGAGCTCGATCGCGAATGCCTCGCGCAGGAACTCGCGCGTCATCGACAGCTTGTCGTAATCGCCGAACCAGCCGTTGACGTGGATCGACGAGATCTTCGCCGTCAGGCCCTCGGCCTGCATCAGCGCGACGATGCGGTCGACCGCAGCCGCCGGCAGCGGGGGCACGTCTTCGCAGAAATCGATCGCCAGGTCGGCGACGCGGTAGTGCTGGTCGGACGCGAGCGCGCTCCCGGGCACCTCGCGCAGGATGTGCTCGCCGATGGCCGCGAGCCGCGCGCGGTTGCGTGCGCTCGTCGCCGCATCGACGGCAAATCGGCGCACGAGCTTGCGGCGCGCGTCGTCGTGTCGCATCCACAGTGCGCCGTTCTCGCCTACCACGCCGGCGACCGGCCACATGCGCGCGATGTGGTCGCACCAGCCGGCGGGCCGGCCCGTGATGGGAATGACCAGGAGTCCCGCGTCGTGCAGCCGCTGCATCGCGTGATACGCGCGCGCCGGTAGCCTGCCGCACGTCGTCAGCGTGTCGTCGATATCGGTGAGGACGCCGCGCACGCCGTCGCGCGGCAGCGCCGCGAGCGGCTGCATCGTCATCGTTTGCCGCCGCGCCGCTGCTTGCCGTGCGGGCCCGTGGACCGGCCCATTGGCATCGGCGTCATGGCTTGACCGCCGACGGCGCCGTGACGCGGGGCGCATGCCAGGCGCGGATCGCCGGCAGCACGTCGTCGACGTGCGCGACCACCACCAGCATCGCGCGGTGCTGCGGCTTCAGCACGCCATCGGCGAGCGCGCGGTCGAGCTGCGCGAGGAAGCCGTCGAAGAAGCCCTCGAGGTTCACCATCACCACCGGCGTCGCCAGGATTCCGAGCTGGTTCCAGGTGAGCATTTCGCAGGTCTCGTCGAACGTGCCGTAGCCGCCGGGCAGGACGACGAACGCGTCGGCGCGCTCCGCCATCATCGCCTTGCGTTCGTGCATCGTCTGCACGACGTGCAGCTCCGTCAGGTTGCGGTTGCCGACCTCGCGCGCCATCAGCGCCTCGGTGATGATGCCGACCGCGCGGCCGCCGGCGTCCATCGTCGCGCGCGCCGCCTCGTACATGAGGCCGATGCCGCCGCCGCCGTAGATGAGCGTGACGCCGTTCGCCGCCAGCGTGCGCCCGAGCGCGCGAGCCGCCTCCGCGTACGCGGGGCGGTTGCCGGTGTTGGCGCCGCAGAACACGCAGACGTGATCGAGTGCCGGCGTCTTCATGCCAGCGCGTACTGCGCATGCAGGTGAGCGCGCACCGCCGCGTGCTCGACCGGCGTCATCGGCAGGCCGCACTTGGTGCGCCGCCACAGCACGTCGTCGGCGCTCATCGCCCATTCTTCGCGCACGAACCATTCGATCTCGCGCGCCGTCAGGTCGTGGCCGAAGGCGTGGCCGAGATCTTCCTCGGTCGCCGCGTCGCCGAGCACGTCGAACGCGCGCGTGCCGTGGCGGTTGCCGAGCGCGCGCAGAAGCGTGAAGCCGAGATGCGGATAGCGTGCGCACAGCTCGGCGAACAGTTGCGAGCGGTCGCCGGCGAAATCGCCTCCGGGCAGCGGTTCGCCGGCGGTCCAGTCGCCACGCATTGCCGGGAAGAACGGCGCGAGCGACTTCATCGCCGCTTCCGCGAGCTTGCGGTAGGTCGTCACCTTGCCGCCGAAGATCGACAGCAGCGGCGCGCGTCCGGGCGCGTCGCCGGAGTCGACCTTGAGCACATAGTCGCGCGTCACCGCCGAAGGGTCGGCAGCGCCGTCGTCGTAGAGGGGTCGCACGCCGCTGTAGGTCCACACGATGTCGCTGCGCGCGATCGGCGCGGCGAGGTACGCATTGGCGATCGCCAGCAGGTAGTCGACTTCGGCGTCGTCGATCGCGGGGTCGTCGAAGTGGTCGACCGGAACATCGGTGGTGCCGATCAGCGAATACTTCTGCTGGTAGGGAATCACGAACACGATCCGCTTGTCGGCATTCTGCAGGATGTAGGCGTGCTCCTCGTCGTGGACGCGCGGCACCACGATGTGGCTGCCCTTGACGTGGCGCACGTCGGCCTTGACGTCGCGATCGTCGACGCGCCCGATCAGGTCGCGCACCCACGGCCCGGCGGCATTGACCATGGCACGCGCGCGGATCTCCGAGCGCGCGCCGCCGTGCTCGATCTGCGCGCGCCACAGCGGGCCGTCGCGCCGCGCGCTGACCAGCGTGGTGCGCGGGCGGATCGTCGCGCCGCGGACACGCGCCGCGATGGCGTTGGCGACGACGAGGCGTGCATCGTCGACGCGGGCGTCGGCGTAGACGAAGCCGCGCTTCAAATGCGGCGCGAGGCCGGCGCCCCAGCGGCTGCCGTCCAGGCGCACCGCGAACGAACGCGGCAGCGAGTTGCGTCCGCCGAGGCGGTCGTAGAGGAAGAGCCCGGCGCGGATCATCCACGCCGGGCGCAGGTGCGGCTCGTGCGGCAGCACGAATGCCAGCGGCTCGATCAGGTGCGGCGCGAGCTTCAGCAGCACTTCGCGCTCGGCGAGCGCCTCGGCGACCAGGCGGAACTCGTAGTGCTCGAGGTAGCGGAGCCCGCCGTGGATGAGCTTGGTGCTCTGCGACGACGTGTGCGCTGCGAGGTCGTCGCGCTCGATCAGCGTCACTGTGAGGCCGCGTCCGGCGGCATCGCGCGCGATGCCCGCGCCGTTGATGCCGCCGCCGACGATCAGCAGATCCGAGGTTGTTTCAGTCATGGGCGGGAAGCGGCAATTTTACCGGATGGGGTACCATCGGCGCGTCTCCCGGTTACCGTGGACGCGATGCACGACCCACCGCCAAGCCGCGATTATCCGCGCGTGCTCCTGATCGTCGTGCTGATGGGCGGCCTCCTCGCCTGCAGCCTGTGGATCTTCAAGCCGTTCCTCGGCGCGTTCATCTGGGCGACCATGATCGTCGTCGCCACGTGGCCGCTCAAGGAGGAGATCGAGCGCAACGCGCGCGGCCGCCGCTGGATCGCGGTGACGCTGATGACGCTGGCGATCCTGCTTTTGATCATCGTGCCGCTGGTGGTCGCCGTGCAGCAGTTCGTCGAGCACTTCGACGACATGCGTGCCGGCGTCACGTGGCTCGCGTCGCTGCCGCCGCCGCCGGAATGGGTGGCGCGCCTGCCGATCGTCGGCGCGCCGATCGCCGCCAAGTGGAACGAATTCGCAGGCGCCGACCCGCTGTCGGCGCTGCGCCCGCTGATGCCCTACGCCGGCAACATCGCGACCTGGATCGCCGCGCGCGCCGGCTCGATCGGCGCGGTGTTGATCGATCTCCTGCTGATCGTCGTGTTCAGCGCGATCCTCTACGGCTCCGGCGAGACGGTGGCCGCGAGCGCGCTGCGTTTCGCGCGAAGGCTGGCCGGCGAACGCGGGGTGCGCTCGGTCGAGCTCGCGGGCCTCGCGGTGCGCGCGGTGGCGCTCGGGGTCGTCGTCACCGCCATGGCCCAGTCGGTGCTGGCCGGCATCGGCCTCGCGGTGGCCGGCGTGCCCAACGCGCTGCTGCTCACTACCGTGATGTTCGTACTGTGCGTGGCGCAGATCGGCGCGGTGCCGGTGCTCGCACCCGCCGCGATCTGGCTGTTCTGGCGCGACGCCACGGCGTGGGGCGTGTTCATCATCGTCTGGTCCGTCGTCGTGAGCGCGATCGACAACTTCCTGCGTCCGGTGCTGATCCGCCGTGGCGTCGACCTGCCGCTGCTGCTGGTGATGATCGGCGTGATCGGCGGCCTGCTCGCATTCGGCGCGATCGGCCTGTTCGTGGGTCCGGTCGTGCTCGCCGTGACGTTCACGCTGGTCAAGGCTTGGGTGGACGAGGGCGATGCGCTCGCGCCAACACCGGAAACGGAGCCCACGCCGAAGGCCGCCGCGGCGCCTGCGAAGCGCCGGCGCTGACGCGCTGCGCCGTACGCGCCGGCGTCGCGGCACGCACCCGGCGCGCTCAGCCGGGCCTCGTCATCGCTTCCGCGTTCACCCAGCGGTCGAAGTCCTCGGACGACACGAGGCCGAGCGCGAGCGCGGCTTCCTTGAGACCCGTGTGCTCGCGGTAGGCCTTGAGCGCGATCTTCGCCGAGTTCTCGTAGCCGATGTGCGGGTTGAGCGCGGTGACGAGCATCAGCGATTGCGCGACGTGCTCGCCGATGCGCACGCGGTCGGGCTCGATGCCGCGCGCGCAGCGCACGTCGAAGGAGTCGATGGCGTCGGCGAGGAGATTGGCCGATTCGAGCAGGTTGTGCAGCATCACCGGCTTGTAGACGTTGAGCTGGAAATGGCCCTGGGTGCCGGCGAACGCCACCGCGGCGTCGTTGCCGAACACCTGCACCGCCACCTGCGTCAGCGCCTCGCATTGGGTGGGGTTGATCTTGCCGGGCATGATCGACGAGCCCGGCTCGTTGTCGGGAATCGTGATCTCGCCGAAGCCGGCGCGCGGCCCGCTCGCGTAGAGCCGCACGTCGTTGGCGATCTTCATCAGTGCGCCACCGAGCGTGCGCAGCGCGGCGCTGGCCGTGACGATCGCGTCGTGCGCCGACATCAGCGCGAACTTGTTCGGCGCCGAGGTGAACGGCTTGTTGGTGACGCGTGCGATTTCGGCCGCCACGCGCTCGCCGAATTGCGGATGCGCGTTGAGCCCGGTGCCGACCGCCGTGCCGCCCAGCGCCAGCGGATACAGCGCCGCCGCCGCCGCGCGGATCGTCGCCCGCGCGTCCTCGAGCTGGGCCGCCCAGCCGCCGATCACCTGGCCCAGCGTCACGGGCGTCGCGTCCTGCAGGTGCGTGCGGCCGAGCATGACGATGGCGGCGAACGCGGCCGCCTTGGCGGCCAGCGTCGCGTGCAGACGGTCGAGCGCCGGCAGCACGCGCGTTTCGATCGCATCGACGCCGGCGACGTGCATCACCGCCGGAAACACGTCGTTCGAGGACTGCCCGCGATTGACGTCGTCGTTGGGATTGATCGGCTTCTTGGAGCCGACGACGCCGCCCGCGAGCTGGATCGCGCGATTGGCGATGACCTCGTTGGCGTTCATGTTCGACTGCGTGCCCGAGCCGGTCTGGAACACGACCAGCGGAAACTCTGCGTCGAGCGTGCCGTCGATCACGTCCTGCGCCGCGCGTTCGATGAGCGCGGCCTTGTCGGCCGGCAACTCGCCCAGCGCCGCGTTGACGCGGGCCGACGCCTGCTTGATCACGCCGAACGCGCGGATCACTTCGCGGCCGAAGCGGAAGCGCGGCTGGCCGATCGGGAAGTTGTCGACCGAGCGCTGCGTTTGCGCGCCCCACAGGTGGTCGGCGGGCACGCGCACTTCGCCGAGCGCGTCCTTTTCGATGCGTATGTTGCTCATGCGTCGATGATACCGCGAGTGTGGCGCGCGATCATCAGCTCCTCATCCGTGGGAATCGCATACACGGGCTTGCCGTGCGCCGGGCTGATCCGCAGCGCATTCTGCGCGTTGGCCGCCTCGTCGAGCGCGAATCCGAGCCAGGCGAGCGCGAGCACGATGCGCTCGCGCACCGGCGCCGCATGCTCGCCGATGCCCGCCGTGAACACCAGCGCATCGATGCCGCCCATCGCCG
The DNA here is from genome assembly GCA_036553845.1 of Casimicrobiaceae bacterium. Taxonomy (GTDB): domain Bacteria; phylum Pseudomonadota; class Gammaproteobacteria; order Burkholderiales; family Casimicrobiaceae; genus VBCG01. The sequence goes on from DATBOK010000201.1 coordinate 17,632, forward strand.
CCGCCAGCGAGCCGATCTCGCGCACCGCGCGGTAGCAGAAGAGGTCGATCGCGAACGCCGCGTGCGGGTCGTCGCTGGCGAGGAGCTCGCGCATGTCGCTCGACACGCCGGACACGCCGAGCAGCCCGGAGCGCCTGTACAGGAGGTCGTCGAGCGCGCGCTCGTCCATCGCGCGCTCGCGCATCAGGTAGAGCAGCACGCCGGGATCGATCGCGCCGGTGCGCGTGCCCATGACGAGGCCGTCGAGCGCCGTCAGCCCCATCGTCGTCGCCACGCTGCGACCGCCGACCATCGCGCACATCGACGCGCCGTTGCCGAGGTGGGCGACCACGACCCGCCCCGCTGCCGCCGCGCCGTCGACCACACGCAAGCGCTCGGCGATGAACTCGTACGACAGGCCGTGGAAGCCGTAGCGGCGGATCCCGGCATCGGTCATCTCGCGTGGCAGCGCGAAAGCCTGCGCGATCGCCGGCGCCGTGGCGTGGAAAGCGGTGTCGAAGCACGCCACCTGCGGCAGCGCCGGCGCGCGCCGCGCGAGGATGCGGATCGGCGCCAGGTTGTGCGGCTGGTGCAGCGGCGCGAGCGGCGACAGGCGCGCGAGGTCGTCGAGGATCGCCGGGGTGATGCGCACCGGCGCGGTGTAGTGCACGCCGCCGTGTACCACGCGATGGCCGACTGCCGCGAGCGCGGCACCGTCCGACGCGACGCCGAGGTATTCGAGCAGGAACTCGATGGCGCCGTCGTGCGCCGCCAGCGCGCCGGACGCGAAGTCGCGCGAGGCGAGCGTCGCGCCGGCGGCGTCCCTGGCGACGAAGCGCGCCGCCCCCGGCAGGTTGTCCACGAGCCCGGCCTGCGCGAGCGCCAGCGCGTCACCCGCACGGTCGAACAGCGAGAACTTGAGGCTCGACGAGCCGGCGTTGATGACGAGGATCGCGTCGGTCATGGCGGGAGGTTTCGCAGGCGCGTGCGGATCAGGACGTCACGGTACCGGAACGCCGCCGGCGCGGAAACGCCGGCCGCCTGGCCTCAGCGTCGCATCGCGTGCGCGCAGAGCTTCATCACGGCGATGGACGCGAGCCGCGAGCGCACGCTGTCGGCGCGCGACGTCAGCACGATCGGCACCCGGGCGCCCATGACGATGCCGGCGCTGGCCGCCCCCGCGAGGTACTGGAGCTGCTTCGCCACCATGTTGCCGGCATCGAGATCGGGCGTGAGCAGGATGTCGGCGCATCCCGCGACCGGCGACACGATGCCCTTGGTGCGGGCTGCCTCGAGGCTCACCGCGTTGTCGAACGCCAGCGGCCCGTCGAGCACGCCGCCGGTGATCTGCCCGCGGTCGGCCATCTTGCACAGCGCCGCAGCGTCGAGTGTCGCCTGCATCTTCGGGTTGACGTCTTCGACCGCGGCCAGGATCGCGAGCTTCGGCGAGGCGATGCCGAGGATGCGCGCGAGGTCGATCGCATTGCGCGCGATGTCGGCCTTGGTGCCGAGATCGGGCGCGATGTTGATGGCCGCATCGGTGACCAGGAGGAGCCGCGGGTACGTCGGCACGTCGAGCACGAACACGTGCGACATCCGCCGCGCGGTGCGCAGGTTCGCCTCGCGCGCGACGACGGCTTCCATCAGCTCGTCGGTATGCAGGCTGCCCTTCATCAGCGACTCGACCCGGCCGTCGCGCGCCATCGTCGCGGCCATCGCGGCGGCGGCGTGGCTGTGCTCGGTGGCGACGATCGCGACGCCGGCGAGATCGGCGCCGCACGCCGCCGCCGCGGCGCGGATCTTCGCCTCGGGGCCGACCAGCGTCGGCACGATCATGCCGCGCGCCGCGGCCGCCAGCGCGCCTTCGAGCGAATCGCGATCGCACGGGTGAACCACCGCGCACGTGATCGCGGGCAGCGCGGCGCTTTGCGCGAAGAGCTGCGCGAAGCGGTCGCGGTGACGAAAGATGAACTCGGGGTCGGCGATGTCCTCGAACGCGAGCTCGCGCGACGGCGCGGTGACGACCAGCGTGCCCTCGACGAGCATCTCGTCGCGCTGGTTGTGGCAGGCGCAGGCGAGGCGGATCTCGCGCGTCGCCGCATCCTTCGCCTCGACCCGCACGCTCGCATCGAGGACGTCGCCGGCCTCGATCGCCGACGACGCGCGCACGCGTGTCTCGACGATCGCGCTGCCCGGCCCCGGCAACTTGCGCAGCACGAGGCTCGACACCAGCGCGATGGCCGCCGCCCCCGGCGCGCGCTCCCCCATTTCGGCGGGCGCGCCCACCAGCTGCTCGGGCCCGACTTCGCCGGCGACGAAGGCGAGCGCCTCGACGTCGGCGGCGCTCATCAGGCGCGTGTTCGAGGCGGTGTCGCCGACCGCGATCTCGTCGAACGTCCGATTGCGCGCGGCGCCCATCGGCGGATGGCGAAACGAATCAGGCCGCGGCGCGCGTGCGCTGCATGCGCCTTGCGCGCGGACGCGCGCTGCCGGCCACATGCCGTGCGCGTGCCTTGGCCGTCGCCGCGGCGGCGCCGGCGAGCGGCAGCATGGCGCGGATTTCGCCGACCAGCGTGCGCTGGCGCTCGTCGAGATGACTGGCGGTCGCCACGGCGTCCAGCAGACGATGCGCGCGGCGGCGCTCGGCGCGGGTGCGCAGCACTTTCGGCAGCGAGCGCTTGGCGCGCAGCGGCTCGAATTCGACGACGATCGTTTCCTCCTGCAGCAGGCGGCGCTGCTCGTCCTCGGTGAGGTGCGCGATGCCGCTCTCCGGCGCCAGGATGTCGCGCGTGCGCTGCATCTGCGACAGCCGGTGCATGCCCTGGCCGGCCTTGCTGATCAGCATCGCGATGCGCACCAGGCCCTCCACCGGGCTGCCGTGCTCGATCGTGTCGAGTACCTCGCGCACCGCCGGCAAGCCGCGCGGGTCGAATTTCTGCTTGCGCTTGAAATCGGCACGCTCGTCGGCCATCTCCAGCGAGAGGAGGTTGCCGTACACCTCGTAGAAAGCGGCCTCGAAGTTCGCGTCGCGCAGGTCGCGATAAAGGTCGAGGCCCGCGGTGATCGCCGCCGATTGCAGCGATTCGTAGCGCAGGCCGGCGTTGTCGGCGGCGCGCGGCTTGCGATTGGCCGTCGCCGCTGCGGCCAGCGACGGCAGCGCCCACAGCCACGGATTGCGATCGGAGAACGCCCAGTGCTGGACGCGCAGCGGATGCAGGTCGCGTATCGCGTTGGCGAACCAATCCGGCGTCGCTGCGCGCACCAGCGGACGCGCGAGCAGCGAATACGCTCGCTCCAGCAGTTCGGAGAGCGCGGCCACCGCTTCGAACGGCTTCTCGTCGACCTTCTCGTAGCCGCGCGACGTGCGCAGGTCCTCGAGCGAGCGCTCCTTGAGCGTGACGTCGTAGCTCACCGTGCCGTCGCGGGCGACGGTCTCCTCGATGTCCATGCCGTACAGGCCGGGTGGAAGCGTCTGGATGTAGTTCAGCACCTCGACGATCTGCGTGTGCTCCTTCTTCGCCACCTGGCCCGACACGAAGATGCCGAGGTGGCCGATCTCCTCGTGCAGCAGGCCGACGATCGTCTGGCCGTGCGCCTTGATCTCCTCGGTCGATTCGTAGATGTCGGCGATCCAGTTGAACGCCTGCTGCGGCGGCGTGATGTTGTCGCCCATCGACGCGAACACGATGATCGGCTGCTTGATCGACTTCAAGTCGAAGTAGCGCCCGGGGCCGAGGCGCGCCTCGCCCGCGGTCAGCTTGTTGCCGACGAAGAGATTGTTGACGATCCAGCGGATCTCCTCCTCGTTCATCAGGTAGAAGCCGCCCCACCAGCGCTCGAACTCGAGGAAGCGCGAGGGCTCGGTGTCGATGTTGGCGAACAGGTGATACCACTTCTCCCACCACGTGTTGGCGGGATTGAGCCGCTCGAAGTTGTCGACCAGCGACGCACCGTCGAACTTGCCGCCGCCGAGGTCGCTCGCGAGCAGTGCCGGCCACGCGCCACCGAGCAGGCCGGGGACGTAGCGCATGGGGCTGCCGCCATCGCCGCCCGCCCAGTACGACATCGGCGCGGCGTTGATGACGAGGGGTCCTGCGATGTCGGGCCGCGCGGCGGCCAGCATCATCACCGCCCAACCGCCCTGGCAGTTGCCCACGACGACCGGCTTCTGCGCATTGGGATGGCGCTCGCTGACGATGCGGATGAACTCGGCTTCGGCGTCGGTGACGTCGGCGAGCGTCTGCCCCGGCTCGGGCTCCGGGAAGAAGATGACGAAGTACACCGGATGCCCCGCGCGCAATGTCACGCCCACCTCGGAGTCATCCTTGAAGCCGCCGATGCCGGGGCCATGGCCCGCGCGCGGATCGACGATGACGAACGGCCGCTTGTCGTTGTCGACGACCACGCCCTTGGGCGGAATGATCCGCACCAGCGCGTAATTCGCAGGGCGCTCGTAGCCGCGCGCGTCGGCGATCATCTCGTAAGCGTAGTGCAGCACCGGCGGCTTGCCGGCCGCCTCGTGGGCGAGCCATTGGTTGCCGCGCTGCCGCAACGTGTCGAGGAACAGCAGCCCGCGCTGTGCGAAGTCGACCTGGTAGGCGAACGCATCGCGCCAGAGATCGGCCGGCGTCTTGCGGGCCGGCGCGGCCGCGGCAAACGCGGCGTAGGCCGCCTTCATTCGCGATTCGTAGCGGGTGCGCGCCACTACGAGGCGTCGCTGGAGCACGTCCGCCACGGTGCGTGAAATGCGCACCGAGCGATCCAGCGTGCGATTGAGGTCAGTCATGCGGAGAAATCTCGATTGTGCAATGCACAATCATAGCACCGCCGCCGGCCGTTCCCTTCTTTCCGCCGCTACGGATGCTGAACGGAAGGCACATCGCCGGCCTCCGCAGGCGTCACGCTGGCGGCCTTCGCACATCCCGTGGCTGCGGCCGCATCGCCCTGATGCGACGAGACGAAATAAGTGCCGGGCTCGAGCGCCGGCATTCGCGCGACGCTGTCAATGGCAGTTCGAGCGGATTCGTCGCTCGCGACGACGACGATGTCGGTCCACTCCCCGTTGCGTGTTATCACATAGCCCGCCTGGTGATCCGGCCGTGCGGCAAGGCATGCCGCCGTCGCCGCATCCAGCAGTGGGCTTTGCGTCGCGTGCTCCTTGTGGATCACCACCACGCGGGAGCTGCCGCCGCTGTCTCTCCACCATTGCGCGAACGGCGCACCGCAACAGGGCTTGGCGTCGTACCACACCGAATGCGCGTGGAACGTGCGAATCGCGTAGGTCAGGATCGACTTGTCGAGGCGGTCGTCAGCAAGCGCCCTGAACTCACTGAGCAACAGTGACGGCGCCTGCCACAGCGTGGCCAGGTGCGCGTCGAGCGCGGCGTCGTAGGCTTTCGCGAATGCAGGCGCGGTCACGGTGCCGCCTACGTCGAGCGTCGTGTCGACAAGCGGCAGGATCGCCTTCGAGGCCGCGTCGACCGGCTCGTCGCTGTAGAACGAGCGCTTGCGCGCGAGCATTGCCTGCCACGCCCCGGTGGGTGCAAGCGAGCGATAGATTCGGCCGTTGCCGACCGCGGTGGCGATCGCCTCGTTGAAGAGCCCCCACATGGCGGTGCCGTGCACCGGATCGGCGTCGACGATCGACTTGCCGAGCGCATGGCGCTCATCAGCCGGCATCTTCGAATACACGTAGTGCGTGTACTCGTGCAGCACGACCCCGAGTCGGTTGGCCAGGTCCTCCGTCGGGCCGAATTCCGCCACCGACCAGTCGTCGCCAAGGTACTCACCAGTGGTAAACGGTAGAGCGCCCATCGTCGGCCGGTAGAAAAGTTCGAGGTCGAGCTCGCGCGTGGCCGTATCTCGAACCGCGAAAAATCGGTAGAGGCGGGGCAGCTCGCCTGCAATCGTCGGTGCGCGAAGCGCATCGCGGAACGCCTGGACGCGGCGCTCGCGCGCGGCACCGTTTGACGTGCGCCACCAGCGCAGGAACGCTGGATAGTGCGCGTAAGTAATTGCCCGCACGCGCCTGGCGGATGCCGGCGGGAACAGGACTTCGATGCGCCGAAGATAGTCGTCGACCGACTTCGCCTCGAAACTCGCGATTCGAGCTCGGATGAGCAGATCCTGGCTTCCCGTGAAGGCGGCGCGCCAGGCAGAGACGTCGGCGGATCGATCGGGATCGACGCCAAGCCGGTCTCGCCACAAGGCCACGTAGTCGTCACGGCCGCCACAGGAACGCAGCCAGCCGCTGATGCAATCGAGCTGATAGGCAAAGTTGGCAATCGGCGAAAGGTTGACGACTATTTGCGGCGCCGTCGGCTCCATAGCGGATGCCCGGTTGCCCGCAGGGGTGGCCGCCTCCAGAGTCGAAGAGACAGTTAGCCCAATGCAAAACGCCGCGACAAGCGTCGCGGCGTTTTGCATCAATGCCGATCGAACCCCGCTAGCAGCGGACATCCGGTGCCGACTACGCGCGGTTGCGCATGCGGCGGATGGCGTCGAGCTGCGCGATCGCCACCGCGAGCTCGCCCTCGGCCGCGGCGACTTCTTCCTTCGAGTGCTTGTTGATCATCGCCTGCTCGGCCTCGCGCTTGGCCTCGAGCGCCTTGGCCTCGTCGAGATCCTTGGCGCGGATCGCGGTGTCGGCGAGCACGGTGACGAGGTTCGGCTGCACCTCGAGGAAGCCGCCCTGCACGAACACGAGCTCCTCGCGCTCGATGTTCGGCAGTTTCATGCGCACGGCACCCGGCTTGATCTCGGTGAGAAGCGGGGTGTGGCGCGGGTAGATGCCGAGCTCGCCGGCGATGCCGGGCAGCACGACGAATTCCACCTCGCCGGAGAAAATCTGCTCTTCGGCGCTGACGACGTCGACGTGAATCGTGTGGGCCATTTTCGTTATGTCCTTGCCGCGATCGTGCGTTGCATCGAACTACTGGTTTCCCGCTCTCGCGGGAATGACGGCAACATACCTCGTACTGAACTCATGCCTGACGTACCGCATCGCAACGGAGTGCCGCCGCAATGAGCGTCGTCGCTCGCCCTCCACCGCAGGCCGCCGTCCCGCCGACGACGCTCAATTGCAGCGGCACATCGGACCACAGGGCGCCGCAAACCGCGACCGCAACAAAACGATCGTGGCGCAACGCCGCCTATTGCATGGACTTCGCTTTCTCGAACGCCTCTTCGATCGTCCCCACCATGTAGAACGCCTGCTCCGGCAGCGCATCGCACTCGCCATCGACGATCATGTTGAAGCCGCGGATCGTGTCCTTCAGCGACACGTACTTGCCCGGCGACCCGGTGAATACTTCAGCCACGTGGAACGGCTGGGACAGGAAGCGCTGGATCTTGCGCGCGCGCGCCACGGCGAGCTTGTCCTCGGGGGAGAGCTCGTCCATGCCGAGGATCGCGATGATGTCGCGCAATTCCTTGTAGCGCTGCAGCGTCGCCTGCACGCGGCGGGTGGTGTTGTAGTGTTCCTCGCCGACGACGTTGGGGTCGATCTGGCGCGACGTGGAATCGAGCGGATCCACCGACGGATAGATGCCGAGCGACGCGATGTCGCGCGACAGCACGACCGTCGCATCGAGGTGGCCGAACGTCGTTGCCGGCGACGGGTCGGTCAGGTCGTCCGCCGGCACGTACACGGCCTGGATCGACGTGATCGAGCCGACCTTGGTCGACGTGATGCGCTCCTGCAGGCGGCCCATTTCCTCGGCCAGCGTCGGCTGGTAGCCCACCGCCGACGGCATCCGGCCGAGCAGCGCCGACACTTCGGTGCCGGCCAGCGTGTAGCGGTAGATGTTGTCGACGAAGAAAAGGATGTCGCGGCCCTCGTCGCGGAAGCGTTCGGCCATCGTCAGGCCGGTGAGCGCGACACGCAGGCGGTTGCCCGGCGGCTCGTTCATCTGGCCGAACACCATCGCCACCTTCGATTTCGACAGGTCTTCCTGCACGATCACCTTGGCGTCCGACATCTCGTGATAGAAGTCGTTGCCCTCGCGCGTGCGCTCGCCCACACCCGCGAACACCGACAGGCCTGAGTGCTGCGTGGCGATGTTGTTGATGAGCTCGAGCATCGTCACGGTCTTGCCCACGCCGGCGCCGCCGAACAGGCCGATCTTGCCGCCCTTGGCGAACGGACAGATGAGGTCGATCACCTTGATCCCGGTTTCGAGCAGCTCCTGCGAAGGTGCGAGCTCATCGAATTTCGGCGCGGGCTGATGAATGCTGCGGCGCTCGTTGGAATCGATGGGACCGCGCTCGTCGATCGGCCGGCCGAGCACGTCCATCACGCGGCCGAGTACGCCCGGACCCACCGGCACCTTGATGTTGGCGCCCGTGCCCTTGACCTTCATGCCGCGCGTCAGGCCGTCCGAGCTGCCCATGGCGATCGTGCGCACGACGCCGTCGCCGAGCTGCTGCTCGACTTCGAATGTCAGCCCCTGCTCGACGAGCTTGTTGCTCTTGTCGGCCTCGAGCACCAGCGCGTCGTAGATCTTCGGCAGGTCGTCGCGGGGGAATTGCACGTCGACCACGGCGCCGATGCACTGGACAATCGTTCCTTGACTCATGTCGCCCTCAGATTCGTTGCGTTCGATGTTGGTGATTGCTGTTCGCCGGCCGCGCCCTCGCGCGACCTGGCGCGATGCGTCAAACCGCCGCGGCGCCGCCGACGATCTCCGACAATTCCTTGGTGATCGCCGCCTGCCGCGTCTTGTTGTAGATCAGCTGCAGCTCGTCGATGATGTCGCCGGCATTGTCGGAGGCGGCCTTCATCGCCACCATCCGCGCCGACTGTTCCGACGCCATGTTCTCGGCGACGCCCTGGTACACGGCCGACTCGAGATAGCGACGCATCAGTCCGTTGAGGAGCTCCTTCGCGTCGGGCTCGTAGATGTAGTCCCACGTGCCATCCGGCACGTTCGGCTTCAGCACCTGGTCGGGGGCCACCTGGAACTCCTGCGGCACCGGCACCACGCGGCCACCGCGCGGCTCCTGCTTCATCGTGTTGATGAACGTCGTGTAGAAGATCCAGATCTCGTCGACCTTGCCCTCGACGTACGCGTCGACCATCACCTTGACCGGACCGACCAGCCGGTCGAGCTGAGCCTTGTCGCCGAGCTGCGCCGCGCTCGACACGACGTTGGCGTTGAGTCGCCCGAGGAAGCCGAGTCCTTTGCCGCCGATGGCCACGTAATCGACCTCGTGGCCCGATGCGGTCCACTCCTTGTGCTTGGCGAGCACGAGGCGCAGCACGTTGGTGTTGAGGCCGCCGCACAGGCCCTTGTCGGTCGTCACCACCAGCGCGCCGATGCGCTTCACGTTGTCGCGCGCCGCGAGGAACGGGTGGCGGAACTCCGTATTGGCGCGCGCGGTGTGCATGGCGATCGCCATCGCGCGCTGCATGTACGGCCGCGACGCGCGCATCCGGTCCTGCGCCTTCTTCATCTTCGACGCCGCGACCATCTCCATCGCCTTGGTGATCTTGCGCGTGTTTTGCACGCTCTTGATCTTGTTGCGGATTTCCTTCGATCCCGCCATTGCATTTTCCTAGCCGTTGCTGCTGAAGATCGTCTGGCTCCGCCAGCGATTATCAGGAAGCTGATCCGGCCGAAAGTAGGTGTGTACTTTCGGCCGTCGCGTTAGTAAGTACCGGTCTTCTTGAAGTCCTCGATCGCCGCGACGAACGCCTTCTCGGCGTCGGCATCCATTTCCTTGCTCGACTCGAGCTTGTCCATCAGCGCCGCGTACTTGCTGTGCATGAACTGGCGCAGCGCCGCCTCGAACGCCAGCGCCTTGTCCACCGGCACGTCGTCGTACATGCCCCGGTTGGCGGCGAACAGCGTCAGCGCCTGGTCGGCAACCGACAGCGGCGAATACTGCGGCTGCTTCATGAGCTCGGTGACCATGCGCCCGCGGTCGAGCTGCTTGCGGGTGGCCTCATCGAGGTCGGAAGCGAACTGCGCGAACGCCGCGAGCTCGCGATACTGCGCCAGCGCCAGCCGCACGCCGCCGCCGAGCTTCTTGATGACCTTGGTCTGCGCATTGCCGCCGACGCGCGAGACCGAGATGCCGGCGTTGATCGCGGGCCGGATGCCGGCGTTGAACAGGTCGGTCTCGAGGAAGATCTGGCCGTCGGTGATCGAGATTACGTTGGTCGGCACGAACGCCGTGACGTCGCCGGCCTGCGTCTCGATGATCGGCAGCGCGGTGAGCGAGCCGGTCTTGCCCTTGACTTCGCCCTTGGTGAACTTCTCGACGTATTCGGCGTTGACGCGCGCCGCGCGCTCGAGCAGCCGCGAGTGCAGGTAGAACACGTCGCCCGGATACGCTTCGCGGCCCGGCGGGCGGCGCAGCAGCAGCGAGATCTGCCGGTACGCCCATGCCTGCTTGGTCAGGTCGTCATAGATGATCAGCGCGTCCTGGCCGCGATCGCGAAAATACTCGCCCATCGTGCAGCCGGAGTACGGCGCGATGTACTGCATCGCCGCCGACTCGGAGGCCGAGGCGGCGACGATGATCGTGTACGCCATCGCGCCGTGCTCCTCGAGCTTGCGCACCACGTTGGCGATCGTCGACGCCTTCTGCCCGATCGCGACGTAGATGCAGATCAGGTCCTTGCCCTTCTGGTTGATGATCGTGTCCACCGCCACCGCGGTCTTGCCGGTCTGGCGGTCGCCGATGATGAGCTCGCGCTGGCCGCGGCCCACCGGCACCATCGCGTCGATCGACTTGAGTCCGGTCTGCACCGGCTGCGACACCGATTGGCGCGCGATGACGCCCGGGGCGACTTTCTCGATGACGTCGGTCATCTTGGCGTTGACCGGCCCCTTGCCGTCGATCGGCTCGCCGAGCGAATTGACGACGCGGCCGAGCAGTTCCGGTCCCACCGGCACCTCGAGGATGCGTCCCGTGCACTTGACGGTGTCGCCCTCGGAGATGCCCTCGTACTCGCCGAGCACCACGGCGCCGACCGAGTCGCGCTCGAGATTGAGCGCGAGGCCGAACGTGTTGCCCGGGAACTCGAGCATCTCGCCCTGCATCGCGTCGGACAGCCCGTGCACGCGGCA
>DATBOK010000217.1:0-28388 GCA_036553845.1 Casimicrobiaceae bacterium
TGCCGCTGATCCTGCTCGCCATTCCATCGGTGTACGCCGGCTGGTATTACGTCGAGCCGATGCTGTTCGGCGACTGGTTCGGCAGTTCCATCGTCGTGTCGCCGGCCCATCCGGCGATGGCCGCGATCAAGGAGGAGTGGCACGGCGTCGGCGCGTTCATCCTGCACGGCTTCGCGAGCCTGCCGCTCTGGCTGGCGATCGCCGGCATCGCCGCGGCCTTCTACTGCTACATCATCGATCCGGCCCTGCCGGCGCGGTTGCGCAAGCTCGCCGGTCCGCTGTACACGCTGCTCGACAACAAGTACTACTTCGACCGATTCAACGACTGGTTCTTCGCCGGCGGCACGCGCGAGTTGGGCGAGATCGCGTCGAACGTCGGCGACCGCCGGATCATCGACGGCTTCTTCGTCAACGGCTCGGCGCGCGCGGTCGGCCTCGCGGCGTCGATCCTGCGCAAGCTGCAGTCGGGCTACGTCTACCAGTACGCGTTCACCATGATCATCGGCGTGTTCGCGCTGCTGACGTGGTGGGTCGTGCGCTAGGCCGGCGACGACGATGGCCTACCTTTCCCTCGCCATCTTCGTGCCCATCGTGGCCGGCATCGCCACGCTGGTGATCCGCGACGATCGCGATGCCGCGCAAGCGCGCTTCATCGCGCTCACCGGCGCCATCGCCGGCTTCGCCGTGACGATCCCGCTGTGGCTCGGCTTCGACACGTCGACGGCGGCGATGCAGTTCGTCGAGCAGGCCGAGTGGGTGCCGCGCTTCGACATCAACTACCACCTCGGCGTCGACGGCCTGTCGATGCTGTTCATCCTGCTCAACAGCTTCATCACGGTGCTGGTGGTGTGGGCGGGATGGGTGGTGATCGACAAGCGCGTGGCGCAGTACATGGCCGCCTTCCTCATCATGTCGGGGCTCGTCAACGGCACGTTCGCGGCGCTCGACGGCGCGCTGTTCTACGTCTTCTTCGAGGCGATGCTGATCCCGATGTACCTGATCATCGGCATCTGGGGCGGCCCCAATCGCGTCTACGCGGCGCTCAAGTTCTTCCTGTACACGCTGCTGGGCTCGTTCCTGATGCTGGTGGCTCTGATCTACCTGTACAACGCCTCGCAGAGCTTCGAGATCCTCGAATGGCAGCGCCTGCCGCTGTCGATGGGCGTGCAGGTGCTGCTGTTCGTCGCGTTCTTCATGGCGTTCGCGGTAAAGGTGCCGATGTGGCCGCTGCATACCTGGCTGCCCGACGCCCACGTCGAGGCGCCGACCGGCGGCTCGGTGGTGCTGGCGGCGATCACCCTGAAGCTCGGCGCCTACGGCTTCGTGCGTTTCATCCTGCCGATCGTGCCGGACGCGAGCCACCAGCTCGCAGGCTTCGTGATCACGATCTCGCTCATCGCGATCATCTACATCGGCTTCGTCGCGCTGGTGCAGGCCGACATGAAGAAGCTGATCGCGTACTCGTCGATCTCGCACATGGGCTTCGTCACGCTGGGATTCTTCCTGTTCAGCGCGCTCGGCACCGAAGGCGCACTGGTGCAGATGATCTCCCACGGCTTCGTGTCGGCGGCGATGTTCCTGTGCGTGGGCGTGCTCTACGACCGCATGCACAGCCGCCTCATCGCCGACTACGGCGGGGTGGTCAACACGATGCCGCGCTTCGCCGCGTTCGCCATGCTGTTCGCGATGGCCAACGCGGGATTGCCCGCGACGTCGGGCTTCGTCGGCGAGTTCATGGTGATCATCGCCGCGGTGCGCGCCAATTTCTGGCTCGGCTTCGGCGCGGCAATCACGCTCATCCTCGGCGCCGCCTATACGCTCTGGATGTACAAGCGCGTCTATTTCGGCGAGGTCGCCAACGCCCACGTCGCCGCGCTGCGCGATCTGTCTCGCCGCGAATTCTGGCTGCTCGCGGTGCTCGCGGCGGCGGTGCTCGTCATGGGCGTCTATCCCAAGCCGTTCATCGACGTCATGCACGTGTCGGTCGTCAACCTGCTGGCGCACGTCGCCCAATCCAAGCTCTAGGCCGATGAAAGCCGATCTCGCCACCGCGCTGCCCGAAATCACGCTGCTCTGCTGCGCGTGCCTCGTGCTCGTCGTCGACGTGTTCCTGCCGGCGTCGCGCCGCCATGTCAGCTACTGGCTCACGCAGGGGGCGCTCCTGCTCACGGCGTGGATCGTGCTGACTTCGGTTCGCGCCAATCCGGTGCGGGGCTTCCACGGCATGGTGGTCGACGACAACATGGCCGATCTCCTCAAGCTCGCCGCCATCGTCGCGGTCTCGCTGATGCTCTTCTATGGCCGCCGCTACTTCACGGTGCGCGGGCTGTTCACGGGCGAGAACTTCGTGCTGGTGCTGTTCTCGCTGCTCGGCATGCTGATCATGATCGCCGCCGGCAGCTTCATCACGCTGTACCTGGGCCTCGAGCTGCAGTCGCTGGCGCTGTACGCGCTGGTGGCCTCGCAGCGCGACCGGCCGGGACCGGCCGAGGCGGCGATGAAGTATTTCGTGCTGGGCGCGCTCGCTTCGGGCATGCTGCTCTACGGCATGTCGATGCTGTACGGCGCCACCGGTTCGCTCGACCTCGACCGCGTCGCGCAGGCGACGCTCACCGCCAACGGCGACAACCACCTGCTGCAGCTCTTCGGCCTCGTGTTCGTCGTTTCAGGAATCGCGTTCAAGCTCGGCGCCGTGCCGTACCACATGTGGGTGCCCGACGTGTACGAGGGCGCGCCGACGCCGATCACGCTGCTCGTCGGCACGGCACCCAAGCTGGCTGCGTTCGCATTCGCGCTGCGCATGCTGGGCGGCGCCCTGAAGGGACTCGAGTACGACTGGCAGGGGATGCTGATCGTGCTGTCGCTGCTGTCGATGGTCCTCGGCAACGTGATCGCGATCGCGCAGACCGACATCAAGCGCATGCTGGCGTACTCGACGATCGCCAACATGGGCTACATGCTGATGGGCTTCCTCGCCGCCGACCGCAACGGCTTCTCGGCGGCGATGTTCTACACGGTGTCCTACGTGCTGACGAGCGTGGCGTCGTTCGGCGTCGTGCTGATGCTGTCGCGGGCCGGCTTCGAATCGAGCAAGATCGACGATTTCAAGGGGCTCAACCAGCGCTCGCCATGGTGGGCATTCGTGATGATGATCGTGATGTTCTCGCTTGCGGGCGTGCCGCCGACGATCGGCTTCTACGCCAAGTTCTCCGTCATCGAGGCGGCGATCAACCAGGGCTTCGTCTGGCTCGCGGTGGTGGCGGTGATGGCATCGCTGGTCGGCGCGTTCTACTACCTGCGGGTGGTGAAGGCGATGTACTTCGACGATCCGGTCGAGACCGCGCCGATCGACTCGCGCGCCGACGCGCAGGTCCTGCTGTCGGTCAACGGCCTCGCGATCCTCGTCCTCGGCATCCTGCCGCAGCCGCTGATGGGCCTTTGCGCGATCGCGCTGACGCAGTCGCATTTCTGACCCTGGCGCGGTCGCGCGGGCTCGCCACGCCCGCCGCCCGCCGGTAAACTTGCGGCATCGGGCGGCAGCGGCGCCGCCCGTCCACGGAACTCGCGCATGCGCGTCGGATTCTTCGTCACCTGCCTCGTCGACCTGATGCGCCCCAGCGTGGGCTTTGCCGCGATCGAGTTGCTCGAAGGCGCCGGCGTCGAAGTGTTCGTGCCCCCGGCGCAGACGTGCTGCGGCCAGCCGGCGTACAACGCCGGGGATCGCGCCGACGCGCTTGCGCTCGCGCGCAAGCTGGTCGCCGAATTCGAGGACTGCGACTACCTCGTGGCGCCGTCCGGCTCCTGCAGCGGCATGATCCGGACGCACTATGCCGACCTGTTCGCCGACGATCCGCAATGGCGTGCGCGTGCGGCATCCCTTGCCGCGAAAAGCCACGAGCTCACCGCGTTCCTGGTCGACGTACTCCGCGTGGCGCGCGTGCCGGGTCGCTACGACGGCACGGCGACGTATCACGATTGCTGCGCGGGCCTGCGCGAGATGGGCGTCAAGTCGCAGCCGCGCAGGCTGCTCGCCGGGGTCGCCGGGCTCGAGCTCAGGGAAATGGCGGAATGCGAGACCTGCTGCGGATTCGGCGGCACGTTCGCCGTCAAGTTCGGCGAGATCTCGGCGCGGCTCGCCGACAACAAGTGCCAGCACATCATCGCCAGCGGCGCCGACACGGTGGTGCTGGGCGACGTCGGCTGCATGCTCAGCATCGAGGGTCGCCTGCGCCGTCGCGGCGACAGCGCGACGCGGGTGATGCACGTGGCCGAAGTGCTGGCCGGCAAATCCTAGGAGATCCGATGCAGGTCGCTTCGATGCACTTCAAGGCGCGCGCGCACGACCGGCTCAACGATGCAGAGCTGCAACGCAACCTCGCCAAGATCCAGGGCAAGTTCGTGCAGAAGCGGCGCCAGGCGCTGACCGAGCTCGACGACGTCGATGCCACGCGCGACGCCGGCCGCGACATCCGCCAGCGCGCGCTCGACAACCTCGACGTCTGGCTCGAGATGTTCGAGCGCAACGCCCGCGCGCGCGGCGCCACGGTGCTTTGGGCCGAGACACCGGCCGACATCAACAAGCTGGTGCTGGAGATCGCGTTCCGCCATGGCGCGCGCACCATCATCAAGTCGAAGTCGATGGTCTCGGAAGAGTCGGCGCTCGACCACGCGATCGAGGCGGCCGGTCTCAAGGTGGTGGAGACCGATCTCGGCGAATACATCCTGCAGATCAACGGCTACGAGCCGCCGTCGCACATCATCGGGCCGGCGCTGCACAAGTCGAAGGAGGAGGTCTCCGAGCTCTTTGCGCGCGAGCACGGCACGCCGCGCAAGGACGACATCGCCGCGCTCTGCCTCGAGGCGCGCGGCGTGCTGCGCCAGCACTACCTGGCCGCCGACATGGGCATTTCCGGCGGCAACTTCTTCGTCGCCGAGTCGGGGTCGGTGGTGCTCGTCACCAACGAGGGCAATGCGACGCTGACGACCACGCTGCCCAGGGTCCACATTGCGATCTCGGGCATCGAGAAGGTGGTGCCCACCCTCGAGGACGTGGCGACGCTGATGCGCCTTCTGCCGCGCTCGGCGACCGGGCAGTCGATCTCCAACTACGTCGACGTCCTCACCGGCGTCAAGGGGCCGGGCGAGTTCCACGGCACCGAGCACATGTACTTCATCGTCGTCGACGCGGGCCGCACCGGCGTGCTGGCGAGCGACGTGCGGGAGGCGCTACGCTGCATCCGCTGCGGCGCGTGCATGAACCACTGCCCTGTATACCAGAACGTCGGCGGGCACTCCTATGGCTGGGTCTACCCGGGTCCGATCGGCGCGATCCTCACGCCGATGTACGTCGGCCTCGAGAACGCGCCCGACCTGCCGTCGGCGTCGACGCTGTGCAACCAATGCGGCGTGGTGTGCCCGGTGCGCATCCCGCTGCCCGACCTGCAGCGCAAGCTGCGCGAGAAGACCTACGAGCGCGGGCTGCGCTCCTGGCAGGAGCGGGCGGGACTCAAGGCCTGGTCGTGGCTCGCGCGGCGGCCGGCGATGTACGGCATCGCCTCGCGCATCGGCGTGCGCGTGCTGCGCATGATGGGCGGCCGGCGGCGGATGATCCGGCGGCTGCCGCTCGGCCACGGCTGGACCGAAGGCCGCGACATGCCCGCGCCGGCGGGCCGCACGTTCCGCGAACTTCATGCGCGCCGCGCCCATCGCGCGGGTGCCGGCGAGGCGAATCGATGAACGCTCCGCATCCTTCGCAGGTGCCGGCGCTGTCGCGCCGCGCCGAATCCCTCGGCACCGAGAACGCCTTCGTCGTGCTGGCGGAAGTCAATGCGCTCGCGCGCACCGGCAAGGACATCGTGTCGTTCTGCATCGGCCAGCCCGACTTTCCGACGCCACCCAACGTGCAGGACGCGGCGATCAAGGCGATCCGTGACGGCCGCCACGGCTACACGCCGTCGGCCGGCATCGACGAGCTGCGCGCCGCCGCCGCGCACGACATGGGCGCGCGTCGCGGCATGACGTTCACGCCCGAGGAAGTCGTCGTCGGCGCCGGCGCCAAGCCGTTCATCGCATACGCCATCGCCTCGGTGACCGACTACGGCGTCGGCGACGAAGTGATCTACCCGGTACCGGGCTTCCCCATCTACGAGTCGCAGGTCATCGCCAACGGCGCGGTGCCGGTGCCGATCTACCTTCGCGAGTCGCGCGACTTCGCGTTCGACCCGGCGGAGCTCGAGGCCGCGATCACGCCGCGCACGCGCCTGCTGATCCTCAACACGCCGCACAACCCCACCGGCGGCATCCTCAAGGCTGCGGACCTGGATGCGATCGCCGGGATTCTCGCCGCGCATCCGCAGGTCTGGGTGTATGCCGACGAGATCTACTCGCGGCTCGCCTACGACGGCGCGTTCGAGTCGATCGCCACGCGTCCCGACATGCGCGCACGCACGATCGTCAGCGACGGCGCGTCGAAGACATGGGCGATGACCGGCTGGCGCATCGGCTACGTTGCCAACGCGGCGCTGGCGCCGGTGTTCACGCGCTGGATCACCAACACCGACTCGTGCGCCTCGCAGATCTCGCAATGGGCGGCGCTCGAGGCGATCACCGGCACCCAGGCGCCGGCCGACACGATGCGCGCGATATTCGTCGAGCGTCGCGAGTTGATCGTGCGCCTTTTGAACGCCGTGCCGGGTTTCGTATGCCGCACGCCGGGCGGCGCGTTCTACGCGTGGCCCAACGTCACCGAGGCGTGCCGGATGGTGGGCTGCGCGGATTCCGAGGCATTCCGCAAACGCCTCCTCAACGAGGCCGGCGTCGCCGTGCTCGCCGACACGCACTTCGGCCGCCGCGTACCGGGTGACGGCCAGCACATCCGCTTCTCGTACGCGACGTCGAACACGGCGATCGAGCAGGGCGTCGCGCGCATCGCGCAGTTCATGCGCAACGCGAGCCACGGATGAACGAGGGCGCCGTGAGAATGAGCGCCGAAGGGCCGCCCCGAGGCGCGCGCCCCCCTCATGGGGGGAAGCGAGCGAAGCTCGCTGCGGGGGGGAACGCTCCGAGCGCCGAAGGGCCGCCCCGAGGCGCGTGCCCGCCAGTGGGGGGAAGCTCGCTGCGGGGGGCGTCCCAATGAGCGTGGACGCCAACGCCGACGCACGGCGCGCGATCCTGGGCCGCGTGCGGCGTGCGCTCGGCGTCGGCGAGAACGACACGGCGCGCGTCAAGGCCGCCGACGATTACGTCGCGGCGCACGCGCAGGGACCGCGTCCGGCGATGCCGGCCGACCTCGTCGCGCGCTTCGCGCAGCGCGCGCACGACATGGCGAGCACGCTCGAGCGCATCGCCTCGCGCGACGAGATCCCGCATGCCGTGGCGCGCTACGTCGACGGCCTCGAGCTGCCGGATGCGCTCGCCGTGCAGAAGTCGCGGCTGGGCGTGTGCTGGCCCGATTTCGCCGACCTCGACTGGGATGGCGCCGGGCTGACGATCGAGGCGCGGCCGACCGTGGGCCACGACAGGCTCGGCATCACCGGCGTGTTCTGCGCGATCGCCGAGACCGGAACGCTGGTGTTCACCACCGCGCCGGGAACACCCACGGCGACCGCGCTGCTGCCCGATACGCACGTCGCCGTGGTGCGCGAATCGCAGATCGTGTCCGGCATGGAGGAGGCGTTCGCGCGGGTGCGCGCCCGGCATGGCGCGCTGCCGCGCGCGATCAATCTCATGTCCGGGCCGTCGCGCACCGGCGACATCGAGCAGACGATCGTGCTTGGCGCGCACGGTCCGTTCCGCGTGCACATCCTGCTGCTGCCGGGCTGAGCGGGCGGGCCTCGCGCCAGCCGTGAACGCCGGCGACCCGTTCGACCTTGCGCGCTTCGTCGAGGCCCAAGCCGCGACCTACGACGACGCGCTCGCCGAGCTCGTCGACGGCCGCAAGCGCAGCCACTGGATGTGGTACGTGTTTCCGCAGTTTGCCGGCCTCGGCATGAGCGGTATGGCGCAGCGTTTCGCGATCGCGAGCGTCGACGAAGCGCGCGCCTACCTCGCACATCCGCTGCTGGGCCCGCGACTCGTCGCGTGCGCAGAGGCCATGCTCGCGCACGCCGGCACGCCCGCGCGCTCGATCATGGGCAGCCCCGACGACCTGAAGCTGCGCAGCTCGGCCACGCTGTTCGCCCTAGTATCGCCGTCCGGCTCCGAGTTCCACCGGCTGCTCGACGCGTTCTTTGCCGGTGAGGCGGATCCGCTGACCGTGCGCCTCGTCGGACCGATCGTCGCGGCCGGTTTGCGCAAAGGCTAGGAGGCTGCCGCCGCCCCCGGCGCGGGCTCGAAGAACACCTCGTCGACGTAGCACCAGCCCCAGTCCTCGTCGGGCTGGAAGCTCTTCATGATGGCGTGCTGCGTCCGGTGGAAATGCTTCGTCGCGTGCTTGTGCACCGACTGGTCGCAGCAGCCGACGTGGCCGCAATGAAGGCACAGGCGCAGGTGCACCCAGTCGCTGCCGATCTTCAGGCATTCCTCGCAGCCCTGCGGCGTGCGCGGGCTGACGTCGTGGACCTGGTCGAGGTGCCTGCAGTTCGCCTGCAAGGGGGCTTGCCGCGGTGCGCGACCGGCGTCAGTCGCCGAATTCGTCGAGGATCGCCTCGACCTTGCTGCCGTCGGCGAGGAACGCATCGACGCAGCGCGGATCGAAGTGGCGGCCGCGCTGGCTCTTCAGGTAGTCGATGCCTTCGTTGATCGGCCACGCGTCCTTGTAAGGACGCTTGCTGACCAGCGCGTCGAACACGTCGGCCACGGCGACGATGCGCGCGACCAGCGGGATGTCGTCGCCGTGCAGGCCATTGGGGTAACCCGAGCCGTCGAACTTCTCGTGGTGACCGAGCGCGATGATCGCGCCCATCGACAGGTACTTCGACGGGCTGCCCTTGAGGATGTCGTAGCCGATGCGCGGGTGGGCCTTCATCGTGTCGGTCTCGACCGTCGTCAGTGGGCCCTCCTTCATCAGCACCGAGTCGGGAATGCCGATCTTGCCGATGTCGTGCATCGGCGCCGCGACTTCCAGCACGTGCACGGTCTCGCCGCCGAGCCCGAGGTGCTGGCCGATCAGCGCCGAGTACTTGGCCATCCGCAGCAGGTGGTTGCCGGTGACCTTGTCGCGGAACTCGCCTGCCTTTGCGAGCTTGGCCAGCGTCTCGAGCTCGCGCTCGTGGATCTCCGACACCGACTTGTCGACCTGGTACTGCAGCACGCGCGCCTGGTCGGAGAGCACGATCTTGTGGCGGCGCAGCTCGAGCAGGTTGGCGCAGCGCGCACGCGTCTCATGCTCGTCGAGCGGCTTGATCAGGAAATCGGTGGCGCCGGCTTCCAGCGCGTCGTAGCGGATCTTGCGGTCGTCGACGACGGTGATGACGACGATCGGCACGTCGACGCAATGCGGCAGGGCGCGCAACTGCTTGACCAGCTCGATGCCGTCGAACTCGGGCAGCTTGTAATCGGTGAGGACGATGTCGACACGGTTGAGGCGCGCGAACTCGAGCGCCCGCGTGGGCGTGTCGAAGAGCTCGAGGTTGAGGCGCCCGTCGATCTGGCGCACGATCTCCGCGAGCAGCAGGCGGCTCGAGAAGAGGTCGTCGATGATGAGGACGGTGTTGCGCTGCGCCCGCGCGAACGCGAGCTCGGAAATCGTCCCGCTGCTCGTGTTGCCGCCGGACGGTGCACGCGAAGTCACGGCGCTCATGCGTTTACCCATGAAGGGGATCTCGGATCTTGCGGGTATGCAAGAATCGCGCCTCGATAAAGGGGGGAATGGCACAATGTACTCCACAACGGGGCGCTGCGCGCCCTCGCATCCAGGCCTGCCCGGCGACGCGCCGCAATCGTCAGGCACCGTCGCGGGCCCGCGGGCATCCGCTGCCGCCGGTAATTCGTAGGTTGGTCGGGGCGAGAAGATTCGAACTTCCGACCCCCTGCACCCCATGCAGGTGCGCTACCAGGCTGCGCTACGCCCCGACCGAAACTGCGCATTATAGCGGGTGACATGGTCGCGGCGCGAGGCTTTGTTCAGTCTGACGCGTCGTCCAGGAGCTTGCGGATGCGCAGGAGCTCCTGCCGCAACGCGGCAGCATTGACCGCGACCGGAGCGGGCGCGGGCACGCTGGTGGTCGACGGAGTGGGGCGGGCAGCGGCGCGGGGCTCGGCCGTCTCGAACTCGAGACGGTGGCGCGCCCCGTTGATCGTGAACCCCTGCCCGTAGAGCAGGTCGCGGATGCGCCGGATCAGCAGCACCTCGTGATGCTGGTAGTAGCGCCGGTTGCCCCGGCGCTTGACCGGCTTCAGCTGCGAGAACTCCTGCTCCCAGTAACGCAACACGTGCGGCTTGACCGCGCACAGGTCGCTCACCTCGCCAATCGTGAAGTATCGCTTGGCGGGGATCGGTGGCAGCTCGGCCTTAGAGGGTCGCGGATCCGGCATGGTTCGCGGCTTCGACCATGGCCTTCAACTTCTGGCTGGCGTGGAAGGTGACGACACGGCGCGCGGTGATGGGGATCTCCTCGCCGGTCTTGGGATTGCGCCCGGGGCGCTGCGGCTTTTCGCGCAGCTGGAAATTGCCGAAACCCGACAGCTTGACGCTGTGACCTTGCGCGAGCGCAAGGCGGATTTCCTCGAAGAAGCGCTCCACCATGTCCTTGGCTTCGCGCTTGTTGAGACCGAGCTGCTCGAACAGCAGGTCCGCCAGTTCCGCCTTCGTCAACGTCATGTTCATCCTGAAGTTGCGCCCTTGGTTGCTGTGCCGTTCGGATGTCTAACGCAGCGTGCCGCCACAGCGATCGACCAGCGCGCGCGTGATGTCGCGCATCGCGGCGTCGATCTCCGCGTCCGTCAAAGTACGTGCAGTATCCTGCATAAGCACCAGAATCGCAAGACTTTTTCGGCCTTCGCCGATGCCCGGGCCGCGGTAGACATCAAACAGTGTGATTGCGCCGACGAACGGTGCCGCGGCGCTCCTTGCGGCGGCCAGGACGTCAGCCGCGGCAACGCTTTCGTCCACCACAACTGCGAGGTCGCGGCGCACGGCCGGCGTGCGCGCCGCCGCCGTCGCCACCGGCATCGCGGCCGCCTCCGCCGCCGCAGCGTCAATTTCGAAAACCACCGCGGTCGCCGGCAGATCGAAGTGCCGGACGAGGCGTGGATGCAATTCGCCGATGAACCCGATCGCCCGATCGTCGACCCGCACCTGCGCCGAGCGCCCCGGATGCAGCGCCGGATGCGCGGCGCGCGGCGTGGTCACGCGCGCGCGCGGGAACAGCGCGGCGACTTCGCCCTTGACGTCGAAGAAGTCGACGCCGCGCGTCGGCGCGCCCCATTGCTCGGGCAGCGCCGGGCCGAACGCGAGACCGCCGACCCGCATCGGCTGCGCGTAGCCCGCGGCGTCGCGGGCGAACGTGCGTCCGTATTCGAAGATGTGCGCGCGGCGCGCGCCCTGCGCGACGTTGCTCGCGAGCGTGCGCAGGAGTCCCGGCAGCAGCGTCGTGCGCATGACGTCGAGATGGCTGGCGATGGGATTCTCCACCGTGACCGGCCGCGCCGACGCGTCGAGCGCGCGTTCGTCGTCGCCGGCGACGAAGCTGAACGTGACGATCTCCTGCCAGCCGCGCGCGACGAGTACGTGCTTGACCGCGGCCGGCGCACGATGCGTTTCGCTGGCGGCGAGTATCGACTGCGCGTGATGGCCGATCGTCGCCGGAATCGCGCCGTAGCCATGGATGCGCGCGATTTCCTCGACGAAATCCTCCTCGATCGCGAGATCGAAGCGATAAGCGGGGGGCGTGACGACGAAGTCGGCACCGTCGCGGCGGAAAGCGAAGCCGAGGCGCCCGAAGATGTGCGCGATCGTCACCGCGTCGGGCGCGATGCCGAGCAGGCGCGCGACGCGCGCCGGGCGCACGCGCACGGGTGCGCGTGCCGGCAGCGCGCCCTTGACGTCCGACATCGGGCCCGCGCGGCCGCCGCAGAGCTCGACGATGAGTTGCGTCGCGCGCTCGACCGCCACCGGCCCCAGCTCGAAGTCCACGCCGCGCTCGAAGCGGTAGCCGGCGTCGCTGGTGAAGCCCAATCGCCGCATCCGCCCCTGGATCGCATCCGGTTGCCAGAACGCGCCTTCCAGCAGCACGTCGCGCGTGTCGTCGCCGATGCCCGAATGCTCGCCGCCCATGATCCCGGCGAGCCCCAGCGGCTTCTGCGAGTCGGCCACGAGCAGCATGTCCGGCGCGAGCGCGAGCACCTCACCGTTGAGCAGCGTCAGCGTCTCGCCCGGCCGCGCGAAGCGCACGACGATGTCGCCTTCGACGTGGCGGCGGTCGTACGCGTGCAGCGGCTGGCCGAGCTCCAGCATCACGTAGTTGGTGACGTCGACGATTGCCGAGATCGGGCGGATGCCGCTGCGCTCGAGGCGCGCCTGCATCCAGCGCGGCGACGGCGCGCTCGCGTCGACACCTTCGATCACGCGCGATGCGAAGCGCGGGCAGGCCGTGGCGTCATCGACCACGACGCGCTGCGTCGCCGTCGCCGTCACCTGCGCCGGCTGCCATGCCGGTGGCACCAGCGGCGCGCCGGTGATCGCGGCCGTGTCGCGGGCGATGCCGAGGATCGACAGGCAGTCGGCGCGGTTGGGCGTGATCTTGAGCGTGATGAGCGCGTCGTCGAGATCGAGCGCCTCGCGCAAGGCGGTGCCCGGCTTGAGATCGGGCGGCAGCGCGTAGAGTCCCGACGCGTCGTCGGTCAAGCCGAGCTCGCGCGCCGAGCACAGCATGCCCTCGGAGTCGACGCCGCGCATCGTCGCGCGGCGGATCGTCATGCCGCCGGGCAGCGTCGCGCCCTCCCGCGCCAGCGGCGCCAGCATGCCCGCCGCGGCGTTGGGCGCGCCGCAGACGATCGTCAGCGGTGCACCGCCGCCGGCATCGACCGTGCAGACGCGCAGGCGGTCGGCGCCGGGATGCGGCGCCACGGCGACGATGCGCGCGACCACCACGCCCGCGAACGCGGGCGCTGCGGCCTCGACGCTCTCCACCTCGAGGCCGCCCATCGTCAGCGCGTCGGCCAGCGTCCGCGTGTCGATCGGCGGGTCGCACAGCGCGCGCAGCCAGTGCTCGGAGAACTTCATCGCGCGCCGTCAGCGAAACTGCGCGAGAAAGCGCAGGTCGTTCTCGTAGAAGATGCGCAGGTCGTCGATGCCATATCGCAGCATCGCCAGGCGGTCCGGTCCCATGCCGAACGCGAAGCCCTGCCACACCTCGGGATCGA
Organism: Casimicrobiaceae bacterium; assembly: GCA_036553845.1. GTDB lineage: Bacteria > Pseudomonadota > Gammaproteobacteria > Burkholderiales > Casimicrobiaceae > VBCG01. The sequence goes on from DATBOK010000217.1 coordinate 13,303, forward strand.
TGCCGGCCATCCGCAGCACGTTGGGATGCACCTGCCCGGAACCCGCGATCTCGAGCCAGCCGTCGCCGAAGCTCATGTCGATCTCGGCGGAAGGCTCGGTGAACGGGAAGAACGACGGGCGAAACCGCACCTTCAGGTCGTCGCGCTCGAAGAACTGCCGCAGGAATTGCGTGATCACGCCCTTCAGGTCGGCGAACGTCACGTCGCGGTCGATCCACAGTCCCTCGACCTGGTGGAACATCGGCGAGTGCGTGGCATCGCTGTCGACGCGGAACACGCGGCCGGGGGCGATGATGCGGAACGGCGGGGCGTGCGTTTCCATCCATCGCACCTGGACGGGCGACGTGTGCGTGCGCAACAGCGCGCCGCCCTCGACGTAGAAGGTGTCGTGCATCGAGCGCGCCGGGTGGTTCTCGGGCGTGTTGAGCGCGGTGAAGTTGTGGAAATCGTCCTCGATCTCGGGTCCTTCGGCGACCACGAAGCCCATCGAGTGGAAGAGGGTGGCGACGCGCTCGAGCGTGCGCGTCAGCGGATGCATGCCGCCGGTGTCGATGCCGCGGCCCGGCAGCGTGACGTCGAGCGCGTCGGCGTCGAGCTCGCGCGCCAGGCGCGCGTCGTCGATGGCGACGCGGCGCGCGGCGAGCGCCGCCTCGATCGCGGATTTGGCGGCGTTCACCGCCGCGCCCTGCGTGCGCCTCGCGTCCGGCGCCAGCGCCGCCAGCGCCTTCAGCTCGGCGGTGACGCGGCCGGACTTGCCGAGGTAGCGCGCCTTGGCGTTCTCGAGCGCGGCCGGATCGGCCGCGGCGTCGAATGCGCGCCGTGCTTCGTCGACGATTGCCTGCAACGCGTCCATCGGTCGTGCACGCCTTCCCTGGCGACTTCAATAAAAAAGGGAGGCGACGTAGAGCGCCTCCCTTTCCTGCGACCGCCCGCTCAGGCCAACGAGGCTTTGGCCTGCTCGGCGATCTTGGTAAATGCCGCCCTGTCGTGCACCGCGAGGTCGGCGAGCACCTTGCGGTCGATGTCGATCGACGCCTTGTTGAGGCCGGCGATGAACACGCTGTAGGTCATGCCGAGCTCGCGCACGGCGGCGTTGATCCGCGCGATCCACAGCGCGCGGAACTCGCGCTTCTTCTGCCGCCGGTCGCGGTACTGGTACTGGCCGGCCTTCATCACCGCTTCCTTGGCGATGCGGTAGACGTTGTTGCGGCGTCCGCGGAAGCCCTTCGCCTGGTCGATGACCTTCTTGTGCCGCGCGCGCGCGGTCACGCCACGTTTGACTCTTGGCATGTCGTGGCTCCTTTACGCGTACGGCAGCATCGCCCGCACCGAGTCCATGTTCGTGCTGTGCACGCCCGTCGGACCCCGCAGTTGACGCTTGCTCTTGGTGGTTCGCTTGGTGAGGATGTGGCGCTTGAACGCCTGGCCGCGCTTGACGCTGCCGCTGCCGCGCACACGCAGGCGCTTCTTGGCGCCCGACTTGGTCTTCATCTTCGGCATGATCGCCGTTCCTTTTATTTGCTGCCCACGGCGGTGCTCTCGCTGGGAGAGGCTTTCTTACCGTCCTCGGGCTTGGTCGTGGGATGCTTTACCTGTTGCACCTGCGTCTTCTTCGGGGCCAGCAGCATCACCATTTGCCGGCCCTCGAGCTTCGGAAACTGCTCGACCTGCGAATACGGCTCGAGGTCGCCCTTGATGCGCTCCAGCAACCGGATGCCGAATTCCTGGTGCGCCATCTCGCGCCCCCGGAAACGCAACGTGATCTTCGCCTTGTCGCCTTCGTTGAGGAACTGGATCAGGTTGCGCAGCTTGATCTTGTAGTCGCCGTCGTCGGTCCCGGGGCGGAACTTCACCTCCTTGACCTTGATCTGCTTCAGCTTGAGCTTGGCCTCGTGCGCACGCTTGGATTCGCGGTACTTGAACTTGCCGAAATCCATGATGCGGCACACCGGCGGCTGCGCCATCGGCGCGATCTCGACGAGATCGACTTCCGAAGCTTCCGCCTTCGCCAGCGCTTCCGCGACCGGCACGATGCCGAGTTGTTCGCCGTCCAAGCCGACCAGACGGACTTCGGGCGCAGTGATTTCCCGGTTGATCCTCTGCTGCTTTTCGAGTGCTATGTGCTGTACTCCTTGAGGTTTCGAACAAGGCCGTACCGCGCCCGCCGTGACTCCCGTGAGGGATGTCTACCGGCGCTGCGCAATCTCCGCTTGGAAACGTGCGAGCACGGCCTCGGGCGTCATCTGCCCCAGGTCCGCACCGGCACGAGTACGTACGGCCACCGTGTGCGCCTCCATTTCCTTGTCGCCCACGATCAGCTGGTAGGGCAACTTTTGGAGGCTATGTTCCCGAATTTTATAGGTTATTTTCTCGTTGCGCAAATCGGTGGCAACCCGCAGCGACGCCGCGCGCAACCTTTTCGCCACAGCCTCGGCATGGGGCGCGGCACGGTCGGTGATGGACAGCACCACCGCCTGCACGGGCGCCAGCCAAAGCGGGAACGCACCGGCGTGATGCTCGATCAGCATGCCGATGAAGCGCTCCAGGGATCCCACGATCGCCCGGTGCAGCATCACCGGCGTCTTGCGGGTGTTGTCCTCGTCGACGAACTCCGCGCCCAGACGGCCGGGCATCTGGAAGTCGACCTGCATCGTTCCGCACTGCCAGGAGCGGCCGATCGAATCCTTGAGATGATATTCGATCTTCGGGCCGTAAAACGCGCCTTCTCCCGGCAACTCCGTCCATTCTGCCCCGCAGGCGCGCAACCCGTCCCGAAGCGCCGCTTCCGCCCGATCCCATTCGTCGTCGGTGCCGAGTCGCGGGGTGGGGCGAAGCGCAATCTTGACCGCGACGTCGGTGAAGCCGAAGTCGCGGTAGACGTCCATCGCCTGGGTGTGGAAGGCGACCACCTCATCCTGGATCTGCGCGGCCTTGCAGAAGATGTGGCCATCGTCCTGCGTGAAGCCGCGCACGCGAAGGAGCCCGTGCAGCGCGCCCGACGGCTCGTTGCGATGGCAGGCGCCGAATTCGCCGTAGCGCAGCGGCAGGTCGCGGTAGCTGCGCAGGTCCGAATTGAAGATCTGCACGTGGCCGGGGCAATTCATCGGCTTGATCGCGAAGTCGTGCTTCTCCGACTCCGTGGTGAACATGTTGTCCTTGTAGTTCTGCCAGTGCCCCGATTTCTCCCACAGCGACCGGTCGAGGATCTGCGGGCAGCGCACTTCCTGGTAGCCGCTGCGCCGATAGACGCCTCGCATGTACTGCTCGACCTCCTGCCAGACCGACCACCCCTTGGGATGCCAGAACACCATCCCGGGCGCCTCGTCCTGCAGGTGGAACAGGTCGAGCGCGCGCCCGAGCTTGCGGTGGTCGCGCTTCTCGGCCTCCTCGATGCGGTGCAGGTAGGCGTCGAGGTCCTCCTTCTTCGCCCACGCGGTGCCGTAGATCCGCTGCAGCATCTCGTTCTTCGAGTCGCCGCGCCAATAGGCGCCGGCGAGCTTGGTAAGCTTGAACACCTTGAGCTTGCCGGTCGATGGCACGTGGGGGCCGCGGCAGAGATCGGTGAAGCGACCCTCGCTGTACAGCGAAATGGGCTCGGCCGACGGGATCGAGGCGATGATCTCGGCCTTGTAATGCTCGCCGAGGCCCTGGAAATACGCGACGGCGTCGTCGCGCGGCATCAGCCTGCGCGTGACCGGCTCGTCGAGCTTGGCCAGTTCGCGCATGCGCGCCTCGATCGCCGCCAGGTCGTCGGGCGTGAACGGGCGCTTGTAGCTGAAGTCGTAGTAGAAGCCGTCCTCGATCACCGGTCCGATCGTCACCTGCGCGTCGGCAAACAGGTCCTTCACCGCATAGGCGAGAAGGTGGGCGGTGGAATGGCGCAGCACGTCGAGGCCCGCGGCGTCCTTGTCGGTGACGATCGCCACGCGGGCGTCGCGGTCGATCACGTACGACGTGTCGACGACCTTGCCGTCGACATCGCCGGCGAGCGCCGCCTTGGCGAGCCCCGGGCCGATCGACGCGGCGACCTCGCCGACGCTGACCGGATGCTCGAAGCTGCGGACCGAGCCGTCGGGCAATGTGATGCTGGGCATGATGCGTGTCCTCGATGGGCGAAAAAAAGTGCGGTCGAGCCGCACTTCCTGCATCCTTCCGGACACGAGCGAACCCGACGCGGTGGCTACCCTGGCGTGAAACGCGTTCGCGGTGTCATAACCCGATCCTTCCTCGTACAAGGCCGGCGGCCGAAACGGCTGGCGATTCCGACGGGGCTGGCGCGATGCGGCTGCGCATCCGCCCCACCGAGCGATTATACCTTGGCGCTGCGCCTTGATCCGCGGTCGCGCCGGCGGCCGGGTTCCGCGCACGCGCATCTGCCGACCGTCGCTCGCCTGTCAGCGATGCCCGACAGCCGAATCCGTCATCCGCGATTGGCGCAAGCCGCGGGGATTCGCTAGGCTCGTCGCGTTTCCGACAGATCCCGCGAGGTACCGATGATCCACCAGCTCGGATCGGCGGCCAGGGCATGGCTCGCGGAGCGCTGCCTCGGCCACGCCGCGGGCATCGCCTTCTACACGGTGTTGTCGCTGTCGCCATTCCTGGTGCTGGCGCTGGCCGCCGCGAGCTTCCTGGTCGACCGGGGCGTGGCCATCGCCGAGGTGCACGCGCAATTGAGGGGGCTCGTCGGCGCACAGGGTGCGGATCTCGTCGCCGACATGATCGCGAGCGCCAATGCCACGCACAGCAGCGGCGTCGCGGCCGCCATCGCGCTCGCCGCCACGCTGTTCGGCGCCACGGCGGCGATCGCCCAACTCAAGTTCGCGCTCGACGAGCTCTTCTGCGCGCGCGATGCGCGGACCAGCGTGCGCCAGGCGGTCCGCGTGCGGCTCATCGGGGTGGCCGCGGCGCTGGTCCTCGGCGTGCTCGTCGTGTCCTCGCTGATCGCGAGCGCGCTCGCCCGCATGGCCATCGCCTCGCTCGGGCTTGCCAGCGCGTTCGGTCACCGTGCGCTCCTCACGGTGAACGAGGTCCTGGCGCTCGCGGTGGTCATCGCCGCGTTCTACGGTCTCCTGCGCTTCCTGCCGAGCGAGCCGCTGCCGCGCGGCGCCACGTGGCGCGGCGCGCTCGCCGCGGGCGTCCTGTTCGAAGTCGCCAAGTTCGGCATCGGCGTCTATTTGCGCCACGCCACGTCGATCAAGGCGTACGGCGCGGCCGGCGCGCTGGTCGTGCTGATGCTGTGGGTCTACTACGTGACCGCGATGCTCCTCTACGGTGCACTGGTCGGCCGCGCGTACCGCGGCGCGCCTGTCGCGCCCGCGCCCGTTGGCGGCCCGAACTACCGGGGCGTGGCCTGACGCGCTAAGATCGTCGTGGCGAGGCGGCCGCGCATTCGGCGGTGGGATTCGTCGCGCGAATCGCCACACCGTCGCCGCGCACATTCACACGCAGAAAATGCAACGGCCGTCGACCTTTTCCGTCGAAGTCAATCCTGCGATTCCCGATCGCATCGCCCGGCTGGCGGAACTGGCGGACAACCTCTGGTATGCGTGGGATCCCAGCACCCGCAGCCTTTTCGCGCGCCTCGATCCGGAGCTCTGGCGCGCGGTTGGCCAGAGCCCGAAGGCGCTCCTGAAACGCGTCGACGAGAGCCGCCTCGAGTCGGCCGCGCAGGATCCGGTCTTCCTCCACGCGTACAACCACGTGCTGACCACGTTCGACACCTATCTCGGCGAACGCGTCGCGGCGGAGCCGGCCGCCGATACCGATCCCGGCCTGGTCGCGTACTTCTGCGCCGAGTTTGGCATCCACGAGAGCCTGCCGATCTATTCGGGCGGCCTCGGCATCCTCGCCGGCGACCACTGCAAGGCCGCGAGCGACGCGCAACTGCCCTTCGTCGCCGTCGGGCTGCTGTACCGCCAGGGATACTTCGTGCAGACGATCGATGCCGACGGCCAGCAGCTCGCGCATTACAACGATTCCGACTTCGACGACATGCCGGTGTCGCCGGTGGTGGACGCCGCGGGCGATGACCTGCACGTGCACGTGCGGCTCGGCGAGCGGGAGGTCGCCGCCAAGGTGTGGCGCTGCCGCGTCGGCCGCATCGAGCTCTATTTGCTCGACAGCGACGTGCCGGCGAATTCGGCGGACGACCGGCTCATCACCTATCGGCTCTACGGCGGCGACGCGACGACGCGCCTCGAGCAGGAGATCCTGCTCGGCATCGGCGGCGCGCGCGCGCTCGGCATGCTCGGCATCAACCCCGACGTGTGGCACGTCAACGAGGGCCACGCGGCGTTCCTCGTCGTCGAGCGCATCGGCGAGGCGGTGCGCGCGGGCATCGGCCAGGATGCCGCGCTGGAGGCGGTGGCGGCGAGCACCGTGTTCACCACCCATACGCCGGTGCCCGCGGGACACGACGCGTTTCCCGCGTCCGCGGCCGGCGAAAATCTCGCCGGCGAATGCGCGCAGGCGGGCATCGACCTTGCGCGCGTGCTGGCGCTCGGGCAGCCGCCCGGCGGCGACACGTTCAACATGACGACGCTCGCGCTGCGCGGCTCGCGGTTTCACAACGGCGTTTCGCGCATCCACGGCGGCGTGTCGGCGCAGCTGCTCGGCGACCTGTGGCCGCAGGTCGCGGTCGACGACAACCCGATCGGCTACATCACCAACGGCGTACACCTGCCGACGTTCCTCGCCACCGAATGGTTCGCGGTATTCGACCGCTTTCTCGGCCACGGCTGGGCGCGCCGGCTCGACGACCCCGCCACCCGGCGCGCGCTGTTCGCGATTCCCGACCAGGTGTTCTGGAGCACGCACCAGCAGCTCAAGACGCAGCTGCTGAAGCTCCTGCAGAAGCGAGTGCGCGCGCAATACCTTCGCAACGGCGGCAGCGAGTCGCACCTCGACCGCATGCTGCGCTGCGTGCGTGCCGACGATCCCAACGTGCTGACGATCGGCTTCGGCCGCCGCTTCGCCACCTACAAGCGCGCGACGCTGCTGTTCAACGACATCGACACGCTTCGCCGCATCGTCGACGACGCGACGCGGCCGGTGGTGTTCATCTTCTCCGGCAAGGCGCATCCCGCCGACGAGCCCGGCCAGGACCTGATCCGCGCGATCGCGCGGATGGCGCGCGAGCCCGAATTCGAAGGCCGCGTCGTGCTGGTCGAGGACTACGACATGCGCTTCGCGCGCCATCTGGTGGCGGGTGTCGACGTCTGGCTCAACACGCCCGTGTATCCGCTGGAGGCCAGCGGCACCTCGGGCATGAAGGCAGGCATGAACGGCGTCATCAACCTGTCGATCCTCGACGGCTGGTGGGGTGAAGGCTACGACGGCAGCAATGGCTGGGCGATCAAGCCCGACACGCGGACCGACGATCCTTTCCGCCGCGACCGCGAGGACGCGCGCACGCTCTACGAGGTGCTGCGTGAGCACGTGGTGCCGCTGTATTACGCGCGGCCGCACGGCGGCATGCCCGGCGACTGGATCGCGATGGCGAAGCGCTCGATGGCGTCCATCCTGCCGCGGTTCAACGCGGATCGCATGCTGCATGAATACGTACAGAAGAGCTACGCGCCCGGCGCGCGGCAGGGACGCATCTATCGCCAGCACAATGCCGCCGCGGCGGCCGAGATCGCCGGGTGGAAGGCGCGCGTGCGTGCGGCGTGGTCGGGAGTGACGATCCGGCGCGTCGATGTGCCGCCGCGGCGCATCAGCTTCGGCGACGCGGTGACGCTGGAGGTCGCGGTGAACCTGAACGGTCTCGCGCCGCGCGACGTCGCGGTCGAGCTGCTGCTGCGGCGCGGACAGGCGGCGCCGTCGCTGCGCGAGCAGCGGCACGCGTTCGCCGCCGATCCGTCGGCGCACCAAGACGGCCAGCACTACGTGCTGCGCCTGCGTCCCGACCTGTGCGGGCGCCTCGACTACCAGATACGCATGCATCCGTCGCACACGCTGCTCACGCATCCGTTCGAGATGGGCCTCATGCGGTGGGTGTGACGGACGCGCGCGATGCGCGCCGCAGCAGTGCGACCGGAGCGTGCGCGAAGATGTCGGCGAGTCGCGCTTTGCGACCCGCCGGCGTCGCCGCGGCGGCGACTTCGACGCCGGCGAACTCATCGCGCCACGGCGCGTCGTCATTGCCGGGCAGCGCGAGCTCGGTGTCGCCCCAGGCGCGCTCGCCCAGCGCCAGCGCGCCGGCTTCGGCGGCCAGCCGGTGCGCGAGACGGGGCACGACCGCCACCACCGCATCGTCGGCGAGGGTGCGCGCGCATGCGCAGGCATTTGCGGCGCGGGCTCCGGCGATGCGCAGCGGCTCGTAGCGGCCCGCTGCGAACAGCGCCGGCGCGCGCGCGCGGAGCTGCAGCGCGCGCCAGATCACGTACTGCTTGGCGCGGCCGTCGGCTGGGTCCACGAACAGCGCGGCCACGCGCGTGGCGTCGGGCGTCCCGCCGGGGCAGGTCGCGGCGAGATCGTCCAGTGCCGCGGCGCGCGATGCAAAGTCGACGGGGCGACGGTTGTCCGGATCGACGAGGCTCAGGTCCCACCACTCGGCGCCCTGGTAGATGTCCGGCACGCCCGGCGATACGAGCTTCAGCACCGTCTGCGCAAGGCTGTTGCAGAAACCGGTGCGCGCGATCGGCTGCTGCAGGCGCAGAAAGTCATCGATGAAGGTGTTGTCGGTGGCCGGCGCGAGGAGCGCGTCGATGAATGCCTCCAGCGCCGATTCGTACGCGAGGTCCGGCTCGAGCCAGCTGGTATGCATCTTGGCCTCGCGCACGGCCTTCTGCATGTAGGCGCGGATGCGCCCGGCGAATGCGCGCTGCGCCGCAGCGTCGAGCGGGGCCGCCGGCCACGCGCCGAGCAAGGTCTGGTACAGCAGGTACTCGTCGTTGGCGGAAGGCACTTCGATGCCGTCGATCATGCGCTTGTGCTGCCGGTTCATCCGGTGCCAGCGGCGGATCGCGAGACGCCACAGCGCGGGAACCTCGGACAGCACGTCGAGGCGCGCACGCACGTCCTCGGCGCGCTTGCTGTCGTGCGTCGACGTGGCCAGCAGCGCGTGCGGCCAGTGTCGCGCGCGCTCGGCGTTGGCGGCGTGGAACGACCGCACGCTGACGCCGAACACGCGCGGATCGGTGCCGACGTCGTTGAGCGACGCCAGGCGGTCGTAGACATAGCAGGCGGTGTCCTCGACGCCCTTCGCCATCACCGGCGCCGTGAACTGCTGGAATCGCGCGGTGAAGCGCCGCGCCATTGCCGCGCATGCGTCGTCGCCGCGCGCCGGCGTCATCAGCGTGGCAGCGACGAACTCGCAGGCATCGCGGTCCGCGATGCCGTCGCGGATCGCCGCGGCGGTCGCCGTCTCGATCGCGCGGCGATCGTCGGCGGAGATCTCCCCGGCGGCGACGTAGGTGCGGTAGACCGGGAAATGGGCGGCCACGCCGACGATCGCCTGGCGCAGCCCGTTGAACGTGAAGTCGCAGGTATGGCGGTCGGCCTTGGCGAGGTCGGTGAGGCGCGTCGCCAGCGCGTTGACGTCGCTGCCGAACGCGCGCTGCATCACCGCGCGCTTGGCATCACGCGCGACTTCGGCGAAGCCCCGCGCCATGCCGGTGAAGCCGCGGTACAGGCGGTCGAACTTGCGGGCGGCCGTGGCGTCGACGAAGAGCGCGTTCACCAGCGCCGCGAAGTCGTATCCGGTGGTGCCGTGCACCGGCCACGCACGCGGCAGCGCTTCGTCGTGGGCGAGGATCTTCTCGACGACGACGTACAGCGGCAGCCGTTGCGCTTGCGCCACGTCGGCCAGCCCGCCTTGCGCGATCGCATCGGCCGGCGGGCGCACTGCGCGCTGCAGCCGCGCGAAGTAGGCGGCGGGATCGGCAAGCCCATCCGGATGGTCGATGCGCAGCGCATCGACGTCGCCGCTCGCCACCAGGCGCAGCGTCAGGGCGTGCACGGCGTCGAAGACCTCTTCGCGCTCCATGCGCAGTCCCGCCAGCGCGTTGACGTCGAAGAAGCGCCGGTAGTTGATGTCGTCGCCCGCCATCCGCCAATAGGCGAGGCGCCACGGCTGCACCTTGATCAGCACATGCAGCGCGTCGAAACTCGACGGGTCCTCGACGCTGCCGTTGATCGCGGCCACGCGCCGCGCAACGAGCGCGTTCACCGCCGGCGCGCGCGCGCAGAGCGCCGCCAGCGCCTGCTTGAGCACGCTTGCGCGTGCCGCGCGCGCGAGCCGGACCTCGGTTTCGCCGCCGCGCGGCGCGGGCAGCGTGGCGAAGGCGGCCAGCACCGGCGCCAGCTCGGCCGCCGCCGCGGCGTCGTCGGCAGCGCATTGCGCGAGGTCGAGCACGCGCGTGTATTCGCGCGGATCGAGCGGAAACCGCTGCGCCCGGTAGCGCAGCTCGAACCCGCCCGCGGTGGCGTCGAATGCCACGGCAAGCTCGCCGCGCTCCAGCACCGTGCCGTAAGGCTCCTCGAGCACCGGCAGCAGCACCTTGTCGTGCAGTTCGGCGCTCGCCGGCTCCCAGTCGATGTCGAAGAATTCGGCATAGCGCGAGGCACGCCCGTGCTCGAGGACGTCGCGCCACCATGCGTTGTCGGCCTCGAGCACGGCCATGTGGTTGGGAACGATGTCGAGCATCAGCCGCAGACCGTGGGCGCGCAGCGCCGCGCAGAACGCGGCGAAACCGGGCGAACCACCGAGCTCCGGATTGATCGCATTGGGATCGACGACGTCGTAGCCATGCGTGCTGCCCGGACGCGCCGCGAAGCACGGCGAGGCGTAGACGTGGCTGACCCCGAGCGCGGCCAGGTACGGCAGCGCGGCGATCGCGTCGGCGAACGCGAACCCGCGATGGAGCTGCAATCGATAGGTGGCGCGCGGAATCGTCATCGGCATTCCTGCATCGCGGCGAACGTTGCCCGCACTCGCGCGTCGCCGCGCCAGTCCTCGAGCGCCACTGGCAGCTTGCGACGCCAGTTCGGACGTACGGCGTCGGTGGTGCTCGGCAAGTTGACCTGGTCGACTTCGCCGAGAACGTCTTCCATCTGCAGCATGAGCACTTTCGCCGGTGTCGTCGCGAGAAAGCGATGGACCGCCAGCGCCAGCGCGGCCATCGACTCCGGTGCCGGCCCCGACGGGGGCTTGCCCGGCGGCCACAGGCCGCTCGCGCGAAGCCGCGCGAGGAGACGCGCGCGATCGCGGTCGCGATCGGCGAACTGGGCGTCGCGCGCCACCGCCGACGGAAAGAGGTTCAACGCGTCGCGTTCGTCGAGATCGCGGCTTGCCCAGAATCCGGCCAGCGTGGCGAGATCGTGCGTGGCCACCGCCACCAGCGCATCGCGCGGATAGGCGGCGGCATCGGCGAATGCGCCATCCGGCTCGCGTTCGAAGTAGAGCAGGCGATAGGACAGCACGCCGGCGGCGGCAAGGGCGGCACGCACCGCCGGCGGCACGGTGCCGAGGTCCTCGCCGATCACGAGGCAGGCGTGGCGGCGGCTCTCGAGCGCGACGAGGCCGAGGAGGTCGGCGAACGGATAGCGCACGTAGGCGCCCGCGCCGGGCTTCGCATCGGCGGCGATCCACCAGGTGCGCATGAGTCCCATCACGTGGTCGATGCGCAGCGCGCCGGCGTAGCGCATCGCCGCGCGCAGCATCGCGATGAACGGCCGGTAGCCCGCATCGCGCAGGCGCGCGGGGACGAGGGGTGACAGTCCCCAGTCCTGGCCGAGCAGGTTGAACGCGTCGGGCGGCGCGCCGATCGTCACGCCCCGCGCCTGCAGCGCGCCGTCGCGCCAGGCCTCGGCACCGGCCGGGTCGGCGCCGACGGCCAAGTCGAGGTAGAGGCCGATCGGCATTCCCAGCGCCCGTGCCCGGTCGCGCACCGCGTGCAGTTGTGCACACGCGCACCATTGCAGGTAGAGATGGAACTCGACGCGCACCGGATGCGCCTGCGCGAATTGCGTCACCTCCGCGGTGGCGGGCGACTGCAAGGCGCGCGGCCACATGCGCCAGTCGCTGCGCGCTTCGCCCTGCGTGAAATGCTCGCGCAATGCCTCGAAGCGCGCGAAGTCGCGCAGCTCGCTGCCGCCGGCGGCGACAAAATCGCGAAATGCGGCCGCGCGCGGCGTGCCGGGCGCCAGCTGATGCTCGCGGAAATGACGGTGCATCTGCTCGAGGATGCCGCGCTTGGCCGACGCCACCGCCGTATAGTCGACGAGGGTCGCCGCGCGCATCGCCGCGAGGCCGCGCTGGAACGCGGGTGCGGCAACCTGCTGTCGCGCCGCTGCGCATTCGCCGAACTCGGGCACCGCCTCGACATCGATGTACAGCGTGTTGAGCGCCGTGCGGTCCGAGGGACTGTACGGGCTAGCGCGTTCGGGAAGGTCGGCGAAGAGCGCATGCAGCGGGTTGACGCCCACGAGCGCGGCGCCCGCGCGCGCGGCCAGTTCCACCAGCGTGCCGAGGTCACCGAAATCGCCGATGCCCCAGTTGCGCGCCGAGCGCAGCGCATAGACCTGCACGGCGATGCCCCACACGCGTGCCGCGCCCGCCAGCGCCTCGGGTTCATGGCATCGCACGGGACACGCCGCGATGTCGGTGTCCATGCGGGCGCCGGTGGCAGGATCGGAGCAACCGAGGCGGTGATAGCCCGCCGGCAGCGGACCGCGAAAGGCCAGCGTCGAACCGCGAACCCGCGCGTCGCCGTCGCGACGCGCGCCATCCTCGAGCGCGAGCTGCCAATGCCATTCGCGGCCGGTCGCCTCTTCGGTGAGCGGGATCGACACTCTGGGCGCCTGCGCCGCGACGACGATCAGCGGCGTCGCGCCCGCCGCGCGCGTGTCGGCTTCGCCAGGTGTCGCCTCCAACGCGGCGAGCAACGCCTCCAGCGTCGCACGCGACGCATGTTGCGTGACGCCGTGCACGTCGACGTACCACGGCTCGATGCCATGGGTGCGTGCCCGCGCGCGGAGCGCCGCATCGACGCCGTTCACGTGCGGCGCTCCGCGTCCACGCCGAACACCGCGGACCACGCTGCGAGCGTGCCGGCTTCCGCCTCGGGTCCCACGCGGCAGACGAGCGCACCGCGCGGCTGCCGGGCGGCGACCGCGTCGTCGCCGAGATTGGCGAGCATCCACAGGGTCGCGTCACCAGCGGGCCAGTCGACGCGAAGCGCGCGCGGTGCGAGACGCTGCCACGGCGGGCGCGCGCCGTCCATCGCATCGATCAGCGGCACGATGTGTCGCGCGCGCAAGGCGAGCAGGCGCTGCGTCCATGCCAGCGCCACCGTGTGCGGCGGACGCGTGAGGCAATCCCAGTCGAGCTTGCTGCACAGGAACGTCGCCTCGGCATCGGGGCGCGGGATGCGCGCTCGCACGTCGTCCGGCAGTTGCGCGAATTCGCGGCGGCGGCCGGCGTCGACTTCCCGCGCCAGCGCCGGCGCGAAATTGCAAAAGTAGAGAAATGGCGTCGCCGCGGCGAACTCGTCGCCCATGAACAGCATCGGGATCGACGGCGCGAGCAGCACGATGGCCAGCGCCACCGCGACGCGGTGCGCGGGCGCGAGGGCGAAGATCCGTTCGCCGAACGCACGATTGCCCACCTGGTCGTGGTCCTGCAGGAACGCGACGAAGGCCGTGGGCGGCAGGTGCGCGCTGGGTTCGCCCCGGAGCCGGCCCTGGCGAAACGGCGAAGCCTCGCCCTGGTCGGCGAAGCCTTCGGCCAGGCAGCGGCCGAGGCGTGCAAGCGGGTCGCGGGCGAAATCAGCGTAGTACCCTCCGGTTTCGCCGGTGACGAGCACGTGCAGCGCATGATGCAGGTCGTCGTTCCACTGCGCGTCGTAGCGCAGCGCTCCGGTGGCGGGTTCGCGACCGAGGCGGCGTGCGGCGTTGGCATCGTTCTCGAGGATGAGGTGCACGTGGCGCCGTGGCAGCGCGCGGCGCACGCTCGCCGCCAGCGCATCGACGAAATCCGGCGTGCTGTCGTCGAAGATCGCGTGCACGGCGTCGAGGCGCAGGCCGTCGACGCCGAACTCCTCGAGCCAGTACAACGCGTTGTGCATGAAGAATTCGCGCACGGTCGCGCTGCCGGGGCCGTCGAAGTTGATCGCGTCGCCCCACGGCGTCGCGCGGCCGGCGGTGAAGAAGGCGGGCGCGGTCGACCGCAGGTAGTTGCCTTCGGGGCCGAAATGATTGTAGACGGCGTCGACGATGACCATCAGCCCTCGCCGGTGCGCGGCCTGCACCATTCGCTTGAGGTCGTCCGGCGCGCCGTAGCTCGCTTGCGGCGCGAACGGCAGCACGCCGTCATAGCCCCAGCCGCGCCCTCCCGCGAATTGCGCGACGGGCATCAGCTCGATCGCCGTCACGCCGAGCGCAGCCAGGTGATCGAGGCGCGCCTCGACGCCGGCGAACGTGCCTTCGGGCGAGAACGTACCGACGTGAAGCTCGTAGATCACCGCTTCCGCCCAGCGGCGGCCGGTCCAATGGGCGTCTTCCCAGTCGAAAGCCAGCGGGTCGACGACTTCGCTGCTGCCGTGGACATCGTCGGGGTTGCGCCGCGACGCGGGATCGGGGACCACGCTGCCGCCATCGATGCGGAAGCAGTAGCGCGTGCCCGTGGGCGCCGGCACGTTCGCTTCGAACCAGGCGGCATCGTGCGCCTGCATGTTCACCGCATGTTCGGCCCCGTTCGCGCGCGCCAGCAGCAGGCTGACCTCATGCGCGGCGGGCGCCCAGAGACGAAATCGCGTGACGCCGCTGGCGTCCGTCTGCGCGCCGAACGGCATCGCGTGCCGCCGTCGCATCAGCGCGCCCGGCAAAGCAGCGCCAGGGAGCGTCCCCGCAACGGGTATTCGGCGCCCGGCGCCAGTTCGGGCAGTTCCGGCGTGCCGTCATCAAAGCTCGTGTCGATCTGCGGGCGCCACACGGCCCCTTCGCCGGCCGGCGCGCGGAAGGGAACAGTCTCGTGGTGGGCGTTGAGCAGCAACAGGAGATCGTCGTCGTCGACCGGCTGTCCGTACGCGTCGCGCTCGGTCACGCCGCGACCCGACAACTGCGCGCCGAAGCAGCGCGCAAAC
>DATBOK010000262.1:0-6723 GCA_036553845.1 Casimicrobiaceae bacterium
CGTGTCGGCGATAATGCTGCGCCGCTGCCACCGACACGATGCCCAACGAACAACCTTTGCCTTGCCGCGGTCTGGCTTCGGCGCTGATCCTGCTGTGGCTTGCCGGCGGCGGGCTGCGCATCACCATCCTGGCCGTGCCGCCGGTCCTCGCGATGATCCGCGACGATTTCGCGTTGAGCGCCACCGAAGTCGGCGTGTTGAGCAGCATTCCCCCCGCGCTGTTCGCGATCGCGGCCCTGGCAGGGTCGCTGCTGGTGGCGCGGCTGGGCGTACGGACGGCGCTGGTCGGGGGCTTGCTGCTGGTGGCGACCGGCTCGGCGTTGCGTGGGCTCTCGAGCGATTTTGCGATCCTGATGGCGACGACGATCGTCATGTCGGCCGGCATCGCGATCATGCAGCCGATCATGCCCGCGGCCGTGCGGCAGTGGCTGCCAGCGCGCATCGGGCTGGGCACCGCGATCTACACCAATGGGCTCCTAGTCGGCGAAATATTTCCGGTGCTGCTGACGATTCCCTATGTGCTGCCATGGGTGGGCGGCGACTGGCGCATGTCGCTCGTGGCGTGGTCCGCGCCGATCGTCTTGATCGCCGTCGCGATCTACGTCGGCGCGCCCCGCGACCCCGCGCATCGCGACGTGCCGGCGAGCATGCCGCGATTGTGGCTTCCCGATTGGCACAAGCCGCTGGTCTGGCGGCTGGGCATCCTGTTCTGCTGCATCAACGCGATCTATTTCAGCGCCAACGCCTTCATCCCGATTTACCTCACCAGCGCGGGCCGGCCGGACCTGATCAGCGGCGCATTGACCGCGCTCAATTTCGGCCAGCTGCCCGCATCGCTCCTGCTGCTGGCCGTCGCCGGCAGGCTCGAGCGGCGGGCGTGGCCTTACGTGGCATCCGGCGTGCTCTCGCTTTTGTCGATCGCCGGCCTGGTGCTGATGGTCGGGCCGGCGACCATTTTCTGGGCGGCGCTGCTGGGCTTTTCCGACTCCGCGGCGCTGATCGTCGGATTGACCCTGCCAGCGATGCTTTGCCCGCCCGAAGACGTCGCGCGCACCTCGGCCGGCATGTTCACCCTGAGCTACGCCGGCGCGGTCGCGATCGCCGTGGTGAGCGGCGCGGCATGGGACCTGAGCGGCGTGCCGGGTCTGGCATTCGTGCCGATCGCGATTTGCGGTGTCGTGCTGGCGGCGATTGCGCTGCGCATGCGGACAACAAGGGAATTGCGCTAGGACCTGTTCACGACGGGCAAGGGCGCACCGCAGAGCCATCGCGCCCAGGACCATCGTGCGCCTGCAGATCGTCCATCCGGCCGATCCGCGAACCGCGATGCTCCGGCTAGACTGCTGCATTGGGCGCTTGCCGAATCGTCGGAATCTTCCTTGCCGCTGCAGCTCGGTCTGCTGGCCTTCGCGCTCGGCGTGGTCCTGCTGCAAGGCCAGGCGGCGCTGCCGGCTTTGCGCCTCGCCGCCTGTATTCCGGCGCTCGCGCTGCTATGGTGGCTGCTCGCGCGGCGCGTACGCCTCGCGTCGATCGCCCTCGCGCTGGCGGCCGCGGCGACGGGATTTTTCTACGCGGCATGGCGCGCCGACATTCGGCTGGCCGACGCGCTGCCGCCGGCGTGGGAGGGGCGCGACGTTCGCCTCGTGGGCGTGGTCGACGAGTTGCCGCAGCCCGCCGATCGCGGCACGCGCTTCGCCTTTGCCGTGGAAAGCACGGCCCCGGCGGACGCGGTCGTCCCGTCGCGGGTGTCGCTCGCCTGGTACAGCGGCTTCGCGCACGGCGTCGCGACCGAGGACGTGCCCACCCTGCACGCCGGCGAGCGCTGGGCTCTCACGGTTCGCCTGAAGCGGCCGCACGGCACCGTCAACCCGCACGGCTTCGACGTCGAGGCCTGGCTCCTCGCCAACGATCTGCGCGCCACCGGCTACGTGCGCAAGGACGACGGCAATCGGCGGCTCGACGCGTTTGCCGGGCGCGCCGGCGACCACGTCGCACGCGCCCGCGAAGCCATACGCGACCGCATCCTGCGCGCACTCGGCGAGCGCCCCTACGCCGGCGTGATCGCCGCGCTGGCGATCGGCGACGAGCGCGCGATCCCGTCGGCGCAGTGGCTGCTGTTCAACCGCACCGGCATCGGTCACCTGATCAGCATCTCCGGTTTGCATGTGACGTTCTTCGCGACGCTGATTGCGGCGCTTGTGTTCTGGTGCTGGAAAAGGAGCCACGCGCTGACGCTCAGGCTGCCGGCGCGCAAGGCGGCTGCGGTTGCCGGCGTCGTCGCCGCGTTCGCCTATGTGCTCCTGGCGGGATTCGGCGTGCCGGCGCAGCGCACCCTGTACATGCTGACGGTGGCGGCGATCGGTCTCTGGCTCGCGCGCCCCGGCACCGCGGCGGTGGTCTGGCTGTGGGCGCTGGCCGTCGTGCTTGCCTACGATCCCTGGGCGAGCCTGACGCCGGGCTTCTGGCTGTCGTTCGGCGCGGTGGCCCTGCTGCTCTACACCGGCGTCGGCCGCATCGGCCGCATGGGGGCATGGCAGACCGCGGTGCGCGCGCAGGCGGCGATCACGCTCGGCCTGATTCCGCTGATGCTGGTGCTGTTCCAGCAGGTGTCGATCGTATCGCCGCTGGCCAATGCGGTAGCGATTCCGGTCGTCACGTTCATCGTCGTGCCGTTGACGCTCGCGTCGATTGCGCTGCCGTGGGACGGCCTGCTGGTGGTCGCGCATCAGGTGTTCGCCTGGCTCGCGCTGCTGCTGGACGGCCTGAGCGGCATGCCGGCCGCCGTCTGGCAGCAGCACGCGCCGCCGCTGTGGACGGCGCTCACGGGCGCGGTCGGCGTGCTGTGGCTGCTCGCGCCGCGCGGCGTTCCCGGCCGCATGCTGGGGCTGGCGTGGCTCGCGCCGCTGTTCGTCGTCGTTCCGCCGGTGCCGCCGCCAGGCGCGTTCCAAGTGACCGTGCTCGACGTCGGGCAAGGTCTCGCCGTGCTGGTGCAGACCCATGCGCATGCGCTCCTGTATGACACCGGGCCACGCTTCAACGATACCGCGGACGCAGGCAACCGCATCATCGCGCCGATGCTGCGCGCGACCGGCATAAGAAGCCTCGACGCGCTGGTGGTCAGCCATCAGGACAGCGACCACAGCGGCGGCGCGCTGTCGTTGCTGCAGACGGTGCCGGTCCGCTCGCTGGCGTCATCGCTGCCCGAAGACAATCCGATCGTGGTCGCGCAGCGCGCCCGCGGCGCGCTCGCGCGGCGCTGCGTCGCGGGCGAGCGCTGGAACTGGGACGGCGTCGAGTTCCGCATCCTGTATCCGTCCGAGGCGACCTATCTCGAGGCGAGGATCAAGGCCAACGACCTGTCCTGCGTCGTCCGCGTCGGGAGCGCCGCAGGGAGCGTGCTCCTCACCGGCGACATCGAGGCGCGCGCCGAGATTGCGCTCATCGCGCGCGCCACCGCGGCGTTGCGCTCCGACGTTCTGGTCGTGCCGCATCACGGCAGCCGCACCTCGTCGACGCCGGAATTCGTCGCCGCGGTGCATCCGGCGGTCGCAGTGTTTACCCCGGGCTATCGCAACCGCTTCGGACATCCGCGGCCGGAGATCGTCGCGCGCTATGCCGCGGCCGGCATACGCACCTACCGCACCGATTACGACGGGGCGGTCACGTTCGACTTCGGCGAGGGCCCGCTGCCGGTGCCGCGCGTCGAGCGCGAAAGCGAGCGGCACTACTGGCGCGACGCGCCGGTGCGAAACGTGTTGCCGCCACTGGAATGACGCCGCCGCCGGAGGCGGGCGCAGTCCGCGGCAACGGACAACCAAACCCGGGCGCCGCGACGTAAAGGCTCAGCGCAGCGCGCGATTCCACGATTCGACCAGCGACTCGACGAGCGGCGACGCTTCGGACCAGCGGTGGCGCACGATGGCAATGCTGCCGGCGCCGATCGCGGCATTCTCGTCGCCCGCGGATGACGTCATGGCGCGCCCGCGGCGAAGCCGGTAGCGTATGCGCTCGGCGGTGCGCTCGACGACGTCGCTGGCGGTGGCGATCTTGTCGCGGCCGATCTTCGCCTGCACGATCGGCGCCGGGAGCGCTGCAGGAAGGTTGACGCTGAGCCACGCCCCGTCACCCGCCCATTCGCCGCGCGTGTCCCACAGGGCGCGCAGCAGCGCGCGCAGCGCCGTGCCGTCGGCCGGACCCTGACTGGGCGCCTTCACGCGCGAAATGCTGATCGCCGGGACGCCCCAGAAGCTCGCCTCGCGGCCGATCGCCAGCGTGCCGGAATAGGCGATGTCCTGCGCGACATTGCGTCCGTCGTTGATGCCGGCGAGCACCAGATCGGGCTTCGCTCCGTCGGCGAACAGCACCGTCATCGCGGCGACGACGCAATCGGCCGGTGCGCCCGAACAGGCATACGCGCGCTCGCCGACGCGCGTGAGCGAGAGATCCTGATCGAAGGAGAGCTGGTGGCTCGCCGCCGTCCATTTGCGCTCCGGCGCGACGATCCACATTTCGCCGTCCAGCGCGCGCGCCACCTCGGCGAGCTGGAGCAGGCCGGGGGCGGCGATGCCGTCGTCGTTGGCGACGAGAATGCGCACGTCTTGCGCCTCAGACCTCGAGCCGATCGCCGGTCGCGACCTCGGCACGAAGCAGCGGAATGTGGCGCTGCAGCCGCTTCAGCGTCGCGTGGTCGCAAGAATGCCCGATGACGGTTGCCGCGACGCTGGCGGCGGCGATCGCGATGTTCTCGGCCAGGGTCGGATGCGTCGGCAGCCTGAGCCACGCGGCCTGCCCGGCCGCGTGCATGTGCTCGCCCGGGCTGTCCGCGGGCAGGTGACCGGTGAACAGCACCGGGTGGCCCTGGGCGGCGGCGATGGCGAGGATCTCGCGCGACGGACCGGCGATGCCCATGCCGTCGTGACAGACGAGCGCAGCGCGCGGCAGCGGCGATCCGCGCTGCCAGTCGGACGCACGCGCGAGCCGCTGCGCGAGGCGCTCGGCACTGGCGCCGGCCAGCCACGCCGGATCGGCCATCTGCGCTTGCAAGGCTTCCCGCATGCCCTCGCACAGCGCGACGGGGCCGGGAACGATCGCCAGCAATTCCGCGGAGCGCCCGCTGAGCGGCGTCGGCAGGATGCAGCCCTGCGGCCGGGCAAGAACCCAGTCGCGCACCGCCTGCGCTCGATCCTGCGCAGGAACATCGTCGTCGCCGTACGAGGCGTCGAGCACGATGGCGTCGCAACGCGGCATCGGGTCCATCGCGAACACCGGGCTGGCCGGAACGACGTCGCTGCAATAGACGAGCGTGCGGCGGCCGTCGCCGACCGCGCACCAGACGCCGCCGGCGACGTGGCCGGAGCGGCCGGCGACGAGCTGCAGCGGACCGAGCGTGACGGGCGAGTCTACGGCAAGAACCTCGCGCGCGAAATCGCGCGCGGCCCGACGGTGCGCTACGTCGGCGTACGCGTCGAGAAACTGATCGGCCTCGTGCGCGGTCTCGCGCGTCATCAAGAGGCGGCCACGAAACCCACCGGCGACGCACCAGCCCAGCGCCGCGACATGGTCTTCGTGGGCGTGCGTGATCACCAGGGCGTCGGTCGCGCGCAATTCCTCGGCGGAGATCGCCGGATAGTAGCCGGGTCCGCGCGCGCTGGTATTGACGCCGGCGTCGAGCAGCAGACGGTAGCCGTTCGCTTCGACACCAACGCAGGTGCGCCCTTTTTCGCCGAAGCCTCCGTAAAGATGAAGACGCATCGCGTCAGCGGTCCGCCGCCGTGTCGTCGACGGGGGCGTGCGCCGTCGCGTCTGCGCCGCGCACCGGCGCGGCCTGACCGGTGGCATCCTGCGCCTGCGGAATGATCCAGCCGTCGTCGACGCCGATCCGGATCGTGCTGCCGCCCGCGAGCCGGCACGGCTCCGCGGCGACCAGGTGGACGAGCGTGCCGTCGGCACTGTCGAGGTGCGCTTCGAGGCGGAAGTGGCCCCCCTGATAGACGGTGCGAACGACGCGGGCGCCGATGCCCGGCGCGCCCGTGGCGACGATGCGCAGGTTGCCGGAACGAAGACACGCGAGCGCCGAAGGCACGGGCCGCTGCGTCGCCGAGCAGCGCATGCCCAGCGTCAGGCCGTACAGATTGACTCGGCAGCCGCCACGGCCGTCGACCTCGACGACCTCCGCGGGAACCACCATGCCTTCGCCGATGAATCCGGCGACCGTGGCATCCGTCGGCTCGCGATAGAGTTGCGACGGCGTGGCCACCTGCAGCAGGCGGCCGCGATCCATCACCGCGATGCGATCGGCCAGCGCCATCGCTTCGGCCTGATCGTGCGTGATGTAGACCATCGTCGTCCCGGTGCGTGCATGGAAGCGTGCGAATTCGTCCTCCATCGCGGCGCGCAAGTGCACGTCGAGATTCGCCAGCGGCTCGTCGAGCAGCACCAACGAGGGCTCGGTGACGAGGCAGCGGGCGAGCGCGACACGCTGCCGCTGCCCGCCCGAGAGGGCGGCCGGCCGGCGTGCGGCGAAGCCGTCGAGCTCGACCAGCGCCAGCGCCGCCTGGACCCGGCGCGCGCGCTCCGGGTCGCGCACGCCGGCGACGGTCAACCCGTAGGCGACGTTCTCGGCGACCGTCATGTGCGGCCAAAGCGCGTACGACTGGAAGACGATGCCGATGCGCCGCCGCTCCGGCGGCACGTGCTGCGTCGCCGTCGACACGACGGTGTCGC
>DATBOK010000264.1:0-3555 GCA_036553845.1 Casimicrobiaceae bacterium
TTGTCCTGCACGTGGCGCATGTAGGCGCGCACCACCGGCAGGCCGAAATGCGCGGCCATCTTCGCCAGTTCCTGCGCGCCGCGCGCGCAGCTCGCCACCTGCGCGCGCAGGTCGGCGAGATTCTGCTCGACGTTGCGCGCGGGGTACTTTCCCGACACCAGGATCGCGCGCATCGCGTCCTCGAGGAAGCGGCCCTCGCGCACCAGCTCGACGTTGTCGAGCAGCACGCCCTCCTCCTCCACCACCGTCGAGTCCGGCGGCATCGAGCCTGGCGTGATGCCGCCGATGTCCGCATGGTGCCCCCGCGCGGCGACGAAGAACTCGGGAGCGTCGCTGCCGCCGTCCAGGAACACCGGCGCGATCACCGTGACGTCCGGCAGGTGCGTGCCGCCGTTGTACGGCGCGTTCAGCACGTACACGTCGCCGGCGCGCATCGTCGTCCTGCGGCGCTCGATGATCGTCGCCACGCTCTCGCCCATCGATCCCAGGTGCACCGGCATGTGTGGGGCGTTGGCGACGAGATTGCCGGCGTCGTCGAAGACCGCGCACGAGAAATCGAGACGCTCCTTGATGTTCACCGAGTAGGACGTGTTGGCGAGCGTCACGCCCATCTGCTCGGCGATCGCCATGAACAGGTTGTTGAACACTTCCAGCAGCACCGGGTCGGCCTCGGTGCCGATCGCGTGCGCGCGGGCCAGCGGCGCGACGCGCGTCAGCACGAGGTCGTCGCGCGCGGACAGCACGCCGCGCCAGCCGGGCTCGATCACGGTCGTCGCATTCGGCTCGCGGATGATCGCCGGACCGTCGATCGTGTCGCCGTCGCGCAGCTCCTCGCGCGCGAACACGGCGGCGTCCTGCAAGCGGCCTCCCGTGTAGATGCGGTTGCGCCGGATCGGCCGCAGCGCGCCTGCGCGCGGCGCCGACGTCGGCGCGACACCGGCGTCCGGCGTCGTGCGTCCGATCGCCTCCACCGCCGCGGCCTCGATCACCAGCGCGCGCCCGGGCATCAGGAATCCATATTGCGCGAGATAGCGGCGCTCGAAGTCGGCGACGATCGCCGGCGCGTCGCCGGCCATCGCGATGTCGAGCGTCGTGTCGGTGCCGTCGTACTTGAGGTGCAAACTGCGCCGGCATTCGATTTGCGCAGCGGGCATGTCTTGCGCCGAGACTTCCCCGCGCGCCGCGGCCTCGAGCGCCTCGAACGCCGTGCTTGCGGCGCGCAGGCCCGCGGCGTCCAGCGGCGCCTCGAGCGCCGCATGGCGCAGCGCGCGCACGTCCGCGAGCCCCATGCCGTAGGCCGACAGCACGCCCGCCAGCGGGTGGATGAACACGCGCGTCATGCCGAGCGCGTCGGCCACCGCGCACGCGTGCTGGCCGCCGGCGCCGCCGAAGCAGCACAGCGTGTAGGCCGTGACGTCGTAGCCGCGCTGCACCGAGATGTGCTTGATCGCGTTGGCCATGTTCTCCACCGCGATGCGCAGGAAGCCGTCGGCGATGGCTTGCGGCGACGCCGGCGCATGGCCGGCCGCGCGCAGCGCCTCACCGAGCTCGTCGAAGCGCCGGTGCACCACCTCGGCGTCGAGCGGCAGGTTGCCGCCGGCGCCGAACACGTGCGGAAAGAGGTCCGGATCGAGCTTGCCCACCATCACGTTGCAATCGGTGACCGTGAGCGGGCCGCCCCTCCGGTACGACGCCGGACCCGGGTTGGCGCCCGCCGACTGCGGACCGACGCGAAAGCGCGCACCGTCGAACGTGCAGATCGAACCACCGCCCGCGGCGACGGTGTGGATCTTCATCATCGGCGCGCGCAGACGCACGCCGGCGACTTCGGTGTCGAAGGCGCGCTCGTATTCGCCCGCCCAATGCGTGACGTCGGTCGACGTGCCGCCCATGTCGAAGCCGATGATGCGGTCGAAGCCTGCGCGCCGCGACACTTCGACGGCGCCGACGATGCCGCCCGCGGGACCGGACAGGATCGCGTCCTTGCCCTGGAAGCGGCGCGCGTCGGTCAGGCCGCCGGAGCTCTGCATGAACTGGAGGCGCGCACCGGCCGCCGCGCCGCCGAGATCGCGCTCGACCTCGTCGACGTAGCGGCGCAGGATCGGCGACAGGTACGCATCGACGACCGTGGTGTCGCCGCGCGACACGAATTTCATCAGCGGCGACACTTCGTGCGACACGGATACCTGGCCGAAGCCGGCGCGGCGCGCGGCATCGGCAAGCGCCTTCTCGTGCTGCGGATAGCGGTAGCCGTGCATCAGCACGATCGCCACCGCACCGATGCCGTCGGCGCGCGCCGCGCGCAGTGCGGATTCCGCCGCGGCGAGGTCGAGCGGACGCACGACGGTGCCGTGCGCGCCGATGCGCTCGTCCACCTCGACCACACGCTCGTAGAGCAGCGTCGGCAGCTCGATCCGGCGCACGAAGAGCTTCGGCCGGTGCTGGTAGGCGATGCGCAGCGCATCACCGAAGCCGCGCGTGACGACGAGCAGCGTGCGTTCGCCGCGGCGTTCGAGCAGCGCGTTGGTCGCCACCGTGGTGCCCATCTTCACGGCGCCGATCCGCGCCGGCGGGATGGGCGTGCCCGGCGGCAATTCCAGCAGCTCGCGGATGCCGTGCACGGCGGCATCGCGATAGCGTTCCGGATTTTCGGACAGCAGCTTGTGCGTGAGCAATGTGCCGTCGGGCCTGCGCGCGACGATGTCGGTGAACGTGCCGCCACGGTCGATGAAGAATTCCCAGCGTGGCGCGGGGTTGGACATGGACGGCGGCATCGCGAGAGCGTGGGCGGCGGCGGGATTCGCCGGCCGCGTGACCGGCATTGCACCGGCGGATCGGGCGACGAGCCTATCACACCGGCGTGCGAATTCTGGTTAATATCGCAGGCTCATGCACGTCCATGGCGAAAGCCGGCCCCGCCGGCCCATGCGCCTCACCCCGACCGCACAGGAGCTCCCGCAATGACCCGCATCGCAAGCCTCGTCGCCGTGCTCGGCTGCGCCACCGCCTTCGCCTGGGGCAGCGCGTCGGCGCAGGTGAAGTGGGATCTGCCCACCGCGTATCCGGCCACTAATTACCACACGGAAAACATCCAGCAATTCGCCAACGACGTCGACAAGGCCACCGGCGGCAAGCTCAAGATCACCGTGCACGCCAACGCGTCGCTGTTCAAGGCGCCGGAGATCAAGCGCGCCGTGCAGGGCGGGCAGGTGCAGATGGGCGAGATCCTGCTCGTCAACTACGAGAACGAGGACCCGATCTACGGCCTCGACGGCGTGCCGTTCCTCGCCACGTCGTACCCCGACGCGCTGAAGCTCTACAAGGCCTCGCGCAAGGCGCTCGAGGCCAAGCTCGCGAAGCAGGGCATCATGCTGTTGTACGCCGTGCCGTGGCCGTCGCAGGGAATCTTCACCAATCGCACGCTGAACGGCACCGCCGACATGAAGGGCCTCAAGTGGCGCGCATACAGCCCGGCGACGGCGAAGATCGCCGAGCTCGTCGGCGCTCAGCCGGTGACCGTGCAGGCAGCCGAGGTGTCGCAGGCGCTCGCCACCG
>DATBOK010000015.1:0-16290 GCA_036553845.1 Casimicrobiaceae bacterium
CGATCGGCAAGATGGAGCTCGACAAGACCTTCGAGAGCCGCGACGAGATCAACCACAAGGTGGTCGAGGTGCTGGACGAGGCCGGCCGCACCTGGGGCATCAAGGTGCTGAGATACGAGCTGAAGAGCCTGACTCCGCCCGAGTCGATCCTGCGCGCGATGCAGGCGCAGATCACCGCCGAGCGCGAGAAGCGCGCGGTGATCGCGACCTCCGAGGGCGGGCGGCAGCAGCAGATCAACCTCGCCGAGGGCGCGCGCGACGCCGCGATCGCGCGCTCGCAGGGCGAGCAGCAGTCGCAGATCAACTATGCGCAGGGCGAGGCCGCGGCGATCCTCGCGGTCGCCGAAGCGACGGCCAAGGCGCTGCGCGTCGTCGGCACGGCCATCACCGAGCCCGGCGGCATCGAGGCGGTGAACCTGCGGGTGGCGGAGCAATACGTCACGCAGTTCGGCAATCTCGCGAAGACGAACAACACGCTGATCCTGCCGTCGAACGTCGCCGACATCGCGAGCATCATCGGCACTGCGATGTCCGCGGTGAAGGCGACGAGCGCGGGCCGCGCGGCGGGAAGCGCGCCGGCAGCGCCGCGTCCCGGGACCGCGTAACGTGGACGTCGCGGGCACGACCTTCATCGTCACCGGCGGCGCGTCCGGCCTCGGCGCCGGCACCGTGCGCATGCTCGTCGACGCCGGCGCACGGATCGTCGTCGCCGACCTCGACGCCGCGCGTGGCCAGGCGCTCGCGAGCGATCTCGGCGCCGGCGTGCGCTTCGTGCGCACCGACGTCACCGACGAGGCGAGCGCGCAGGCCGCGGTGGACGCCGCGCGTGACGCGTTCGGCAACCTGCGCGGCCTCGTCAGCTGCGCGGGCATCGTCCATGGCGAGAAAGTGATCGGCAAGGACGGCGCGCATTCGCTCGCCGGCTGGCGGCGCGCAATCGACATCAACCTCACCGGCACGTTCAACGTGCTGCGTCTCGCCGCCGTGGAGATTGCCAAGGCGGAGCCCAACGCGGGCGGCGAGCGCGGGGTGATCGTCAATACCGCGTCGGTTGCCGCCTACGACGGCCAGATCGGGCAGGCGGCGTACAGCGCATCCAAGGCGGCGATCGTCGGCATGACGCTGCCGATCGCACGCGAGCTGGCGCGCAGCGGCATCCGCGTGATGACCATCGCGCCCGGGACGTTCGAGACGCCGATGCTCGCGAGCCTGCCGCAGGACGTGCGTGACTCGCTCGGCAAGATGGTGCCGTTCCCGCCAAGGCTCGGCAAGCCGTCGGAGTTCGCCGCGCTGGTGCGCGCGATCATCGAGAACCCGATGCTCAACGGCGAGGTGATCCGCCTCGACGGTGCGATCCGGATGGCGCCGAAGTGATGACGGGGCGCGACGCGGCGTGACGCAACGTCACGACCGGATTCACGCTTTCGCGGGCATAGGGCCGCGCCTCAATCCCGCCGGATCAACGCGAACGCGGCGACGATCATCGTCACGAAGAACACCAGCGACCAGCCGGCGATCGAGAGGTTGAGGAACACCCAACCCTTCTCCGCGCATTCGCCGCTGCCCTGGAGCGTCTTGGTGATCACGTCCATGAAGGGCAACGTGTCGAGCATGTACGCGATGCCCATGCCGCAGGACGGCACGAGGTCCTTGGGCAGCGTCTGCAGCCATACCTGCCGCGCCGCCAGCGCGGCGCCCGCGCCGGCGAACACGAGCGTCATCAGCGCGGTGAGGGCCGCGCCGCGTCGCCGCGGGTTCTTGACGAACGCGACGAGGAACACGAGGCCCGCGAGGCACAGCGCCACGCGCTGGAACATGCACAGCGGGCAGGGCTCGAGCTCGAGGCCGAATTGCAGCCACAGCGCCCAGCCCATCAGGCCGGCGCACACCAGGAAGCCCAGCAGGTAGGCGACGCGCCGCGGCGGCAGGATGATGAGCGCGAGCATCGCGCACAGCAGCGCCAGCACGCCGACCTGGAAGAAGGCGGCGAGCATCGTCGTCGCCGGCTCCAGGCCGTGCATCACGATCTGCTCCACGAGCAGCGCGAGGGCGACGATGAACCCCAACCAGGGCAACGGCACGGCGGCGTAGGAGGTCATGTGCTCGCTTTCGTCAGCGCCTGGTCGATGTCCCACAGGATGTCGTCGAGGGCCTCGAGGCCGATCGACAGGCGGATCATTTCGGGCAGCACGCCGGCCGCGCGCTGCTCGTTGTCGGCAAGCTGGCGGTGCGTGGTCGACGCAGGGTGGATCACCAGCGAGCGGGCATCGCCGATGTTGGCGAGGTGCGACAGGAACTGCACCGACTCGATGAATCGCACGCCGGCCGCGGCGCCGCCGGCCACGCCGAACGTCAGCACGCCGCCGGCGCCGCGCGGCAGGTAGCGCTCGGCGCGCGCGCGATGGCGGCTGCCGGGCAGGCCCGGATAGTTGACCCAGTCCACTTTCGGATGCGCGGCCAGGTGATTGGCCACGGCCAGCGCCGACTCGCTGTGCCGCGGCATCCGCAAGTGCAGCGTCTCGACGCCCTGCAGCAGCAGGAACGCCGACATCGGCGACAGCGTGGGACCCAGCGTGCGCATCGTCTCCATCCGCGCCTTCATCGTGAAGCCGAAGTCGCCGAACGTCTCGTAAAAGCGCACGCCGTGGTAGCCGCGCGACGGCTCCGTCATCTGCGGGAACTTGCCGTTGTCCCAGGGAAATCGACCGGACTCGACGATGACGCCACCCATCGTCGTGCCGTGGCCTCCGAGGTACTTGGTGGCGGAATGCACGACGATGTCGGCGCCGTGCTCGAACGGCCGGCACAGGTACGGCGACGCCATCGTGTTGTCGACCACCAGCGGCACGCCGACGGCGCGCGCGATCGCCGCCAGCGCGGCGATGTCGGCGACGTCGAGCTGCGGATTGCCGATCGTCTCGGTGTAGAGCGCGCGCGTCTCGGGGCGGATCGCCGCCGCGAACTGCTGTGGATCGTCGCCGTCGACAAACGTCGTGGCGATGCCCATCTGCTCGAAAGTCACCGCGAGCTGCGAATACGTGCCGCCATAGAGCGTGCGCGCGGCGACGATGTGCTCCCCGTTGCGCGCCAGCGTGAGCAGAGCCACCATCTGCGCCGCCATGCCGGTGGCGGCGGCGAGCGCGGCGCGTCCGCCTTCGAGCGCGGCGACGCGCTCCTCGAATGCGGCGACGGTGGGATTGGAGATGCGCGAGTAGACGTTGCCGAACGTCTGCAGGTTGAACAGCGACGCCGCGTGATCGGCGCTGTCGAACACGAACGATGTCGTCTGGTAGATCGGCAGCGCGCGCGCCCCCGTCGCGGCGTCGGGAATCTGCCCGGCGTGCAGGCACAGCGTGTCGAAGGCGAAGCGGCGGTCGCTCATGGCGCGGGCGGCGGCGCGGCGGGGGGCACGGTCACGCGCGCATTGTGCCGCATGCCGCCACCGCGACCCGGCACGGACTTTCTGCCACCACCGGCCGCCGGGCGATGCCTCGCCCGAGTGGCGCTCGCGGGAATTGTCGCGCTAGCGGGCCGGCTGCGGCCGGCGCGACGAGATCACGCCGGTGTTCACGCCTGCCCAGTTGAGTCCGCCGAGAATGCGCGCGTGTTCGATCTTGACGCAGCGATCGGCGACCACGTCCATCCCCGCTGCATCGGCGATGGCGGCAGCCTCGTCGCTGCGGATGCCGAGCTGCATCCACAGCACTTTCGCGCCCTTGGCCACGGCTTCGGCGGCGAGCGCGGGCATGCCGTCGGCGCGGCGGAAGCAATCCACGATGTCGACGGCCTCGGGAATCGCCGCAATCGCGGGATAGCAGCGCTCGCCGAGCACCTTCTCGTAGTTCGGATTGACGGGGATGATCCGGTAGCCGTGGTCCTGCATGTATTTCGCCGCGAAGAAGCTCGGGCGGTACCAGTTCGCCGACAGTCCGACGACCGCGATCGTACGGGCCGCGCCGAGGATCCGGCGCAGGCCCGCGATGTCGTCGACCAGCGGCACGTCAGCGCGCCGGGCGGATGGAGCTCGCGTTGCCGGCGAGGCCGCCGAGGTTGTCGTAGCGGCCCGGCCCGAACACGGCGCAGTTGTTGCGGAAATAGGCGTCACTGCAAAGCTGCCAGCGGCCGCGGCGCACGATCATCGAGCGCGCGCGATCGTTCCATTGCGTGCGATCGAGGTTGTCGATCGGCCCGTCGACGCGGAAGCGATCTCCCGACAGGCCGAAGCCGTCGAATAGCGTCACCGCGCTGTTGCCACCCGAAGGCGGCGGCGCGGGCGGCGGGTAGACCGGCGGCGGAGGCGGCGGGGGCGGCGGGTTGTAGCCACCGCCACCGACCGGACGCGCGGACGAGATGCGGTTGCTCAGCCCCATTGCGCCGAGGTTCGGATAGTTGCCGGGACGCAGCGTCACGCAGTTGCCGCCGAATCCGGCGTCGGAGCACAGTTCCCACGCACCGCGCCGCACGACCACCGACGTTGCGCGATCGTTGAAGCCGACGCGCTCGAAATTGCGGATGGGCCCTTCCTGCGAAAAATTGCGCCCGCGGAAGCCTTCGCCTTCATAGAAGGTGATGGACTGCGCGGCCGCGCCCGCCGTAACGGCGGCGAGCACGAGGCCGATCGGAAATCGCCAGAGGTTCATCGTGCGTCCCTTGCTTCGTTTGGATGTCGTGCCCGGTGAATTCTGCGCCGGCCCGGTGCTGGGGAAGTCTCCGGACATTGTGCGCTCAGCGCAACGCATGGCCCGAGGAAATGCGGCGCTCGAGGCCGCCCGGCAGGTTCGGGTAGTCGCCCGGGGCGAACGTCATGCAGTCGCCGCGATAGCCGGCATCGCTGCAGAACACCCAGGTGCCGGATTCGACACGGATCGATTGCGCGCGATCGTTGAAGCCCATCGGATCGAAATTGGGTGCGTCGTATTCCACCACAACGCTGCCGCCGCCGAAGTCGTGGTCATCGTAGAGAATCGCGCGAGGCGCGGAGCGCGCGCTGGCGCCGGGGGGCGGCGCGTACGCCGGCGACGGCGGCACATAAGCCTGAGGCGCCGCGACAGCGCGATCGCCGGCAGGTCGCAACGACGAGAGCTGGCGCATCATGCCGCCGCCGATGTCCGAATAGCGGCCTGGACCATAGACGCTGCAGGTGCCGCGGTAGTAGGCGTCGGTGCAAAGCTCCCAGTTGCCGTAGTGGATCACCATCGACACGGCGCGGTCGTTCCAGTGCGTGATGTCGAGATTGTCGACGCGCGCGACCACCGGAAAGCTGGCGCCGCCGAAATTCGGCTCATCAAACAGCACCACGGCGGCGTCGCCACGCGGCGCCATTCCGGACGGCGGCGGCGGCGGCTGATATTGCGGCGGCGGCGGCTGGTATTGCGGCGGTGGTGGCGGCTGATACTGCGGCGGCGGTGGCGGCTGGTACTGCGGGGGCTGGTATTGCGGAGGCTGATACTGCGCCTGCGGCGAGGGCGGCGCACCGTACTGTCCGGGATATTGAGCCAGTGCCGTCGCGTCCGGCGCGGGGATGACGCCATTGGCGACGCCGGCATCGACCGGGCGCGCCGAGGAAATGCTGGCGGCCATGTCGAACTCGGCGAGGTTCGGGTATTCGCCCGGACCGAGCGTCGCGCATCGACCCTGGTACCACGCGTCGGTGCACACCTGCCATCGACCTGACCGCACGATGACGGCGTTGGCCGCGTCGTTCATGCCCGTGGGCTCGAAGTCGGCGATGGCCTGGTCGCTGTCGATGCGGCGGCCGCCGAATCCCTGGTACTGGAAGAAGCTGATCGCTTGCGCGCACGCTGCGCCCGACACCGCCAGCGCGAGCGCCGCGCACACCCATGTCGACGCCCGACGAGTCGATCGCCGCCGTGCAGGATCGAGCGACGTCACGTGTCGCGAGGTCGGTTGTCGCCGGCGGTGCAGTCGCAGTGGCATGACGACGAGTTTATCGAATGGCTGCGGGCGCTGGTTGCGTCTGGAGTGGGAGGGCGGGCAATTGTCGCGTGCGATGCGGCTGATCCGGATGCCAGCCGATCACCGACAGCATGAACAGATAGCCGATGACGTAGGCTACCGTCACGTGCCAGCCGCCCTTCAGCCAGCCGAGTACCGAGCGGCTTTCGGGGAATTGGCTCGACAGCGCAACGCCCGCCGACGACCCGAACCAGATCATCGATCCGCCGAATCCGACTGCGTACGCAACGAAGCCCCAGTCGTATCCACCCTGGTGCAGCGCGAGCGCGGTGAGCGGAATGTTGTCGAATACCGCCGACACGAAGCCGAGACCCATCGCCACCTGCCACGAGGCGTCGGGCAACGCGTGCACCGGCATCATCGACGCCGCGAACACCAGCGACAGCAGGAAAACGGCGCCGCGAAACGCGCCGGGAAGCTCGCTCCATGCCGGCGGCCGCAGCGGAACGCAGACGAGGATGGCCACCCACACCGCGGCACCGATGAACGGAAAGTGATCGCCGAGCTCCGGATGCTCGACGTTGACGTAAACGTTGACGACGATGGCGGCGACCAGGATCAGTGCAACGATGAACACGCGCGCCCAGTCGATCGCAATGCCGGCCGGCGCGTCGCGGACGATGGGCGACAGCCGGTGCTGCTGCAGGGATGCCGGGATGCCGAACAGCACCAGCGCGAGTCCCGCGGCGGTGTACGCCTCCACCACGGACAACGGCGATATGCCGTCGATCCACATCATCGTCGTCGTGGTGTCGCCGACGACGCTGCCAGCCCCGCCGGCGTTCGATGCGGCGACGATCGCCGCGAGGTAGCCGATGTGCAGCTTGTGCCGGAACACGACGCCGGCGATCGTGCCGCCGATCAGCGCGGCGGCGATGTTGTCCAGGAACGACGACAGCACGAAGATCATCACCAGTAGGACGAATGCGCCTTTCCAGTCGTCGGGCAGGAGCTTCGGCAGCCAGGCGGGCACCTGGCTGGCCTCGAAATGCTTCGACAGCAGCGCGAAACCGAGGAGGAGGCCGAGCAGGTTGGCGAGCAGCACCCATTCGTGGCCGAAGTGCGAGGCGAGCCCCGCGAAGCCCGCGCCCTCGGCGAAGGGCGAGAACAGCAGCTTCCAGATCACGATCACGACGAGACCCGACACCGCGACCTCGAGCGTGCGCGCGTGGAACAGCGCGACGCCGGCGAGCGTCAGCGCGAACAACACGAAATCGACCGGCACGGGACCGATCGCCGGAATGCCGAGGTTGGCCGCATGAGCGGCGACCGGCAGCGCGGCGCAAAGGATCGAACATGCCGGCATCAGCCGGCGCGCGGCGAATCGTGTGCAAGATGACATCAGCGGACCCCAAAAAAGGCAGAGAATGCGGGTTTGCGAGGTCGGCGCTCGCAATGGCGGCGGCACCGGCGTTTTAGTTATCGCGCGTACCCCGGGACGCCGGCAGCCTGGCATCCGCTCGACGGTGAGAGGCAACGTGTGACGGCGATTGTAACCATGCGCATCCCTGCCAAAAGCTGCGTACGCCCGACCGGCACGCGTGCCGGTCGTTGCGGGCGACCGGCCAGCTTCATGGCCTGATCCTTGCTTATGCGCAAGACCGCATTTGGCTCGGCGGGGTTGTGGAGCGCGCACCGCAATCGCATCGGGGAACCCGGCGGGCGGCCTCCGCGATGACTGCCGGCTGGACGCAGCGCTGATACCGACATGCCACGCCCACGCGCCCTGACCCGCCTCGAAGCCGCGACCTTGCAGACGGCCAGCGAAACACTGCGCTTCGAGCACCTGTCCGCGCTTTCCCAGCGCAAGCTCAACGCGGTCGGCCTGCCCATCGCCTACGTCGATCGCGACCAGCGGTACCAGTTCGCCAACAAGGCTTTCGCCGAGTGGCTCGGCAAGCGCGTCGACGAGGTTGTCGGTCACGAAGTGATCGAGGTGCTGGGTCGCGAGCTGTTCCAGCTTTATCACGCCTATGTCGAGGCGGCGATCGGTGGCGAGCGCACCGGCTACGAGCGCCAGCTCATCTCGCCGGGACGCCAGGGCGTATGGATCCGCGTCGACTATTACCCGGACCGCAGCGCGTCGGGAACCGTGCGCGGCTTCCTCGTCACGTACAGCGACGTCGACCAGCTGAAGCGGCTCGAGCTCGAGGCCGGCGAGCGCGAACACCGGCTGCGGCTCGTCACCGACAGCGTGGGCCTGCCGATCCTCTATTTCGACCGGCAGCAGAAGCTGCGCTTCGGCAACAAGCCCTTTGCCGACTGGATCGGCATTCCGGCCGACGATCTGCTCGGCCACGCGCTGCGCGATTTCTTGCCGGCCGACGCACTCACCGAGATGCAGGGCTACATCGATCGCGCGCTGGTCGGGGCGACGGTCTCGTACGAGCGCCGCGAGCGCAAGTTCGACGGCGAGTTGCGATGGGTGCGCGTCACGCTGTTCCCGGACCGCGAGATGGGCGGGCGCGTGGGCGGCGTGTTCGCGGTGATGAACGACATCGAGGACGACGTGCGCGTGCGCGACGCGCTCAAGTCGCAGCAGGCGCAGCTCAAGCTCTTTGCCGACAACATTCCGGGCCCGATCGCCTACCTCGACCGCAGCCTGCGCTACACGTTCGTCAACCAGGCGTTCGCCAACTGGGCTTGCCGCCCGCAGCACGAGATCCTCGGCGCCACGCCGAGCGACGTGCTGCCGCAGGATGTCGCCGGCTTCCTGCGGCCGATCCTCAAGCGCGCGCAGATGGGCGAGAACGTCGAGTACGAGCGCATCGCCAAGACGCCGTCGGGCGAGCGGCGCTGGATGCACGGCCGGATGGCACCCGACCTCGATGCCACGGGTCGCGTGCGCGGCCTGTATTGCACCGAGTACGACATCCACGACCTCAAGCTCACCGAGCAGGCGCTGGCCGCGCGCGAGGAGCAGCTGCGGCTGTTCACCGACAACATCCCGGAGCCGGTCGTCTACCTCGACGCCGACCGCCGCTACGTATTCGTCAACGAGTCGTTCGTCAACCTGTTCGGGCTCGCCTACGCCGACGTCATCGGCAAGCGCACCGAGGAAGTGCCGGCGCTGGCGACGACGATGGCGCTCGATCCACTGCGCGACCAGACCTATGTCGGCGCGGCCACCACGTACGAGCGCGAAGTCGTCGACGCCCAGGGCCGGGTGCACTGGATCCGCGTGCGCTGCGTGCCGGATGTCAACTTTGACGGCACGATCAAGGGCGAGTACATCGCTGGCCACGACATCACCGACCTCAAGGAAGCGCAGGACGCGCTGGCGGCGCGCGAATCGCAGCTGCGCGCCATCATGGACGGCGTGCCGGCGCCGGTGGCGTACATCGACCGCGACGAGACCTGCCATTACGTCAACCGCACGTTCCTGCAGTACTTCGGGCTCGTCGCGCAGAACATCGGCGAGCTGAAGCTGCGCGACGTCGTCGGCCATGCGATCTACCAGAGCGCGCAGTCGATGGTGGCGCGCGCGCTCACCGGCGAGTCGACGTCGTTCGATCGCCTGGTGCCGGGCGCGCACGGCGTGCGCCGCTGGATGACGATCCGCGTGGTGCCGGACAACGGACCCTCCGGCGAGATCCACGGCGCGTTCGTGCTGATGAACGACATCCATGGCCTCAAGCAGGCGCAGGAAGCGTTGCGCGCCTCGGAGGCGGAGCTGCGCCTCATCATGGACAACGTGCCGGCACGCGTGTCGTATATCGACCGCGACTATCGCTACCGCTTCGTCAACGGCCACGACGAGGCATGGATCGGCGAGGCGCGCAAGGAGCTGACCGGACGCCACGTCGAGGACGTCGCCGGCGCCGAGCGCTTCGCGCTCCTGCAGCCGATCTTCGAGCGCGTGCTGCGCGGCGAGACCGTGTCCACCGAGCTCGAGCTGCCGCAGCCCGACGGCGCACGGCGCTGGGAAGCGGTGCACTACGCGCCGAATCGCGACAACGAAGGCAACATCGCGGGCATCTACGCGGTGCACACCGACGTGCACGACGCCAAGAGCAACGAGGACGCGCTGCGCCGCGCCAACTGGATGCTGTCGTCGCACATCAGCAACACGCCGCTGGCGGTGCTGGAGTGGGACCGCGAGTTCCGCCTGGTGCGCTGGTCGCCGCAGGCCACCAAGATCTTCGGCTGGGACACCGACGAGGTGCTCGGCATGTCGCTCACCGACAACGTGCTGATGCACGAAGGCGACCTCGACACGATGGTGACGCTCGCCGGCAAGCTGATGTCGGGCCTGTCGCCGCGCGCGACGTCGTTGACGCGCAACCATCGACAGGACGGCAGCACGATCTGGTGCGAGTGGTACCACTCGGCGCTGGTCGGCGACGACGGCGACATCGTGTCGATCCTGTCGTTCGTGCAGGACGTGAGCTCGCGCATCCAGGCCGAGGAGCGGCTGCAATACATGGCGACGCGCGACGCGCTCACCGGGCTGCCCAATCGCCTGCTGCTGCACGAGCGGCTGACGCAGGCCATCGCGCAGGCGAAGCGCGCCGGTCGCCGCGTCGGCGTGCTGTTCATCGACCTCGACCGCTTCAAGAACGTCAACGACACGTTGGGCCATCGCATCGGCGACGAGCTCCTGAAGCACGTTTCGTCGGCGCTCGCCGGTGCGCTGCGCGAGACCGACCTGCTCGCGAGGTTGGGCGGCGACGAGTTCATGGTCATCGTCGAGGAGTTCGACGAGCCGAGCGTGCTCGGGCGCATCGCGCAGAAGCTGCTCGACGCGATCTCGCAGCCGTTCCGCGTCGAGGAGCACGACATCTACGTGACGTCGTCGATCGGCATCGCCGTGTACCCCGACGACTCGGACGATCCCGAGGAGCTGCTCAAGCACGCCGACGTGGCGATGTACCGCAGCAAGGACCTCGGCCGCAACACCTACCAGTTCCTCGATTCGAGCCTGGCCGAGCACCGGCTGCGGCAGCACACGCTGGAAACGGCGCTGCGCGCGGCACTCAAGGCGGGGGAGCTCGCGCTGCACTTCCAGCCCGTGGTGCGCATCACCGACCGCCAGGTGGTCGGCGCCGAGGCGCTGCTGCGCTGGAACGACGCCGAGCACGGCAACGTGCCGCCCAACGTGTTCATCCCGCTCGCGGAGGAGTCGGGCCTCATCCACACGCTTGGCGAATGGGTGCTGCGCGCCGCCGCCGCGCAGGCGCACGAATGGCGCAGGGCCGGCCTCGCGCTCAATGTGTCGGTCAACCTGTCGGCACGACAGTTCTACCGCGAGGACCTCGCGCAGCGCATCGCGCAGATCGTCGCGGAGGAGGGCTGCGAGCCCGGCTGGATCGAGCTCGAGGTCACCGAGACGAGCCTGCTGCACGACCTCGACGCGATCCGCAAGGTGCTGCACGAGTTGCGCAGCGGCGGCTTCACCGTGGCCATCGACGATTTCGGCACCGGCTACTCGTCGCTCACGCACCTCAAGCATTTCCCGATCGACACGCTGAAAATCGACATCTCGTTCATCGCCGACCTCGAGACCGATCCCCAGGACGCCGCGATCACCGAGGCGATCATCGGCCTCGCGCGCGGCCTCGGGCTCAAGGTCGTCGCGGAAGGCGTGGGCACGCGCGAGCAGCTCGCGTTCCTCGAGGCGCGAGGCTGTCATTGCTTCCAGGGGTTCTGGGCGAGCAAGCCGCTGCCCGCCGACGAATTCCTCGACTACATCAGCGCACACCCGGCGAAGGTCGCTGCGGCGGACTGATCGCGGTCCAGTCGACGCGCATCGCTCCTCCAACCTCGCTGTCGCGCGAGCGGCAGCGCCGCCATGTCCGCGCAGGCGGGAATTCGCGATTCGATCAACGCCCGCTATCGCGCACCTTGCCGAGGTCGTCGATCCAGCGCGCCAGCGGCGCCGCCGCGCGCTCCCAGCCCGGCACCAGCATCAGCATGTGCGCGAGGCCGTCGACGACCGTCGCCTCGACGCCATGGTTATGCGCCGTATGGCGCACGTCCGCGGGCGGGCAGATCGCGTCGCCCGCGGCGCCGAGCACGAACAGCGGCGGTGCCGGCGCGCGACGCATCACCGGCATGCGCACCGACAGGTCGAACAGCGCGCGCGACGATTCGGGCCACAGGTGCCGTCCCGCCTCGCGCAGGAGCGCCGAGTCCATGTCGTCGGTGAAATAGAACGGCCGCAGCGCCGCCAGCACGTCGGCGGCCATGTCGTCGCGGTCGAAGCGCGCCATCTGCACCAGGTAGTCGGGCCGCCGCGTCATCATCCGTGCCGCCACCGCGACGAGTCCGCTCGGCGGCACCGGCGCGATCAGCGCCGCCGCACGCAGCGGGTGCCGCTCGAGGATGCGCTCGATCACGGCGGCGCCCATCGAATGGCCGATCAGCACCGGCTCGCCACCGATGTCGCGCATCGCGCGCAGCACGTCGGCGGCATAGTCGTCGACGCTCGCGCCGAACAGCGTCTCGTGGCCGTCGCTGCCGCCGTGGCCGCGCAGCGACACGGCGTAGGCGTCGTGGCCGCGCGCGGCGAACCAGGGCATGAAGAAGGGTTGCCAGCACCACGCATCGCAATAGCCGCCGTGCACGAAGAGAAGCGGGACGCCGCGGGCGCGCGCCTTCATGGCGGGTTGCGCGAGGATCTCGAGGTGCGGAAAGTGGCGGGCCATTGGGATCGGGTGCCTGCGGGCGGAGCGGGAACGCGCACAGCGGCGTGCTAGCATTGTCCGTCGCGATGCGCGTTCGACAAAAAACCTCCATTGTGCCCGGTCTCGCGGCCTCTGCCACCTACGACCCGGGCTGCCGCCGTTGCACGCGGCTCGCCGACTTCCTCGACGAGGTGCGCGCCGAGCACCCCGGCTACTGGTGCAAGCCCGTGCCGCCGTTTGGCGACGACGAGGCCCGCCTCGTCATCGTCGGCCTGGCGCCGGGCATGCACGGCGCCAACGCGAGCGGGCGGCCTTTCACCGGCGACCACGCGGGGATCATCCTCTACGCCACGCTGCATCGCTTCGGCTTCGCGTCGGCGCCGGTGTCCACCGCGCGCGACGACGGCCTCGCGCTCACCGGTTGCCGCATCAACAACGCCGTCAAGTGCCTGCCGCCGGGCAACAAGCCGTTGCCCTCGGAGATCGACGCCTGCAACGCCTATCTCGCCGCCGACCTCATGCAACTGCGTCCCGGCACCGCCGTGCTGGCACTCGGCCGCATCGCGCACGACGCTGCGCTGGTGGCGCTCGGCGCGGCGCGCAGCGCGTACCGCTTCGTCCACGGCGCGCGGCACGACGTCGCCGGCCACGCGCTATTCGACAGCTACCATTGCAGCCGCTACAACACCAACACGCGCCGGCTGACGCCGGCGATGTTCGACGCCGTGTTCGCCGACATCACCGCGTATCTCGGGATGGCCGCGTGACGCGGGCGGCGACGTCCGGCCGGCGGACGCGAAGACGCGCAGAGACCCGGCGACCGTGACCAAGGTCTCGCGGATCAACCAGCACACGGCGAAGGTGGACGCCACGCTCGCCAGGTTCGATGCGGCCGAGCTCCTGCGCTCGCTGCCGAACCGTCCGGGCGTTTACCGCATGTTCGACGCCGCCGGGGGCGCACTGTACGTCGGCAAGGCGCGCGACCTGCGCAAGCGCGTGTCGAACTACTTCCAGAAGTCGGCGCACGAGACGCGCATCGCGACGATGGTGGCGCAGGTCGCTCGCGTCGAGACCACGGTGACGCGCTCGGAAGGCGAAGCGCTGCTGCTCGAGAACAACCTGATCAAGGCGCTCGAGCCGCGCTACAACATCCTCTTCCGCGACGACAAGAGCTACCCGTATATCTGCATCACCGGCGAGACGTTCGCGCAACTGCGCTTCCACCGCGGCACGCTCGACCGCGACAACCGCTACTTCGGCCCGTTCCCGGGGGCGGGCGCGGTGCGCGAAGGCATTGCGCTCCTGCAGAAGGTGTTCCAGCTTCGCGTGTGCGAGAACTCGGTGTTCGCCAACCGCTCGCGGCCGTGCATGCTCTACCAGATCCAGCGCTGCACCGCGCCGTGCGTCGGCCATATCAAGGAGGCCGACTATCGCAGCGACGTCGAATCCGCCGAGCTCTTCCTGCAAGGCAAGACCGACGTCGTGCTGGCGCAGCTGCAGCAGCAGATGGATGCCGCCAGCGCGGCGCTGGAATTCGAGCGCGCGGCACGCGTGCGCGACAAGATCACGCGCATCAACCAGTTGCAGTCGCGGCAGTTCGTCGAGAGCGCCACTGCCGGCGACATCGACGTCGTCGCCACCGTGTCGGAGCGCGGGCTCACGGCGGTGAACGTGGTGATGGTGCGCGGTGGACGCCACGTCGGCGATCGCACCTGGTTCCCGCAGCATGCCGACGGCGTGTCGATCGCCGACGTCGTCGCCGCGTTCCTCGCGCAGCACTATCTCGAGCGCCCGGTGCCGCCGACGATCGTCGTGCCCGACGCCGAGGACATCGATGCGCTGGCCGAAGTGCTGTCGGCGCAGGCGGCGCGCAAGGTGGAAATCGTGCTGAACCCCGGCGGCGAGCGCCGTGTGTGGCTGACGATGGCGTCGCAGAATGCCACTCTGGCGATCACGCAGCGCCTCGCGCAGAAGGCCACCCAGGAGGAGCGGCTCGCCGCGCTGCAACAGGCGCTGGGGCTGCCGCCGACCGCGCAGCGGATCGAATGCTTCGACGTGTCGCACACGATGGGCGAAGCGGCGGTGGCCTCGTGCGTGATCTTCGACAAGCTCGCGATGCGCAACAGCGAGTACCGCAAGTTCAACGTCAAGCCGGTGCAGGGCGGCGACGACTACGCGGCCATGCGCGAGGCGCTCGTGCGCCGCTACTCGCGGATCGTCGCCGGCGAATTTCCGCCGCCCGACCTGCTGCTCATCGACGGCGGCAGGGGCCAGGTGAACATCGCCGCCGAGGTGCTGATGGAGCAGGGGCTGCATGGCGTGCCGGTCATCGGCATCGCCAAGGGCCCGGAGCGCAAGCCGGGCCTCGAGGACATCGTGTTTCCCGGCCGCGACGACGTGCTCAACCTGCCGTCCGACCATCCCGGACTGCACCTGCTGCAGCAGATCCGCGACGAGGCGCATCGCTTCGCGATCCAGGGCCATCGCGCGCGCCGCGGCAAGGCGCGAACCACGTCGTCGCTGCAGGAGATCAGCGGCATCGGCGCCACGCGGCGCAAGGCGCTGCTCGCGCATTTTGGCGGCCTGCGCGGCATCGTCGCGGCAAGCGTCGACGACTTGTCGCGCGTGCCCGGCATCAGCCGTGCGCTCGCGCAGCGGATCTATACGCAGTTGCACTAGCCCGCGCATCGATGTGCAAAGGCCCTCTGGCGGCACGGGTTAGAATGACGGAGCCGTCCGGCGGTCTTCGACGAAGAGGCCGTGCCGGGATTGCGGCGCCGAACCGGCCGTGACCCTCAATATTCCCATCGCGCTGACCTGGCTGCGGATCGTGCTGATCCCGGTGTTCGTCGGCGTCTACTACCTGCCCGACACGCTGCTGCCGCCGGCCGCCAAGAATTGGCTCGCGATGAGCGTGTTCGCGCTGGCCGCGATCACCGACTGGCTCGACGGCTATCTCGCGCGACGCTGGGGCGAAGTCAGCGCGTTCGGCGCGTTCCTCGATCCGGTTGCCGACAAGCTGATGGTCGCCGCCGCGCTCATCATGCTGGTGCAGCTCGGGCGCGCCGACAGCTGGCTCGCGATCATCATCATCGGCCGCGAGATCGCCATCTCCGCGCTGCGCGAATGGATGGCGCAGCTCGGCAAGTCGAAGAGCGTCGCCGTCGCGTTCGCCGGCAAGGTGAAGACCGTGGCACAGATGGTCGCGATCATCGCGCTGCTGCTGTGGGAACCGGTGATCCCGGGCGTTTCCACGCCGTGGCTCGGCACCGTCGCGCTGTGGATCGCGGCGCTGCTGACCCTGTGGAGCATGTTCCATTACCTGCGGCTCGCGGCGCCACACGTGAGCGAAGCCTCGCGTCCCAAGCCCACGAAGGATGCGCGCCCGGCGATTGACCCGCGAGCCCCGAAAAAGCTATAATTACTGGCTTGCCCGGCCCATGAAAATCGTGTGGGCCGCCCAATTCCCCGATAGCTCAGTTGGTAGAGCGACGGACTGTTAATCCGCAGGTCCCTGGTTCGAGCCCAGGTCGGGGAGCCAGATCAAATCAAAGAGTTAGCCGTTTCCGGTAGCTCTTCTGTTTTTCCGAACGTGACGTAAACGTGACAGATCCAACACGTTCGCTCGGTCCGATTCGATCCTTGCTGCCGCCACTGCAAGATTCTCCGTTGCAAACTTTGCATAACG